>CAYTFG010000173.1:0-1503 GCA_964436925.1 uncultured Bacteroides sp. | reverse complement strand
GTTCTTTAATGAAGAGGTAATTCGTGAGGTAGTCAATAATGCTTTCGCACATCGTATCGCAGAGGACGGGTTCTCAGTAACAGTGTCTTACGATGAAGTCAAAGAGAAAGGTTATTCGCTTTCAGCAGGTCAATACTTCGACATCAAGATTGACTACGTTGATATTACCGAAGACGAGTTCAATAATCGTATGGCTGAATATAAGAGCAATCTGACTGAAATGTTTGCAGAAAGCCATCGTCTTGAAGCAGAGATTATGCAACAACTTGATAGTCTAAAATTCAACAAGTAAGCAGTATGAGCAAATCTATCAGTATAATAGACGAAGATTATAAACAGTGGATTCAAGAACTGAAGACACGCTATCGCAGTAGCCAAATTAAAGCCGCAGTCAAGGTAAACCAAGAGGTCTTGCTATACTACTGGGAACTTGGCCGTGATATTGTGGAAAAGCACGCAGAATCACGCTGGGGTGATAAAATTATAAACGTTCTGTCCGTTGATTTAAAACGAGAATTACCGGAGGCTACCGGTCTTTCAAGAACAAACCTGTATTACGCAAAAAAGTTTTATCTATTGTATCATCAAATCGTCCCACAAGTTGTTGGACAATTTGATGAAAATCATGAAAGTGCTGAAAACGAGAGAGATATAATTGTCCAACAACTTGTTGGACAATTACAAAACGATATTTTCTCAATTCCGTGGGGGCATCATATTCGTATTATGGATAAGTGCTTAGATTCGTATGATAAGGCTATTTTTTACGTCCATGAGACATTAAAACAAGGCTGGAGTCGAAATGTGCTTCTCAATATGCTTGACTCAAACCTCTACGAACGTCAAGGTAAAGCTCTTACTAACTTCAAACAAACTCTACCGGACATCACCAGCGAATTGGCTCAGGAACTCACCAAGGATCCTTATGACTTTGCTTTCACCGGAATAACCAAAACTTATAATGAGCGCCTTCTGAAAGATGCGTTGCTCAATAACATTTCAAGGTTTCTGATGGAGTTAGGCACCGGATTTGCTTATGTCGGCAGAGAGTATCGCTTACAGATTGGTGAAACAGAGAACTTCATTGACCTTCTATTTTACAACCTAAAATTACGATGCTATGTCGTTATTGAAGTCAAAATTAGAGACTTCTCATCGTCAGACATAGGTCAGCTCGGCAGTTACGTAGTTGCTTGCAATCACATTCTTAGAGAGGAAGGTAAAGATAATCCGACAATTGGATTGCTAATTTGTAAAAGCAAAGACAGCACATTGGCGCAATATGCGTTAGAATCATCTACGCAACCAATCGGAATATCAGAGTATGAATTGGAACGCTTCTATCCTGAAAAAATCGAAGGCATCATGCCCACAATTGAGGAACTGGAAGCAAAACTGGATGACGAAAATGACAAGAAATGAAACTAAATGACGTAATTGAAACATTCATACCCGGTGATTGGGTTGAAGCGTTGCGTGACATTCGCAAAGAACTAAATGATG
>CAYTFG010000172.1:0-1721 GCA_964436925.1 uncultured Bacteroides sp. | reverse complement strand
TATCTCCATGTTTATCAGACCATTGTAAAATTGCAACATCTCCTATTAGGGGAGAACTACGTTTTGCTCAACAATTCTGCCAGTTTATACCGCCTGAATAATCATTTTGTTTGCATTGTCTATCACGGATGAGTCAAGAGACGCGAGATAGATTCGTGTAGTGCGTTCACTTTCATGGCCCAACCCTTCGCTGATTACGCTTATTGCTACTCCTTTATCACGTGCAACGGTCGACCAACTGTGGCGACTGGTATAGAAAGTGAATTTCAAGCTAATGTTTAGCTGTTCTCCAAGTTTCTTTAGGTGGTAGTTAATGGCATGACCGCGGTTGGTGTATGCCTTGCGCTCATCATCGCAATCTGCAGGGATAATGGGCAGAAGATATTTGCTATCCTTTGTCCGGTACTTATCCAGGATTTGCTGCATCTCATCGGTCCACTGCACTTGTATTTGTTGATTTGTCTTATGGCGGCGATACGTCACTACCCCACTCTGCAGATCCGATTTCTTAAGGAACGCCATGTCAACGAATGCCATGCCTCGAAGATAGAAACTCAGCATGAACATATCGCGCGCAAACTCTCTCGCCGGATTGTCTGACAAGTCAATATTCTTGACTTTTGACAATTCATTTAGCGGTAATGCTCGCTTCTTCGTCTTTTCCGTCCCGGTGAATACGCGTTTGAACGGCTTTTTGTCGAAGATAAGCTCGTCTTCGACAGCCTGATTATACGTGGCGCGAAGTTTGCGCATATAGAAAGAGATGGTATTGGGCGCGAGATTGTTGCTTTTGAGCCATGCCTGATATTCCTCCATCATAGTGGCGTTGATTTCATCGAGTGTAAGGTCTTCATTTTGGCGGAACCGTTTAAAGCTATTCAATGCACAGATATATCCCTCTGCTGTTTTGGTATTACCCAACTGTTTGCGCCACACAGCCATTTTCGGCATATAATTGAATAATGTGTATTGTTGTCTGTCTGCCGTGTATTTCGCTACAATATCATCTGCGGTATATGCTTCTGCCAACTCATCGAACTGTTGGATAATTCTGGATATAAGTTCGATATCATTTTGAGTTTTGTTACGGACCTCGTGATTGAGAACAATTTGATTAACTTCATCCCATTGGTCGGCTGAAATGCGATAGTCTGTAGGGATTTGGCGGGTAACACGCTGTTGAATAATTTGGTAGTAGAGAACACCGGACTTGCCTTTCACGGTTGATGCTCTAAATTTAAGTTTTACTGTTGCCATTGTTTTGAAATGTTGCTCTTATATATTCCTATATGGTTGGTATTTAGTTTATCTAACGGATTATGACGACAATAAGGTGTATTCAACGTAGCGGCGGCGACGGATGCCTGGGTGTACTCTACCCTTGTATCGGCAAAACGAGAGGTAATCAGTCGCGGAAATGGTCTCACCGGTTTTCAACCGTTGGAACATTTCGCTACGGATTACTTTCTCGGGGCCTATGTTGTAGGCAAGTGTGGCGAGGAGGTACATAGAGGAGCCGTAGGAGGCGAAGATGCGGCAGAGTTTGGTGAGATCGGAACGGAGCAAGGCATCGGCTTGGGCTTCGGTGAGATTGGCATTGCGATGGTATGGTTCGCCGGGTTGGATGACGTGACCGTAGCCGATGACATTTCCGGCATTTTGATGTAGCGTTTCGTAAAATTTTATCACGCGAATTGACTTCTCGAACTGAGGCAAATCAT
>CAYTFG010000171.1:0-1758 GCA_964436925.1 uncultured Bacteroides sp. | reverse complement strand
AAATAGCCCCATAATCCCCATGTCTAACGCAATAATTGCAGTTAATCGCCTTGTCCTTCAAGGATTTCACGGCGTTATGGAACAAGAAAGAATCAACGGAAATACATTTGAGATTTCCGTTGAGCTTTTTTATCCTATTGAAAAAGCTATGATGTCAGATAACGTGGAAGATACGCTCAATTATGCCCAAGTTGTTGACATCATCAAGCAAGTCAATGCTGTTCCCTCTAAATTACTTGAAAATTTTATCTATCGCTTGCGTTGCAGCTTGTTAGCCCAATTTCCGGCTATCACAGGCGGCTCTATCACGATAGCTAAGTTGACACCACCCATTTCGGCTGAAATGGCTTCAGTCTCGGTAACCTACAATTGGTAATGGCGCTTTATCGTTGCCAAGTGTAATTGCGACCGCGTGTGCGCCATCCCTTGATGCGATAAAGGAAGTTTGCGATAGGGCGGGTGAGTACAAGCCATGGCAAGCTAAATAGTAACTTGCGTGAGCACAATGCCTTCATCGCTTTGCGCCATATCATCACGATTGGTATCCACATCGCCAGCATGAGAACTACTACTGCTATTGTCGGCACTAAATTCGGTAGTGAAAACACTATTGCAACCACCGATGCTGCCAGCCACAACCACATCATTAACGAACTGAACCCAAAGAATCGCGGTGAAGCTTTCTTGATAAATTTCCCTGTGAAATTATATCTGAGCTTCAGCTCTTTGTGAGCGCGTGCTTGATTGTAAAATTTGGGTATTGTTATTGATTCGGGTGTTAGCTCAACGGCTGTATTGTCGCTTGTAACAATCTCATTAATAAATATATCGTCATCTCCGTAGTGGAGGTTTAGTGCGCTCGAGAACCCTTTGTTGGCAAAGAACAAATCGCGGCGATATGCGATATTGAACCCGTCACCGCGGTATGGCTTGTGGCCGATTGCTGCTGATAAATAGATGACGGCTTGAATGACGCGGTCAAATGCGCGACGGCGTTTGCCCATGCGGTTATCATCGTTGATGTCAATGGCTGATGCCCCGATAACTACATCTTTTCCTTCGTTAAAGTGGCGTGTCATCAATTGCAACCAGCGGTCTGAATTTAGGCGTACATTAGCATTTGTAATTACAACCACCGGATAACGTGCGGCCTTGATGCCGAGAGTAAGTGCCAGCTTTTTGCGGCTGAGATTACGTGCCCCTTCAGGTGTAAATGTCAGATACAGATTGCGGTGTTGCAGTTCCAGTTGGTTGACCAAGTCACTTGTTGAATCTGACTCACCTTCATTTACGACAATTACTTCAAATCCTGCCGGATAGTCTTGTCCAAGAACGTCGGGTAGCAGTGCTGCCAAGTTTTCTGTTTGGTCTTGTGCATAAATGATTACTGATGCTTGCGGTAGAGTTGTGGGGTCCACAAAGCCATTGTCTTCATCCTCTTTGACTTGTGAGGCCTGATATTTTGCCACTCTATTGACGCGAGGGCAGTAGAAAGCAAGTAAAAATACTACGCATAAGAATGCAACTGATATTGCTATTATTGTAATGATTGATAGTTCAAATGAAAAAAACATAGCTATGATAAATTCTATTGTACAAATTTACGACAATAGTTTAAATATCTAGATATAATTCTAAAGTATATTATTTTATTTAACGTTTATCATTGGCTTGTATTGCCATCTCCGCCCTAAAATTTCCGCCAAAATTTTGAACATATAGATAATAAATATAATTTTGTGACGTTATAAAATAAAT
>CAYTFG010000170.1:0-1957 GCA_964436925.1 uncultured Bacteroides sp. | reverse complement strand
TTACCCTTTTCACTAAACGGGTCTCACACAGATTCCGCAGATTACACAGATTTTCCCATTTCGCAGATTTTGGGCGGCCTGCGCCGCCCGATTACGCAGAATTCACAAAAAAATTTAGATGTTGATGTTACCTTTGGGGGGCGAGTTGTGTCTTATATACGAGATGTCTCAAAGACAACAACATTAAAAACATATCATCATGGAATTAGAATCAATTTTAGTTAAAACTTTAGTTCCCATCTTCATTTGCGTGGTTCTTCCCGTCGCAATCGTTCTCATCACCTCTCGTGCTAAGATGAACGGTGAGAACAAACGAGCCCAAATCATCCTCAAGGCCATCGAGGCCAACAAGGATGTTGACACTGACAAACTCATAGAGTCTCTGAAGAAACCGCAGAAGACCGCTCGCGAAATCCTAAATCTCCGTTTGCTTCGTGGTTGTATCTTCTCACTCATTGGCATTGCTCTCGCATTCGCGGGTTTCGTAAACTCCATTACCGGTTCAGATTTCAACGCTGATGCCGTCACCGTTCCTTTCATATTCGGGGGCATATCGCTCGCAATCGGTATCAGTTATTTGATTGTTTGGGAAGTAACCCGCAAACAAATAGATTCTTCTGCAGAAAAGTAACACGATGACTCGTGAGCAATTCATAAAACAGGTGGAGGGTACACAGAAGGCGTTCCGACGCTTTCTTGTGGCCCTTTGCTGCGGAGATGCTGCGCTCGCTGACGATATAGCGCAAAATGCTTATATCAAAGCTTTTCTGTCCTGTGATACACTCCTCAATCCTGAAAAATTCAATGCCTGGATATTCAAAATCGGCTATAACACATTTATCAATCATAAACGCTCTGAAAGAGTTTTTGCCGATTATGATGAAGCGCGAAATATCTCGTCTGCCGACTCAACAGACTCTCAATTTCGCTACCAGGAATTATACATGGCATTAAACAAACTGCCGGGCAAGGAGAGAACCTCGGTTCTGCTGTTCTACATGGAGGGCTACTCCATAAAGGAAATAGCTGAAATTGAAGAAACTACGCAGAATGCAGTTAAGCAGCACCTGTCGCGAGGGCGGAACCATCTCAGGGGATTATTGTCAAACTCATAACTCTGAAAATTATGGAGGACGATAAATTAAGAAATTTATTCAATGATTTTCAACCCGAATTGTCATCATCTTCTCAGTTTATGACTAAACTACAAAAGAATATGGAGATGGTTGAAATCCTGAAGCAACATGATATTGCGCTGAAAAAGCGCAACAAACTTGCTGTTGTCATAGCCGCGGTGAGCGGTTTTGTAATGGGTGTTATCCTAACCTTGTTATTCCCGTTAATCACGAACTGGGTTTCGACGTTCAGTGTATCACTCCCGCACCTGCACATCAGCAATCTGACAATTGATTATAGTTTTGTCGGTGGGATTGTTATGGCCGGAGTATGTATCATCACCGCTCTTAATGCGTATGAAATCGCTTTAGCTAAACTTGCTCACAAGGAGACTGTTTCGGAATAATTCTCTTGTCTTTCCGCTTCGAAGATGCTGGCATACAATCTTGTCCTTATCGTTCGTAATTCGTTGATAAAGAACTTGTAGAGGCTGTTGCAATACCTCTAAAATCCCATTACTATCAAAATGACATCGACTGATTATCAGTTAGTTACAAAATGCAATTTAGCTGAAATTGAGGTATTGCAACAGCCTCTTGGGCGATCCTTTGACTCATTGGGAGCCACCAGCGGCGCGCGGACGTCGTCCGCAGGACGATGATTTTGGCATAGCCCCCAGCGAAGAATGGAGCGAGGAAAGCCCGTAAGGGCGAATCCGAACGAACATTCGCCGCTGGGGGTTATGTCGCATCAGACGACGGCGTCCGTAGGCCGCCGATTGTGGGGCATCACATCAGACCAACGTTAATGGTTTAATACCCATTATATTACCTACATATTT
>CAYTFG010000169.1:0-2005 GCA_964436925.1 uncultured Bacteroides sp. | reverse complement strand
GGGTCGGGGAATGTAATCCAAATTTCGCTAACTTCACCCGGGGCAAAAAAGTGGGGGAGAAGCTCAATGTTAGTGCGCAGGAAAGCGACGTTATCTAGTTGGAGGTCACGGGCTTGAGAAGCGCCGGTCCACATGCGAGCGCCCTTGATGTCGATGCCGATGAAGTTTTTGTCGGGGAATCGTTGAGCGAGCCCCACGGCATATTCGCCTTTACCACAGCCCAACTCGAGGACAATGGGGTTGTCGTTGTGGAAAAAGTCTTTGTGCCAGCTTCCGCGCATAGGGAAGCCTTGGCTTTGAAGTACAGCAAAAGGATATTGAAACACGCAAGAGATGGTTTCCATATCCTTGAATTTCTTAAGTTTGTTTTTACCCATGGGCAGGGAGTTGAATCTTGGTTATTTACGAGCTAATTTAATTGTTGATTGAGAGCCGTCGGCGAGGGCAACATATACGATGTAAATGTTGTCATTCCAGGCAGCGGTATCAATGGTAACAGCGGTGGATTGAGGGGTGAGGATTGCGTATTGACGGCTTGAGATGTCATATACGCGCACGTCAACGATGTCGCTGTTGGAAGAGATGACGTGGAGAGTTTTGTCGTCAAAGTATGCTTTAACAGCGTTGCTGTTGTCTTTGATGATGTCTTTGTCGGTAGTGGTTGTGATGCTGATGTTGAATTCTTTCCATTGGTCAGCAGCCTTAAATGATTCGGCCACATTGTCCATTACTCTGAGTTCAACTTCGCTTTGGGTAACACCGTTCCACACGGTTTGTCCCAATTGGGGGACGTCGGTGAGAGTGATAGCGCTGATGCTGACAAGTCCGGTCATGTCCTCAAAAGCGTTGTCGCCAATGTAGGTGAGGCCGGTAGGGAGAGTGATGTACATCACGTTGTCCATATTAGCGAGAGCAAATTGACCGATAGTGGTGATGTGTTCGTGCCACACTTTGTCGAGGTCAAGAGCTGAGTCGCCGGTGAAAGCATAGTCAGGTATTTCGGTTACCGTTGCGGGCAAGGTGGCAATTTCAAGGGCTGAGTCGCCAAAGAAAGCGCCGATGCCAATGCTTTTAATAGTTTCGGGAATGGTTGCCGACTTAAGTGCCGAGCAATGGGCAAAAGACCAGTCACCGATGGTGGTGAGCGATGATGCGTCGGAAAGGTCAATTGTTTCCAATCCTGAGTTTTGGAAAGCTTCGTTGCCGATGGCGGTGAGGTCCTTGCCAAAGGTAAATGTTTTGAGCTCGGGGCAGTCGTTGAAAGCTTTGTCACCGATAGAGGTGACAAGGGCGTCGCCGTTGATAGCGGTCAAAGCGGTGCAGTGCTCAAATGCAGATGCAGGGATGGCAGTGGCTTGAGAAAGGGTGACTTCGGTCAAGTTTTTGCAACCCATGAAAGCATATTCGGTGAGAGTTATGTTGCTACCAATAGTTATGGACTTGATTGAAGAACCTGCAAATACACCATTGCTAATGGTGATGTTACCGCTAGAGGGTAACACAATGTCAGTGATATTGCTGCCCACAAAGGCGCCATAAGGGACTTCATCGGCGTTATAGTTAGAGCTACCATAAATGGCATCGCCGGAGTAGCTGACAATAGATGCTTTGCTGAGGTCTAGCTTGGTGAGGCTTGTCATTTTTTCATTAATGAAGTAAAAGTCGGAAGCATCAACCGAGCCGGAAATTGTAAGTGTTGTTTCAGTAGAAGGATCGGAGATAAGAGTGCTTAAATTGCCTGCGGTCGATTCAATTTCGGTCGCGTTAACGCTAAGGCCACATAAGGCTGATAGTATTGCAATGATGAAATGAGGACGTCGCATATAAATTATAATTGATATTTAATTAGTTGATTGACTTGTGATTTATAGATATTAATGCAAAGTTACGAAATAATTCGCAAACCGCAACAAAAATTGATAATCTTAAGTATAGCGGTGAAAATCAGGGGATTTTATGGGGGTTAGTTAGTAAAAGAGAAAGAGACTAAGAGTTCTCTGCCACG
>CAYTFG010000168.1:0-2020 GCA_964436925.1 uncultured Bacteroides sp. | reverse complement strand
CACATGCCGAACTGGATTTACTTGATGGCGTAGCCGTAAGAAATTTTTTTGATGCCGAGCAACCTGAATATGTGATTTTGGCAGCTGCTCATGTGGGTGGTATCATCGCCAACAGTCGTTATCGCGCTGATTTTATCTACCAAAACCTTCAGATTCAGCAAAATGTAATAGGGGAGTCTTGGCGCCACAACGTGAAGAAGCTTTTGTTCTTGGGCAGCACTTGTATTTACCCCAAAAATGCACCGCAACCCATGACCGAGGATGCCCTGTTGACCTCCGAACTTGAGTACACAAATGAGCCATATGCGATTGCCAAAATTGCCGGTTTGAAGATGTGTGAAAGCTTCAATCTCCAATATGGCACAAACTATATCGCAGTGATGCCGACCAATTTATATGGCCCGCGTGACAATTTCCATTTGGAAAACAGCCACGTGTTGCCTGCGATGATTCGCAAGATGCATTTGGCTAAATTGCTGAATGAGAACAACTTTGATGCAATACGCAAGGACTTGACAGCGCTTCCAATCAGCAATTTTGACCAAAACGCCGCTGATAATGAGGAAATTACCGCTGTTCTCGGCCGATTCGGAATATATGCTGACCGCCTCGAATTGTGGGGCACCGGCACGCCCTTGAGAGAATTCTTGTGGAGCGAGGATATGGCTGATGCGTCAGTGCATATCTTGGAAAATATCTCCTTTGATGACGTCAGAGGTGAGGGCCCCGATGTGCGCAACTGTCACATCAACATCGGCTCAGGCAAAGAGCTGACAATCGCGCAGGTAGCCAATTTGATAAAGGCTGAAGTGGGTTATGCCGGTGAGATAAAATGGGATAGCACAAAGCCCGATGGCACAATGCGTAAACTCACCGATGTCAGCAAATTACATTCTCTCGGATGGCATCACACAGTTGAAATTGAAGACGGTATAAAACGTCTATATAGTTGGTATATTGAGAATTATAAATAGACAAACACTCGATTTGTCATAAAAAACCACATCACGGTTATGGGGCTAATTGAGAGCATAACGTTGCTAATCATCTTGGCGGTGTGTGAAGTGAGCTATATCAAGATTGCAAGGCGATTTAAGATAATGAGCTTACCCACAATACGTTCCTCTCACAGCGTATCCACAATTTCGGGTGGCGGAATTGTATTTTACATTGCGTTACTGATTTGCTCCATCTATAATGGCTTTATTTTCAGCCATTATGGGATGACGGTGATTATTGGCGCAACTGTGCTCGCAATTGTCAGCTTCATCGATGACCTCATTGACTTGCCTGCAGCCTTTAGATTGCTGGTACACATTGCCGTAGTGGCACTTATTTTTGGATTTCTGGCAACACCCCACACCTTCAATTGGTATGTCTTGATACTGATTTGCGGTGTTGGATTCATCAATGCCTATAATTTCATGGACGGTATCAACGGCTTGATGGCAGGGTACACGATTGTCACGCTGTCCACGCTGCAATATTGCTTCTACCGCGTGCCGGGAATGGAGCAATACATCGACATCGTTTATGCGTTACTGATTGCTACCGTGGTATTTGCGTTCTTCAATTGGCGCAAAGTGGCTATATGTTTTTCAGGCGATGTAGGCTCAATTGGCGTTGGATTTGTCATCTTGTGCTTGCTATACAAGGTCTTGGAAGGCACCCACGACCTTTCGTGTGTCGTTTTCCTGATTGTCTATGCTGTTGATGCGGTGTTGACCATTTTGCAACGTTTATTCCGTGGTGAGAACATTTTGACCTCCCACCGTCATCACTTGTACCAAGTATTGGCAAATCAATGGAATATTCAGCATTATAAAATAGCGATATATTATTCAGTAGTTCAGCTGGTTATCAATTGCGGATTCTTCATGGTACCGCTCGATTTCAGATGGACTTACTTTGTTATCATAACCGGACTATTAATAACTATCTACTTCATACTCAAGCGGTCACCTCGAAGCCGCGAAGAAAGAACGTCACAAAAAAAATAAATTTATGAGCTTAGATTCAA
>CAYTFG010000167.1:0-2056 GCA_964436925.1 uncultured Bacteroides sp. | reverse complement strand
GGATAGTACTGGGCTTCGTCGCCTTCGAGTTGATAGCAATGCTCATTGTTTTGATAGGTCTCAAACGCCGTAACCAACGGAAAATATTTTGGAGCATTGCCATTGTGATGTTCATTGGTGCATTACTGGCTATTGCAACCGGTGCCGTGAAGTTGGTACATGAAGATTTAACTCCTAATCATCTTGGAATAGCCGGCATCTTCATGGCTATTATTTTTGCCGGAGTGAATGTCTATATTGCCGAAAATCTCCATAAACTTGAGCCGAAGTTTAAGGAGAGGGAAGAGACGTTGCAAGATAAACCTCTGTAGATGAAATTATGCCAATTTAAAACATGATTCTAATGCTACTACATATAGGCATAAATTTTTTTTGAAAAATTTAGATGTTTATGTCACCTTTGGTTTTCGGGTTGTGTCTTACATACGAGACGTCTCAAAGACAACAACAGTAAAAAACAACGTAAAGACATATAATCATGGAATTAGAATCAATTTTAGTTAAAACTTTAGTTCCCATCTTCGTTTGCGTGGTTCTTCCCGTCGCAATCGTTCTCATCACTTCTCGCGCTAAGATGAACAGTGAGAACAAACGAGCCCAAATCATCATCAAGGCTATCGAGGCCAACAAGGATGTTGACACTGACAAACTCATAGAGTCTCTGAAGAAACCGCAGAAGACCGCTCGCGAAATCCTAAATCTCCGTTTGCTTCGTGGTTGTATATTCTCACTCATTGGCATTGCTCTCGCAATCGTGGGTTTCGTAAACTCCATTACCGGCGCGGAGTTCAGCGCTGATCCCGTCACCGTTCCCTTCATATTTGGGGGCATATCGCTCGCAATCGGCATCAGTTATTTGATTGTTTGGAAAGTAACTCGCAAGCAAATAGATTCTTCTGAAGCGAAGTAGCACGATGACCCGCGAGCAATTCATAAAACACGTGGAGGGTACACAGAAGGCGTTCCGACGCTTTCTTGTGGCCCTTTGCTGCGGAGATGCTGCGCTCGCTGATGATATAGCGCAAAATGCTTATATCAAAGCTTTTCTTTCCTGTGATACTCTTCACAATCCTGAAAAATTCAATGCCTGGATATTCAAAATCGGCTATAATACATTTATCAATCATAAACGCTCTGAAAGAGTTTTTGCCGATTATGATGAAGCGCGAAATATCTCGTCTGCCGACTCAACAGACTCTCAATTTCGCTACCAGGAATTATACATGGCATTAAACAAACTGCCGGGCAAGGAGAGAACTTCGGTTCTGCTGTTCTACATGGAGGGCTACTCCATAAAAGAAATAGCTGAAATTGAAGAAACCACGCAGGATGCGGTCAAGCAGCATCTGTCGAGGGGACGAAACCACCTCAGGGGATTATTGTCAAACTCATAACTCTGAAAATTATGGAAGACGATAAATTAAGAAACTTATTCAATGATTTTCAACCCGAATTGTCATCATCTTCTCAGTTTATGACTAAACTACAAAAGAATATGGAGATGGTTGAAATACTGAAGCAACATGATATTGCACTGAAAAAACGCAACAAACTTGCTGTTGTCATAGCAGCAGTAAGCGGTTTTGTAATGGGTGTTATCCTAACATTGTTATTCCAGTTAATCGCGAACTGGATTTCTACGGTCAGCGTTTCACTTCCGCACCTGCACATCAGCAATCTGACAATTGATTATCGCGTTGTCGCTTGGATTGTTATGGCCGGAGCCTGTATCATCACAGCTCTTAATGCGTATGAAATCGCTTTAGCTAAACTTGCTCCCAAAGCGATCGTTACGATATAAATCACTGTCTTTTTACGCATAATCTATATGCGAGTAATAAAGTGGATTTGTTTGTCTCGCTGGCTTTTTATAGCCCAAACTACCCCATTTGCTACCCACTACTCTTAATTTTGCTGAATCTTCTGAAATATTTGATATGATTTAACGTTAATTAATGCAGATACAAACGATTCTTTCCTAAACGTCACGTTACCTTTGCGAAAAACATTAAGATGAAGCACAATGTAGTTAAAATAGTAGCTGACGAGGGCGTGG
>CAYTFG010000166.1:0-2057 GCA_964436925.1 uncultured Bacteroides sp. | reverse complement strand
GCGATGAGTTTTGACGTTACCATCGCTGGTACCGTCAAGACGGTTGATGCCATAATCTTTGAAATTGGCCACCATTTCGCCATAACCGCCGATGCGAAATTGCTTGTAACCGGCAGTATCAGCGTGCTGAGCGAAGTCAGCAGCGCCAGCCATAGGGGCGGCAATAGCGAGCGATAGTAGAAGTGTTTGCAGGCTTTTATTCATTGTCAATTTTTAATTATTTTTTGATTGGTGCAAAGTTAGAGCCTAAAAAATTCACATAAAATACTCAAAATCAATGAATTTTAAGGAGGAAGAATCACTAGAAGTGATTAATCAAAAATGGGTAGATTTTAGTGAATAAATATTACAATTTACACGGCACAACAAAGTTATCTTAATGAGTATTAAAGTAATAGGGCTTGTAAAAAGTAGGTAGTATAAATTGTTAAAAGGATGGCATACGTCGGATGAAGTAATCAAAAATAGTTACCCACAAAAATCACTAATTGAGAGGGGATTAACAAAATGGGATAGTAATTTGTTAGAAAATTGTTAGTAAATTTGTAGTTGAATTATGAAAGAGAAGGAAATACTAGCAAATATAACCAACCGACTGGGAATTAAGGAATTGAACGAGATGCAGCAGGCAGTTGTGTCGGCAGTCAATTCGGGACGGTCGCGTCATGTGGTGCTATTGGCGCCCACGGGGAGTGGAAAAACTGTGGCGTTTTCGATACCGTTGTTGAGGAGCCTCGGGAGACCGCAAGGAGCTGTGCAAGCGGTAGTTATCGCACCGTCGCGAGAGTTGGTAATTCAAATTTATGACGTAGTGAGAGTCTTGGCGACGGGCTACAAGACAGTTGCTTTTTATGGCGGTCACTCAATGAGAGATGAAGTTAACTCGCTGAGTGTCACGCCGGATATCATCATAGCTACACCGGGACGATTGCTGGATCATATCAATCGCGGACAGGTGGAACTAGCTGATGTAGAGACACTTGTTCTTGACGAATATGACAAGTCGTTGGAACTCGGATTCCACGAGGAAATGCGGAAGGTTGTGAGACGGATGAAGCATTTGTCGACCATCGTGTTGACCTCGGCGACAAAAATCGTGGAGATGCCAGATTTTGTTAAGTTGGTGAATCCGTTGACGTTAGACTATACGACGAAGGTTGAGTCGCCACGTTCGCGAATAGATATCGTGCACGTACCCAGCCCGTTACGTGATAAATTACAGACGGCAACAGACTTGATTGGCGCGCTGGATGACGGAAATAAGGTTATTTTGTTTGTAAATCATCGTGAGTCGGCTGAACGAGTGTATAATCACCTGGTTGACAATGGATTTCCCGTGGGATTGTACCATGGCGGTCTGGACCAGCAGGAACGAGAAATAGCCATCAACTTGCTGTCAAATGGGACGACGCCGATTTTGGTGTCAACCGACCTGGGAGCGCGCGGGCTTGATATAGAAGCAGTTAGCGCAGTAATACACTATCATCTGCCTGTGTCTCAGGAGAATTGGACTCACCGCAACGGGCGCACGGCTCGTGTTGACGCGACGGGCACGGTTTATGTCATCACGGCTGAGGGCGAAAATGTGCCGGAATATATCGAGTATGACCGAGAATGGGTGCCGTCAGGTCGTTCGGAGAATCCGATAAAGTCTTCTATTGCAACACTTTACATTAATGCAGGTAAAAAAGAGAAGATTTCGCGCGGCGATGTTGCGGGGTATGTGATAAAAAATACCGACGTTGAAGCATCGGCAGTTGGTCGCATCATCGTGAGTGACCATTATGCGATAGTTGCTGTGCCTGCTGACTCTGCGATGCAGATAATCAAGCAGTTACAGCCTTTGAAGCTTAAAAATAAGCGTGTAAGGGTTTCTCTGTTGAAATAATTTTTGAAAAAAATTTCAGTCATAAGGGCGTGGCCGTCAATCGGTTGCGCCTTTTTATGTGTGTTAAAAAGTTATTAAAGGTTGGATGTTCGGGTTTTCGGCGCGTGGCGGTTGTAATTTTGCAGTGTCGAATGAGACAAGAGAACATTGACATGATGGGTGGAAGCTC
>CAYTFG010000165.1:0-2083 GCA_964436925.1 uncultured Bacteroides sp. | reverse complement strand
GGAACGAGAGCGGACGATATTCAACGCCCATCAAGTCAAGGCGAGCGAACAAGCCCCTAACCTCTTCTTGTTGCTCAGGTGACAAGCCTCTGTCATTGAGCAAATGGTCTTTGTCTTCTTGTTTCATATAGCCAAAATTTTTGTGATTTTGCCTACTCCCTTTCAAGCGTTTCGGCTTCCTCCTTTTTTTGGGGCAAAGATAATATCGTTCGACTGATTATTTACTAAATTTGTGTGTCTAATATATTCTCACATAGCATATTTTATAGCAAATACCCCGTTCACGATGTGTGAACGGGGTATTAATTGTGCTATGCGAGAAGCATTTTGTCAATTTCCTCGCACTTTCTGATGAGTTCCTCGCGCTGGAATTGACGCAAGGCGATTTTTGGCTCACCGTTTTCATCGAATTCACCGGGTATTACTTCGGCACACCACAAGCCACGCTGTGCAACGACCGGTTGAATTGCGGTAATAAAGCCGATAACATTGCCCTGACGCTGTTCGTTCCTCAATTCTTCGTCAAGCTTTTTGCGCAAGTCATCATAGAAATTATGATGCAACACCATGCTTAGGCGTGTCAACAAGTTAGTGTCAAGGGTTGACCGCTCAAAAATATTATAAATATTTCGGCGCCCACAATACATCTTCTCGGCAAGCCATATCACCGTGTACTCGGGGTGTTCCTCCTGCAACTCTCGGAACACACTCTCTACCAGCTCTCCAACATGAATCCTACACATTGTCTACTAATTAATAATGTTGTAAAAAAAGTTGCCTACTCCCTTTCAAGCGTTTCGGCTGCCTCTTATTGTTGAAAATTAGACCGTAATTGTTACCAGATCTATTTCGCCGGCCGCATTGTCATTACAAGGGCGCAACACCTTAATGGTATACGTACCTCTGATAACGTCGTTTGGCTTTTGAGTCCTAGGGTCGATGGGTTGAGTCATCCATTTAGGACTACTACTCCAAGGCAAATTTGACATTTTATAATATACGGTGCAGATTGCCTTCATTGTGTCTAACAGTTTTTTAGCAACAGAGCCATCCTCAGCGCTTGATTTATCGAGTAAATGGTTTGCCCAAGCAGGCACCAATACTAAATTCCATAGGCTGGTAAAGTAGCGAGGATCGAATGCATTCCCCCAAATATGCGATATAACGTAGTTCTGGAAGAATTTTGTAATCGGCTGACCATAGCCAAAGATGTTGTTAATCATCTGATTAACCCTTGCATTGCCATTTGGGTCTAATCTAATTGGGCAGATAGGGCCTTGATGCTGGTCAACATACCACAGCGCGCCATTGTTATTTTGCTGTAAGGTAGGATCTTGGCTCTTTCTTGCGCAGAGCAGCGCGCCAACATTTAGCGCATTGGTCATATCATTAAAACGTGTGGCAGTCTCCCCTTCACCGAAAAAGATAGAGTGTTCTATGGCAAGCCTAATGAATTTCTCAACCCCTACTGTTGCAATGAGAGGGAACATGGCATCAAACTGGCTGTTTAGACCTTGTATACTCCCTTTTGTAACCTTCTTTCTGAGTCGATCCAGTGTAACAGGCGTAAGAATGATAGTTGTTGCCGCTGATGTCGGATATGTCACGATGCATGACATAATAAAATCACGGTACTTATTAAACCAAGAACCGAGATTTTTGTTTGTTGCAGATTTGATGTAGTTCGACTCCAACTCATCAAGGTAGAAGAGAGCTTCGGCTACATTGTGACTAAGCACAAATGACCCAATAATATCTACATACTTCTCGTTTGTAGTTGGCTCTATAAAATTGGATAGAGCAGTCTCGTAGTTTGGCACTGCGGATTGGCCTATGCCATTTTCCGGAAGCCATTTGCTATACACATCGCGAAGGACATAGTCTTTTTTTGCCATAATTACATGGTTGTTACGGTGTTCGGCTGGTACGCGGGTGTCGAACATACTTATACAAAAGCGTGGGTACCAAACCATTGCAACTGTCTTAACTGTGATTTTGGGAACTGTCAGATTTCAATGCGTCAAGAACTGGGTCAGTAGATATTTCCGGTTGGTGAGGATGGTGGATTGCCGTATAATGCTTA
>CAYTFG010000164.1:0-2147 GCA_964436925.1 uncultured Bacteroides sp. | reverse complement strand
ATTTTCATAACTTGAATATAGCTCAAATAATCTATCATTGATGCGTTGAATTAACTTCATTGAATATGCCGGAGAAATTTTATCCATATTATTCCTATTTTTCTTTTTCGTCATCCAATTTTGCTTCCAGTTCCTCGATTGTGGGCATGATGCCTTCAATTTTTTCAGGATAAAAGCGTTCCAACTCATACTCTGATATTCCGATTGGTTGCGTAGATGATTCTAACGCGTATTGCGCCAATGTGCTGTCTTTGCTTTTACAAATTAGCAATCCAATTGTCGGATTATCTTTACCTTCCTCTCTAAGAATGTGATTGCAAGCAACCACGTAACTGCCGAGCTGACCTATGTCTGACGATGAGAAGTCTCTAATTTTGACTTCAATAACGACATAGCATCGTAATTTCAAGTTGTAAAATAGAAGGTCAATGAAGTTCTCTGTTTCACCAATCTGTAAGCGATACTCTCTGCCGACATAAGCAAATCCGGTGCCTAACTCCATCAGAAACCTTGAAATGTTATTGAGCAACGCATCTTTCAGAAGGCGCTCATTATAAGTTTTGGTTATTCCGGTGAAAGCGAAATCGTAAGGATCCTTGGTGAGTTCCTGAGCCAATTCGCTAGTGATGTCCGGTAGAGTTTGTTTGAAGTTAGTAAGAGCTTTACCTTGACGTTCGTAGAGGTTTGAGTCAAGCATATTGAGAAGTACATTTCGACTCCAGCCATTTTTTAATGTCTCATGGACGTAAAAAATGGCCTTATCATAAGAATCGGAACACTTATCCATAATACGAATATGATGCCCCCACGGAATTGAGAAAATATCGTTTTGTAATTGTCCAACAAGTTGTTGGACAATTATATCTCTCTCGTTTTCAGCACTTTCATGATTTTCATCAAATTGTCCAACAACTTGTGGGACGATTTGATGATACAATAGATAAAACTTTTTTGCGTAATACAGGTTTGTTCTTGAAAGACCGGTAGCCTCCGGCAATTCTCGTTTTAAATCAACGGACAGAACATTTATAATTTTATCACCCCAGCGTGATTCTACGTGCTTTTCCACAATATCACGACCAAGCTCCCAATAGTATTGCAAAACCTCTTGGTTCACCTTGACTGCGGCTTTAATTTGGCTACTGCGATAGCGTGTCTTCAGTTCTTGAATCCACTGTTTATAATCTTCGTCTATTATACTGATAGATTTGCTCATACTGCTTACTTGTTGAATTTTAGACTATCAAGCTGCTGCATAATCTCGGCTTCAAGACGATGGCTTTCTGCAAACATTTCAGATAGATTGCTCTTGTATTCAGCCATCCGATTGTTAAACTCGTCTTCGGTAATATCAACGTAGTCAATCTTGATGTCGAAGTATTGACCTGCTGAAAGCGAATAGCCTTTCTCTTTGACTTCATCGTAAGACACTGTTACTGAGAACCCGTCCTCTGCTATACGATTGCGGAAGGTGTTGACAATCTTGTTAACGTCATCGTCGCTCAGACGGTGCTTTTGGAGGTTATCCTCTTTGTAGTCTTCGCCAAGTTTTGAGGCATCAATCAAGATTACTTCGTTTGCATCGTGTGACTTGTCAAAGAATAAAACAGACACATTGGTACCTGTGTTTGCAAACACGTTTGAAGGCATTGAAACAACACCCCAAACAATCTTATTGTCAACAATGTGCTGAAGTATCTTCTTCTCAATACCTGACTTAGCGGTAATAAAACCTGTAGGGATTACAATCGCACCCTTACCGCCATCTTTGATTGAGTTGATAACGTGTTGAATAAAACAGGTATAGATAGCCATACTCTCCTTTTTCTTAGCAGGAACGTTTGGCACTCCTGCCCAGAAACGAGCAGGCATGGCTGCAATCTTCTCACGTGTATCTGAGAAGTCCATTTTGAAAGGAGGGTTAGAAACAACGAAGTCAAATTGACGCAGTTTCTGTCCGTCATCGCTTTTGTGATACGGAGCTACAAGAGTATCACCTTGGATGGCATTATCAAGAGATGAAACCAAACCGTTGAGCAAGAGGTTTAGCTTCAACATTTTATTGCTTCGCTGCGAAATATCTTGAGAGAAAATGGTGCAGCGGTCTTCGCCGATTTGGTGGCTCAAAGCCATGAGCAACGTACCTG
>CAYTFG010000163.1:0-2192 GCA_964436925.1 uncultured Bacteroides sp. | reverse complement strand
ACTACTTGCTTCCAAACTATGCGAATGTAAGTGAAAGCCAAACTGAGTTTTATATTGCAAACTTTGTTGAGGAAGTGAAAGCCGGCAAGGTTGATGACTTTTTCAAGCGGTTGTCATCGCTGTTTGCCGACACACCTTACGAATTGGTGAAAGACCTTGAAAACCACTATCAAAATGTGCTATTCATCGTTGCCAAGCTGATGGGCTTATATGTCAAGGCTGAATATCACACCTCGGAAGGGCGAATCGACCTTGTACTGCAAACCGATGCCTACACCTACGTGATGGAGTTCAAGCTCAATGGCACCGCAGAAGAAGCCTTGCAGCAAATCAACGACAAAAGCTATGCATTGCCATTTGCTGTAGACAATCGCAAGCTCGTGAAGGTCGGCGTGAACTTCTCATCAACTACGCGCAATATTGAGCGCTGGATTATTGAGTAATTGTGAAAAAGTTTTATCATCTTTGCATTAACAATTATAAAAACAGCATTAATATATCAGCTTGTTACAACGGGCAGATATGTCGGAAACAATGTCGGAGATCAGTGGATGATAAATACGCTGAACGTCAGTGCAATATGTAAAATCTAATAAACGAGTTTCTGACAAAAAACGGCCGACAAATGTCGGAGATGTTGTCGGTGAGCCAACGCACCATCCGCGACCTTTCGTGAAGATGCATTAATGCCGAAACGGATGGCTTGTGAGTGTAATGATAGAGCGAAACGAAAGATGGAAGATTAAGTACTTTAATATAACGATGAAACAACTAACAATAAAACAACACAGATGCATTCTTTGGTTAGCTATGTTGCTTTGCTGTGGGCAAATGGTAAATGCGCAACTTCGCATATATGGTAAAATCGTAGACGCCGAGCAGCAACCGCTCTCGGGAGTTAGTTGTGTGCTTTTGAATCTTCCGGATTCTACACTAATTACCGGAACGGCAAGTGGTGTGGATGGTGTGTTTGACTTGCAAGTAGCGGATGATAAGGAATATATCCTGCAACTATCACTGATTGGTTACGAGAAGGTAAGTCAAATATGCAAGCCCGGCAATTTGGGCGATATAACGCTGAACGAAGATGCCATGCTTCTTGACGAAGTAGTCGTTATGGCTCGAACACAACGTGTTGTAAAAAATGGAGTTGAATACACCCCGGCAAAGAAGACTAAAAAGACATCTTTGGATGCTACCGGCTTGCTGCTCAATATGCAGATTCCACAACTTGATATAATACCGGGGTCCTCGGAGATAAAGACAAACACCGGCAAAGACGTATCAATTTTTATAGATTATCTTCCGGCAACTGAACAAGATGTAAAGGGATTGCGCCCGGAAGATGTGCTTCGGGTGGAAGTGCTCAACTACCCTGAAGATCCACGATTCAATGATGCCCAACACGTTGTCAACTTCATAATGCTGCATTACGAATGGGGCGGTTATACGAAACTTGGAGCAGATGGGCGCACGCTGTCCTCTGATAAAATCGAAGGCAATATTTTCTCTCGTTTTGTATATCAGAAGTGGACTTTTGACGCATTCGCAGCGTCTAATTGGTCTCATGGCACACACATGTTATCATCAAGTGCGACAACATTATGGGATGTGGATTTTAATGGCTCACACTACGACGAAATTACTCGCCGTTGGGCTGTTGACGACTATTTGGCTCGTGACAATTCGCAATATGCGTCACTAACAGCCAACTACCGTACTAATAGAGCGTTCATACAGCATCAGGTAAGCTTTGGTCGCTCAGCCAATCCAATTATGCGCCAATCGTCAATAGTAAATATATCTACTTCGGATTTTATTGACAGTAAAGCTCTAAAAGTAAAATCATTCCAAACGCTTTATCCCGCCGTAAAAGGCTACTACTATTTCGATTTGCCCCAATCTAACTCCTTAGTAGCTTCATGGAGTTTCTCATACGGTTCTACAAACAACCATTCAGACTATCAACTTTCTGAATTGCAGCCAATAGTAAATGACAATAAGGAGAAGGTCTATTCACCGAATGCTTCTTTACAATGGTCTAAGAAGCTCGGTCACAAAAATGCTTTCCGCGTTAATTGGATGGCCTATAACACCATTTATGATACACAGTATTTTGGCTCTGACAACAGCCGGCAGAAATTGTTATCATCAGAGAATATGCTGTTCTTAATCTACACTCAGAATTGGAA
>CAYTFG010000162.1:0-2356 GCA_964436925.1 uncultured Bacteroides sp. | reverse complement strand
AAAGCCCCGTAAATCAACCGATTTACGAGGCCTCTGTACCTTTATCAAGAACCGCTATTTCTCAACACTCCATGAGAATACACAACCATTCTTGCGAGCCGGGTCAGCGCCGTCAAAGTCCGCTGAATAAGGCGCGCCGTTCAGCACGCTCTTCCCGATGAAGCGGTTGGTGTCAAGAGACAACAGCATACACTGATTATTCAGCATATCCTGCCACATGAAGCGTCCCGCTTTCTCCACATCATTGGTGAATCTCACGTCGCCCGACAATCCAATGCCGCTCACATACATATATCGCCCGTCAGCGCATTGCAGCGAAACAACACCATTCCCGCGGTCTACAACCCTGAACTGCGTCAACACCCTGTTCATGTGCTTGTCGTTAGGCGAGACATCGTGGAGCATTCCGTGGGGTAGGGCATACATCAAATTACCCGAACCCAGATTTGTCAATGTGATTACCTTTCCGATAGGCAAATTCCCACTACGGTCAGCCTGCGGCTCAACCACTGTGAAGTCATCAAATGCCGCCTCACCGCCATTCTTGCCCTCTGCGTTATACGCAAACAACATCCATCTAGGCCCCTGGAACGTTCTCAGCTGATAGGGAAGCAAGATGCTGTCGCCCAAGTTGGTGAAATTTGCCCCGTCGGTCGAATAGCTGAAAATCGCCTTGCCCGCATCATAATCACCCGTGATTCTCAAGTAAACTTTCGCAGTCTTCACGCTCGCTGTCGCCGTCTTGTTATAACATTGGTCGTATGCTTTCAATGTCACCCCGTTACCATCTTTCACAAGGCCTATCCAAGCCGACGGCATATTTTGTACTCCCAGTCCGGCCACGTCGCCTTGCTTCATATTCTTGCCGTCGAGCGTTACTGTTGCTGTTGACGTCGGACCAATGGCACGTTGTGTGAGCGAATTGCGCGCACTCATCATGTTTTCAGCCGGCATTGTGCGCAACTTCAATTGGCCACCGGCCAAGCGCCACATCTTGTCATCAGGATTGTGGTTCCATTGCCACACCTCATTCAACTTCTTCCCGTTGAAATTATCATTACGGTCAAATGGCGCAAACGGTGTCGACACCGGCTTCGTTACATTCGGCTTAGTCCATGTGCGTGGTGAACGGCCCAAATTGCCCTTGATGCCAAAATATGGCCATCCGTCTTGCCATGTGATTGGCGATAGACAAGTCGTGCGTCCCACCGAGTGAAAATCCTGCATGGACCAGCCCCACCATTCACCGTTCTCCAGTTGTACAATACCACCCTGGTGGATAGTCGCACATGCCAGAATGTTAGGATTCGGCTCTGAGATTCTGAACTCATCGCCATCTTTAGGAATCGGGCTGCCAAAACCAATGTTTGCAGTCCCATAACCGTTGCCATATCCAAACGACTCCAACGCTGATATCACGCAAGTCTCGTATGGCCCGTATATTGACGCGCTGCGTGCACACTGCATTCTGCCCATCGGCGAATAATTAGCGCTCAAAATGTAATACATTCCGTCAACCTTATACACATGGTGACCTTCGCCCATCGCATTTCCTGCCTCTATGATTACTCGCTCTGAACCCTCAACCGGTCCGCTCAAGTCAGGCTTCAATTCCGTGCACTTCACCTGGTCATATCCGTGGATTGCATAAACCTTGCCATTATCATCAAACAACACCGATAAGTCATAAATGTCACCCTTCATGTCAGTGTGGTCCCACGGTCCGTTGATGCTCTCGCTGCTGTACACCTGCATCCCCTCACCGTTGATGTTCGAGAAAATGTAAAACTTCCCGTTGTGATATCTGATGCACGGTGCCCAGATGCCCTGGCCGTATATATTCTTGCCATCCTTCAACGAATACTCCGGACGCTCCTTAAAATCAAATCTATCGAAACAATATCCCGCCGACTCCCAGTTCACCAAGTCGGTCGAATGCATTATCTCAACACCCGGCACCGAATGCATTGTTGTGCCCACCAGATAAAAATCACTGCCCACTCTGATGATGTCCGGGTCTGAAAATTCATCGTAAAATAACGGATTGGTATAGGTCCCGTTTCCATTGTCTGCACTCCAGCTCTGTGTCCCCGGCACTGTCGCTCCTGCAACCGCCGATACCGACAACATTAGCATGCTTAATAACTTTACTCTCATTGGTTCGTATTTAAAGTTTTGGTATTCTAGTTCGTTTTTACTCGTTTTGTTAGGTCCTTACACTTTCAAGGTAACGCCTTTATTGATACTTTCCTTGCAAAAATCCTTTGCTATCACAAAGATAGCCCAAATTTAAATCATTACAATCATTTTCGCCAAATAAATCCATTCACTCCCCATTAATTTCATTCACTCCCCC
>CAYTFG010000161.1:0-2360 GCA_964436925.1 uncultured Bacteroides sp. | reverse complement strand
AATTTGTGCAAATATACAAATTATACTTTGAATATCCTACAAATTCATCAAAAATATAAAGTATACCCACATACTTTTACAAAATCTGCAAAAATACAAAGTATACTTAGGTATAATTTGACAACCAAATCTTCATGAAATTTCAATAAAAATTGTAACTTTGTTGCCATCATTAACACATTTAATCTATATAAATATGAAATTTTGGCATTTTCTCATCGCAGCAGTTATATATGGGATTATCTTTACTGCTATCGAGGGTAAAATTAAATCAAAGATACAAAACAAGTGGGTCCGCAATATTGTCCTTTTCATAATACTTTTTGTCCTTATCCTTATTTGTAATTCTCTCGTCGCTGAAATTTTTGGCGTCGAATGGTAGTAAAAAATAGCATTTAAGCGCGGGCATGGTTGGTTTTCTTAAACAATTTGTGTAACTTCGTATTGGGCTATGCCCGTCGATAAAATTTTTATTATGGAACTAACCAACAATATCCGCAAACTCATCGCTTCGCTTGATAAAGCCGCTGTTAGACGTCGTGAAGGGCTCTTTGTCGCAGAGGGCACTAAATGCGTTGCCGACACGTGCGATTTCTTTGACCGTCAATACGTTTTTGCTACATCTGCATGGGTTGAACGCAATGCCGCGCTTGCCCTTAAGCTAAACCCGGTTGTGGTCAAACCTTTCGATATGGAACGTATGTCACAACTCACCACGCCTTCAGATATCCTTGCCGTTTATCGCATTCCGCAGTATGCCCTCAAGTCGGAGTTGTTGAATAATTCGTTGGTTTTGGCCCTTGACCGTGTGCAAGATCCGGGAAATCTCGGCACAATCATTCGTGTGGCCGATTGGATGGGCGTGGACACCATTATTGCTTCTCGTGACACTGTCGACGTCTTTAACCCAAAAGTCGTACAAGCTACCATGGGCGCAATTGCCCGTGTTAAAGTCCACTATGTCGACCTCCCTCAATTCTTGTCATCATTGACCGATATACCCATTTACGGGACTTTCCTTGATGGCACTAACATCTACACCACGCCTTTGTCTCCCACAGGCATTGTCATCATGGGTAACGAAGGCCAAGGCATTTCCCCCGAAGTTGAGAAGCTTGTAAACGCTAAAATTCTTATACCATCATATCCTCCCGAGCGTCCAACTTCTGAGTCGCTCAACGTCGCTACGGCCACAGCTATAACTTTGGCCGAATTCAGACGTCAACTCTTAAAGTGATTTTTTATATTGCAATGGCTAAAAAAGTAAAATCTGTGTGGTTCTGTTCCGCATGCGGTATGGACTCCCCAAAGTGGGAAGGCCGTTGCCCTTCATGTGGCGAATGGAACACTCTGGTTGAAGAAAAAGTATCAGCTCAATCCAAAACATTTTCGCCGTCGGGTAGGGCAGCCAAAAGCTCTCCCCAACCTGTCAGCAAAATCACGGCAACCGATGAATCTCGCATTCACATGCCTAGTGAAGAGCTGAATCGTGTTCTCGGTGGCGGTCTCGTTGCCGGCTCATTAGTGCTTATTGGTGGCGAACCCGGCATCGGTAAGTCAACACTCGTATTGCAAAATATCCTCTCCATCAAGTCTAAATTAATCCTCTATGTTTCAGGCGAGGAAAGCGCTACGCAACTCAAAATGCGTGCCGACCGCATTGGCCGTCTCAGCGATAATTGCTACATCGTTTGCGAGACTTCGCTCGAAAACATCATGGAGCACATTGAAAATCTCAATCCCGGCATCGTAATCATTGACTCCATACAGACCATCGCCAGCAATGACCTCGATTCTGCTGCCGGTAGCGTCAGCCAAGTGCGCGAATGTGCCGCTCAGCTCCTCAAATATGCCAAAGAGACTTCTGTACCTATCATGATGATTGGCCACATCAATAAGGAAGGCTCGCTTGCTGGTCCTAAAGTTCTCGAACACATTGTCGATGTCGTCCTCCAGTTTGAAGGCGACCGCCAATATATGTACCGCATCCTCCGTGCCATCAAAAACCGTTTTGGAAGCACCAACGAAATTGGTATCTATGAGATGTGTCAACGTGGACTCCGCGAGGTTACCAATCCCAGCGAGATGCTGCTCAGCCACCGCGAAGAAGAAATGTCGGGCGTCGCTGTAGGCGTCACCCTCGAAGGCATCCGCCCCTTCCTCATTGAAGCCCAAGCTCTCGTCAGCACTGCCGCCTATGGCACTCCGCAGCGCTCTGTAACAGGCTTTGACTCTAAGCGCATGAATATGCTCCTCGCAGTCCTTGAAAAACGTGTAGGCTTCAAGCTCATTCAGAAAGACGTATTCCTCAACATCGCCGGTGGCATTAAAGTCAATGACCCGTCACTTGACTTGGCTGT
>CAYTFG010000160.1:0-2420 GCA_964436925.1 uncultured Bacteroides sp. | reverse complement strand
AACACACCATCCAAAGCAGGCAATGAAGCAACTAATGATTTCAGTTGAATTTCGTCTGTTGTATCAGCTAAAATCATTTGATGCCTTGTCCCAGCAAGTGAGGCGAACGTGTCTCTAAGACGAGACTCGTTCCGAGCCGTTAGAATGCATGTTGCTCCCAATTTTGAACACTCTATTGCAGTCGCTTTACCTATACCAGATGATGCTCCTGTTATAAGAATTGTTCTTCCATCAAGGGAGAATGGGTTTTCATTCATGTTTACTTTGTACTAGGAGAAACAAGTCGTTGATAGTTGATGCATTGCGAATGTCATCTCCCTTAATCGTAACATCATATTCTTCATCAATCATTGAAAGAATTGATAGCGCTGTTAGTGACGACCATTCTTCTAACTCTTTAAATTTTGTTTCGGCTGTAAAGATACTTGAATCTGTATCCTCAAACTGTTCAGCCACATTTTTGATAAATTCTTGAATTTCCATTGTTGATAATGTATTAATATTTGAATATTTTGGCTGGATTACCAATGTAAAGATTTCCTGCCTTTGGCTTTGTTAGCAGTGCAGACAATGGGCTTAACGTTATCTTGTCTGGTATGGTTAGACCTTGCTTGACAAAAGACATAGAACCAAAAAGATTGCTATTGCCGATTGCGACTTCACCTGATATGCGTGTGCCGGGTAGAAATACATTGTAATTTCCTACTCTAACATCATGAGATAATACTATTGCACCATTCAATAAATTAAAATCTCCAACTGACACATTACATGTTGCTAAGCACGAGTCGGCTATAATATTTCCATGACCTATTGAAAAGGTTGTGGGATCAGTAATCTTAAAGTTTGGATGGATAAGGTTTGGAAAGGAAATCTTGGGGTTTGTAATTTTATTTCTGACTAATTCAATTGAACGAGGGCTACCGAAACATAGTAAAACGCATAACTCCTCAGGCCATGCATTAAGAGTTTCAATATTTCCTATATGCTTGCCAAAGGATGACGGCGTAATTGTTTCAGGTGCACTATCATCAATAAACCCTATAAAGTTCCACTGCGGAGAGACAGCGTTAATTTCAGCGATCATACAAGCCACTTCCCTGCCGAGACCGCCCATGCCGTATATTGCAATGTTTTTCATACCGCTATCCGTTTCTTTGGTTCTCAGATAGCGTGTTTCGCATTGAGGGGATTCTTTTACCCCCCCCCCCCTATATGTAACGTGTTGATACTCATTGTGTTATGGTGTTTAGTTCTTTCCGTTGAAAGTTTCCATCGTGGCGGAACCTTGCTGGGAGATGTCGCTACGGCGGAGGACTTTGTTGATGGTAGTTGTTATTACTTTGAGGTCGGTGGCGAATGATATGTGGTCGACATACCAAACGTCGAGTTTGAATTTCTCAGCCCAGCTGATATTGTTTCTGCCGTGGCACTGCGCCCATCCGGTGATTCCGGGACGGACTTCATGGCGGCGGGATTGTTCGGGGGTGTAGAGCGGCAGGTACTGCACCAGTAGCGGACGCGGTCCTATCAGCGACATATCGCCGATGAAGACGTTCCATAGCTGTGGAAGTTCGTCGATGGAGGTGGAGCGCACGAATCTGCCGACTTTTGTCAGACGAAGCTCGTCGGGGAGGAGGTTTCCGTCGGCGTCGCGCTCGTCGGTCATTGTCTTGAACTTGTAAATTTTGAAGATTTCGGCATTTTTCCCGGGGCGTTCCTGTGTGAAGAACGCGCCCGCGCCTTTGTTGGCGAAGTGCAGCCAAATGGTCACGACCAAGAGCAAGGGGCTAAGGCAGAGGAGCGCCAACCCCGAGAGGACCACATCCAGCAACAGTTTGATACAATGCCTATACATCTGTCAATTGTTAGTTCTTTTATCAGTGAAACTTTTCAGAGAAGAGTTATAACTTTTGCAAAGTTACAAAAAAAATCGAAGCCACAAAAAACAGAGCTGCGAAAAACAGACGTGCGGAAAACAGAGCTGCGAAAATTCCAACGCCTCCAGCTGCTTATGCCGATGTTTGTACCTTTTCAAGTCTTTCTTGAACTGACTTGACAGTTTCAGTGCCTTCATAGGGAATCGACAAAGCTTCGAAAGTTCTTCAAATCAAGGGTCTCAAGATTGTCTGAAGTTTCGGCTTCATGCATGGCTGAGCGTGTGGTTTCGTTGGGCTTGTGGGCAACAAATGCCATTAGAATGCTCTCTACCAAATTGTTGAGACTGCGGTTATGCTTCTTCGCTTCAATACGAAGTTTTTTTATAAGGTCATCATTCAAGCGAAATGATGTCTGTGTGCGAGATATTGTTGTATCCATAGCTGTGTTATTTAATAGTGCAAATGTAATACATTTGTATCATATTTGCAAATCATACTCCCCATGCTTATGGGCTTCCGCGTCAAAGCGGAATATCCATT
>CAYTFG010000159.1:0-2443 GCA_964436925.1 uncultured Bacteroides sp. | reverse complement strand
AAAGCCTTAACAAATATAGGAAAAATTTTACCAAAAGCCAAAGATTGTGAGATGTATATAAACTTTTGAGGTGGTATAAAAACAACAACCCTCCGCTTCGGACTAAACCGAAGCGGAGGGCCATTATGAATTTTAGCTGGCGCTTAGTCTTTCTTGACAACGCGACGCTCGCGGATACGAGCCTTCTTACCTGTCAAGTCACGGAGATAATAAAGCTTAGCGCGACGAACTTTACCGTATTTGTTTACAGTGATTGAATCGATGAACGGAGATTCGATAGGGAAGATACGTTCAACACCGATATTGTCACTCATTTTGCGAACAGTGAAACGTTTTTTGTTTCCTTCACCGTTGATGCGGATTACCACACCACGATATTGTTGGATACGTTCCTTGTTACCTTCTTTGATACGATAAGCAACGGTGATTGTGTCACCGGGGCCAAAGTTGTCAAATTTCTTGCCGGTAGCAAAAGCTTCTTCAGCAACCTTAATTAAGTCCATTTTGTTGATAATTAAAATGTTAGAAATACTCGCAATGTAACGGGCTGCACGTCCCGCCAGAGATTACGAAACCGAGTGCAAAGTTAAGAATTCTTTCTAATACTTGCAATAGTCTGAATATAAATTTTTTATAATGTGCGAGTTAAAGTCTTCGGTGTATGCGATAGCCAATGGTTACCATGATGATTGACATGAGCGGACTGACGTAGTTAAACACGCAATAGGGTAGGTAGCTCAGTGTCGCAACCCCTAGGACTGTCGCCTGTGTAATACCACATGAATTCCATGGAATAAGCACTGATGTCACCGATATTGAGTCTTCAAGAGAACGGCTTAACAAACGATTCTCAAGTCGGTTGTGGCGATATATATTTTTGAACATATTTCCACCGATGATGATTGAGAGGTATTGGTCACCTGTGCAGCAATTAAGAAATAGTCCGCTACCAACTGTTGTTGCAACGGTTTTGCGGGCTCCTTTAAGTCGTTTGGTAAACGAATGTGTGATGGCTGATAGCATACCTGTGCCCATTAGTGCGCCTCCAAAGATGAGCGCACAAAGGATAAGTCTAATAGTGCTGTACATGCCTTCTACGCCCCCGGTAGTGACTAGCGAATCGAGCATTTCATCGCCTGTCGAAAGCTTTGTTTCGGTGATAAGGATGTTGAAGACTGTGATGATGTGGCCAATCACGCCACTGTGGCCCGATTGCGCTTCTATTTGCGCTAAAACCTCAGGTTGGAATACAAATATGCCGATTAACCCAAATACAGTTGACAGCGCCAACGTTGCAGTTGTCTTGATGCGGAGCATGATGACTATGGCTGTGGCAATGGGAATGGTTAGAACCCATGGCGAAATATTGAATGTTGCCTGCAAGTTTTGAACCATTTCGTTGGAGTGTGACACATTTTCAGCATCGTTGGTTAATCCAGCAATGAGGAATACAATCAGAGCAATTGACATTGTGGGTATCGCTGTTACCATGAGATAGCGAATGTGGTCAAATAGCTCCACTCCACAAGATGATGATGCTAAAACGGTGGTGTCGCTTAGCGGCGATACTTTGTCTCCAAAATATGCTCCTGAAATAATGGCTCCCGCTATCCATCCGGTGTCATATCCAAAAACTACCCCAATACCCATAAGTGCCACGCCAATGGTGGCAATTGTGGTCCATGAGCTACCCGTGAGCACCGAAATGACTGAGCACACTGCACACGCTATGAATAGAAACATCTTTGGATTGAGGATGATGAGCCCATAATCAATGAGCGTGGGCACAACGCCCGACAGCATCCATGTGGCGGATACCGTGGCAATAAGAACCAGAACGATAATAGCAGGAAAAATTTGTGTCCAACTCTTGGATATACCCATTAAGATAACTCTCCAAGGTCGTGAGTAAAATATGCGCGAAATAGCAATTGCCACCGCTGCCGAGATTAGCATAAAGCATTGGCTGGCCTGCTGGACATCGTCTGCCCCGTCAATTACTATGACGCTAATTATACCCAAAAGTAGGATTAATACCGGCAGAAGTGCTACCGCAAGCGAGGGTGTGCCTCCGTTTATTTTAAATCTTTTCAAAATTTAGTCGTGATTTTTATATATAATTGATTTACAAACCTAATAATCAAGCTACAAAGGTACAAATTTTATGGCAAAACTCACTAAATCATGTCGACGCTTTGACATTTATTTTGAAGTATTTGGCGGTAGTTAAATAAAGTTAATGATTTTGCGCGACCGATTATAAAGTTTTATCTTTGCACACTTTACAACCAAATCGACGGGGTTGACTGGTTTTGACAGCGTGTAGAGGTGGTGTGTAAGCGTGCAGAGCAATGATGGCTACGCTCTTTAATCTGGGACATCAAATTTTTTAAATGGCGAAAATAACTACGCTCTTGCTGCCTAATCGAAGTATAGTAGATTA
>CAYTFG010000158.1:0-2452 GCA_964436925.1 uncultured Bacteroides sp. | reverse complement strand
GGGAATTAGTTGTGGGATAGGCGGTTAGCGCGATAGACGCGTGTTAAAAAGTTATTAATGGTTGGATGTTCGGATTTTTGGGCTTCCAGTGTTGTAATTTTGCGGTGTCAAAGTTTTGTTTTGTGTTGTCAAGATTTTTCAATAACTTTGATGCGTAGAACACCGATTAACTTTTATTTACAAATTACACAACCAGATAATCATGAAATCAATCTTAATAATTGCATCAATCATATTCCCAATTTTAGTATTTGCACAAGATGTAAACACTGAAGATGACGATAGCATCGCAAATAATACGCATAAGCTACAAGAGATAGTTGTAAAAGCGCCGAAGGTTGTGCACAAGTCAGACATGGACGTGTTCTATCCGTCAACAAGTGCCGTAGAGTATTCGAAGAATGGTGTTCAGTTGTTGCGTAACTTAATGATACCAACCGTATCGGTAAATGAGTTAATGGGTACAATCAAAACGTCAGGCGAAGACGTGCAAGTTCGCATCAATGGTCGCGCAGCAACCGTTGACCAAGTGAAGGCTTTGCTACCGGAGACAATCAAGCGCGTGGAGTGGCTGGAAAATCCGGGATTACGATATAAAGGCGCTGTAGCAGTGCTCAACTTTGTAATTGAGAACCCCACCCTAGGCGGTTCCTTAATGACCGACGGCCAGCAAGCGTTGAACTGCGCATGGGGCGAGTATAGTGGCAGACTAAGATTGAATAACGGTCGTTCGCAATGGGGAGCTTCGGTTGTTCATAAACTAACAAACCATTTGGGCTCGCACCGCGAATATAACGAAACATACAGTTTTGCCGACGGTGAGACTCTAACCCGCAATGAAACGCCACGAGGTGGATACACAAGCGACACGTTCAGCTCATTTCAATTGGATTACAGCTATGTCAAGCCTGACACGACAACGTTTTGGATAGCACTTCATGGCTACAAGCAGTGGAATGATAACACGCTTTATGATGGCATTATGACTCAAAGTAATGGCGAGAATGATATCCACCTAAGAGATTTCTCCAAAGAAAATGGTTTTACGCCATCTATACAAGCTTATCTTGAACAGCACTTTGCTCACAACCAAATACTTGCTGTAGATTTTAATGCATCATTCTATAACGGACGTACGGCGCGCACCTACACTGAGAATGACAACATTTCTTCAGACCTCATCAACGATGTAAACACATCAATCAAGGACCACAACCAAGCGTATGGCGTTGAGGCTGATTATATCAAGAAATGGAATAGTTCACGACTAACTGCAGGAATTTCTTATAATGCTAACCGCAACCGCTCAACTTACGAAAATCTTGGCGGCGAGGTATTCCATCAACGCCAAGACAATGTTTACTTCTTCGGTGAGTATTTCCAGAGTATTAACAAGGTAAGTCTTACGGCAGGAATTGGAGCGCAATATACAGATTTCAAATTTCGCGAGACTTCGCAAGGTAACAACAGTTGGAATGTGCGTCCACAGTTTTCGGCGATATACCGCTATAACCCGACATCGTTGTTAAGCCTCAACTTTACATCGTGGCAAACAGCGCCAACATTAGCAGAGACCAATATTGCATCAATACAGACTGACGGGATACAGTGGCGAATAGGTAATCCAAACTTGAGCACTTCATCATCCTATATGCTCACATTGCGCTACAAATATACGATACCACGCATTAACGGCACATTCAGCATCCGTGCATTTGATAGCCCTAATGCAATAGCGCCTTATTTATATTGGCAAGATGATAAGTTGATAACCTCATACGAAAATAGTAAGGGATTGAAAAATATCGCATTCACAATTGCACCGGAGATTGACGTCATACCCAACTGGCTAATGCTGGAAGGTTCTTTACATTATCGTGTTGAGCAATCTAAAGGCATTGGATATAAACATAACAATCGTCACTTGAGTGGCGACATCACAGCTATTGCTTACCATTGGGGATTCACTTTTATGGTTCAATATCAAAAAGCGCCGAAGACTCTATTTGGCGAGAAATATATGTGGGGCGAGACTTTATCGGCAGTAATACTAAGCTATGATTGGAGGCATTGGACCTTCGGAGCCGGAGTGTTGTGCCCCTTCAATAAGTATGACACGGGGAATCAATCGCTAAATAGCTATAACAGGAACGAAACACATCTGCGACTGGATTTAGCATCAATGCCATTCGTGAAAGTGGCATACAATCTGCAATGGGGACGTCAAAAGAGTGGCGTTAACAAGCTTGTTGATGCGGATACAAAAGTAAGCACATCGTCGGCCGGCGGTCGATAGAGGGGTGTGAGTACATCACCCGGCAGTGCGTTCGCTGCGCTCACTGCTGCCGGGATAACTACAAATTTGCCCCTCGCGGGGCAATGCCATCCGGATACGCACCGTCGTTGGCTTTTCCCGAATAGCCTTTTACAACCATGTGGGAGGAGTTGATTC
>CAYTFG010000157.1:0-2479 GCA_964436925.1 uncultured Bacteroides sp. | reverse complement strand
CTTCAAGTATGCGATTTTTATTTCTCTTCTGAGAAATTATTTAGCAGAAACGATAGCCTCGGTGTCGCGAGCAATCATCAATTCTTCGTCAGTTGGAATAACTACGACTTTAACCTTAGATTCAGGAGTTGAGATAACTGTCTCTGTTCCGCGAACCTTGCTGTTAAGTTCGGTGTTGATTTCAACGCCCATGAATGATAGCGGAGCGCATACGGTTGAACGTAGGCCTGTTTGGTTTTCACCAACACCACCGGTGAATACGATGATGTCAACGCCACCCATTTCAGCTGCGTAAGCACCGATGTATTTGGTGATGCGTTGTTCATACATGTCGAGGGCTAGAGTTGCTTTGGGGTCACCATTGTTGACAGCAGCTTCGATTTCGCGCATATCGCTGGAAATACCGCTGACGCCAAGCACGCCTGATTCCTTGTTAACGATGCGCATGAGGTCATCGGCATTAAGGTTGTGACGTTGCATGAGGTAAATTAAAGCACCTGCGTCGATATCACCTACGCGAGTTCCCATCATGAGGCCTTCGGTAGGAGTCAAGCCCATTGATGTATCAACGCTTTCTCCGTTCTTAACGGCTGTGATAGAACCACCGTTACCAACGTGGCAAGTGATAATTTTTTGGTCTTTGATATCAACACCAAGGAATTCGCATACACGCTGTGAAACATAGCGGTGGCTGGTTCCGTGGAAGCCGTAACGACGAATGCCGTCTTCAGTGTAGTACTTGTAAGGAACTGCATACATGAAGCTCTTTGCAGGCATTGTTTGGTGGAATGCTGTATCAAATACACCAACTTGTGGAACATTTGGCATCAATGCGTCAATCGCTTCAACACCGGTCATGTTTGCAGGATTGTGAAGCGGTGCTAATGGATAGCATTCGCGCACCATCTTGCGTACATCTTCGTTGATGAGGATGCTCTTGTTGAACTTTTCACCACCGTGAACGATGCGGTGACCTACTGCATCAATTTCTTCGAAAGATGCTATGCAACCTTCTTTAGGGTCAGTGAGAAGATTGAGGACAGCCTTAACTGAGCCAAGGTGGTCAGTCTTACCAAGTTCGAGGATTGCCTTAGAGCCGTCGGGGCGTTTGTATTTGAGGAAGCCGTCGGGGAGACCGATTTTTTCGACTCCACCTTCAGCGAGGGTACTTTCGTTGGTTGTATCGATAAGTTTATATTTTACCGAGCTACTACCGCAATTCAACACTAGTATTTTCATTCTGGTACAATTTATAAGTTAGAAATATTATTTGTTTTCTTTAAGACCTATGGCTTGGTTACAAGTCATAATGATTGTTTTGTAGATGTCTTCAGGGAAACAACCGCGAGAAAGGTCGTTAACAGGAGCAGCAAGACCTTGGAGGATTGGACCTACGGCTTGTACGCCACCGAGACGTTGAACGAGCTTGTATGCGATGTTACCAACTTCGAGAGATGGGAATACTAGAACGTTGGCGCGACCTGACAGCGGGCTGTTAGGCGCTTTAGAATTAGCAACACCGGGAACGATAGCTGCGTCGGCTTGTAGCTCACCGTCGAGGATGAGGTTTGGTGCCATTTGACGAGCTATTTCTGTTGCTTCAATTACTTTGTCAACACGTTCGTGGCGAGCGCTACCCTTTGTTGAGAATGTCAACAATGCAACGCGTGGCTCGATAGCTGCGATGTCACGAGCGGTTTGTGATGCGCTGACTGCGATTTGGGCAAGTTCCTTAGCGGTAGGATCCGGAATAACGGCGCAGTCGGCAAAGACAAGGACTCCATCAGTACCGAAAGGTGAATCTTCGGGTAAAAGCATCAAGAATGCACCTGAAACAACGTCGATGCCGGGTTGTGTTTTGATGACTTGGAAAGCAGCACGGAGAACGTTACCGGTAGTGTTCATAGCACCGGCAACTTGACCGTCGGCATCACCGTTCTTAACCATCAAGCAACCGAGATATAGTGGGTTGGCTGTGGTGAGACGAGCTTCTTCCATAGAGATGCCTTTTTTCTTGCGGAGTTCAAAGAAAAGAGGTGCATATCGGTCGATAACTTTTTCGTCGGCCGGGTTGACGATGTTTGCTTTGGCGATGTTTGCCAGACCGAGGTCTTTTGCCATTGCCAAAACTTCTTTTGGATCGCCAATAAGTGTAATTTCAGCGATACCATCAGCGATAATTCGGTCAGCAGCGGTCAATGTGCGAGGTTCAGTTCCTTCGGGAAGGACGATGCGTTGAGGATTCTGCTTGGCCTTTGCGGTTAACTTTTCAAAAAGTCCCATGTCTTTGTAATTTAAACGGGTTTATATGGTTATGTAGTTTTTTTTATAAGTATCAGTTAAAGAGTATAATCATGAAAGGGAGAGCCTTCTGACTAGCTCATTATAGCTAACTTTTCTACAAAGATACATTAATAAAACAAGAAAGCCTTAACAAATATAGGAAAAATTTTACCAAAAGCCAAAGATTGTGAGATGT
>CAYTFG010000156.1:0-2507 GCA_964436925.1 uncultured Bacteroides sp. | reverse complement strand
CAAATCCTTTATTTTGTACTTTTGCATGAAAACAGATTGTGACAACTTATTGTCATTTATTTTTAGGTTAATACAATTATAATTCAAATTCCAAATATGTCAACCAAAGTAACAGAACAACAGGCGCTCGATTATCACCGCTACCCGCGCCCCGGAAAAACAGAGGTTATACCAACTAAGCCATATTCTTCTCAACAAGACCTTGCGCTCGCTTATTCTCCCGGCGTTGCATATCCTTGTCTGGAGATTGAAAAGAAACCCCAAGATGCTTATGCTTACACTAATAAAGGGAATCTTGTTGCTGTAATATCTAATGGTACTGCTGTCCTCGGACTCGGTAATATCGGCGCTTTGGCCGGTAAACCTGTCATGGAAGGTAAAGCTTTATTGTTTAAAATCTTTGCAGGTCTTGACTGCTTCGACCTTGAAGTCGATGAAAAAGACCCCGACAAATTTATTGAAATCGTTAAGTCACTTGCTCCCACATTTGGCGGTATAAACCTTGAAGATATCAAGGCCCCCGAATGTTTCAAGATTGAGCAACGTCTTCGCGACGAACTTGACATCCCCGTGATGCACGATGACCAGCACGGCACTGCCATCATCTCGGCTGCCGGACTTCTCAATGCTCTTGAAGTTCAAGGCAAGAAAGCTAGTGAGATAAAGCTCGTGGTTAACGGCGCAGGCGCTGCCGCTGTCTCTTGCACTTTGCTATATATGGCGCTCGGCGTAAAACGCGAAAACATCGTTATGTGTGACAGTAAGGGCGTTATTTCAACCAAGCGCACTAACTTGAACCCTCAAAAACAACAATTCGCAACTTCTCGCGATATTACCACACTTGAAGAAGCTATGGTTGGCGCTGACGTCTTCTTGGGCTTGTCAGTTGCCGATGTGGTAACTACCGAGATGGTACAATCAATGGCCGAAAAGCCCATCGTTTTTGCTTTGGCAAATCCTAACCCTGAAATTTCTTACGAAAAGGCTATGGCTGCTCGCCCTGACATCATCTTTGCTACAGGCCGTTCAGATTATCCTAACCAAATAAACAATGTTTTAGGCTTCCCCTATATCTTCCGTGGTGCCCTCGATTCAGGTGCAACTCAAATCAATGAGGCCATGAAGATTTCGGCAGTTCACGCCATCGCCGACCTCGCAAAACAACCCGTTCCGTCGGTTGTCAACGCTGCCTACAACATGACCGATTTAAAATTTGGACGTGGCTATATCCTCCCCAAACCACTTGACCCACGTTTGTTAACCACCGTTGCTCCAGCAGTTGCTCGTGGCGCTATGGAAAGTGGCGTGGCTCGTCAACCCATTACCGATTGGGAAGCTTATGAAGCATCTCTCCGCGCTAAGATGGGCTTTGACTCTAAGTTGATGCAAAACATCACTGCCGCCGCTCGTCAAACACCTAAACGTGTCGTCTTCGGTGAAGCTAACACCGACAATATGCTCCAAGCCGCTGTTATCGCTAAACGTGACGGCATTGCTGTTCCTATCCTCCTCGGTAACGAAGAAATGATTGAAAAACGTGCTAAACGTCTCGGCTTGAACATCGAAAATATCGAAATCGTCAACTTGCGCCATGATAGAGAAGCTGACCGTCGTGACCGTTATGCTCGCATCCTTTCTCAAAAACGTCAACGCAAAGGCCTTACTTACGCTGAAGCTCGCGAAAAGATGTTTGACCGCAACTACTTCGGTATGATGATGGTTGAAACCGGTGAAGCCGATGCTTTCATCGCAGGTACTTACTCCGGTAGCGACGAACCCGGAACAATCGCTCAAGAAGTTATCGGCATACGTCCAAGTTACAACCACTTCGCCACTATGCACATCTTGAACACTAAACGCGGTGTTTACTTCTTGGCCGACACAATGATTAATTCAAATGTCGATGAAGACACTTTGTTTGATGTAACTCGTTTGGCTCGTTACTCCGTTGAATACTTCAACCGCGAGCCGGTTATGGCTATGGTTTCTTACGGTAACTTCGGCTCAAGCAACGATAACGAATGTATCATTGCTCACAAAGTGGTTGAACGCATGCACCAACGCTATCCCGAGTTGCCCATCGACGGCGAAATGCAAGTTCACTACGCACTCAACAAGGAATTGCGTGACGAGAACTTCCCATTCACCCGCTTGAACGGCAAGGAAGTAAATACTCTCATCTTCCCAAATCTTACTGCCGCTAACACTGCTTTCCGCTTGATGCTTGAAATGGGCGTCGGCGAAGCTATCGGCCCGATTCAAATCGGTTTGAAGAAGCCCGTTCACTTCATCAATGTTGACTCTTCAGTACGCGATATCGTGAACCTCACTACTATCGCTGTACTTGATGCTGCTGTACTTGAAAAACGCACTCAACAAGGTCAACTTGAAGACTTCTAAGACGCGCAGCATTAATAAAATACGCATATAAAAATTCACCGTCCCGAGATTTTGCTTGATGAGCAATTTTCCCGGGACGGCGCTTTTATCTTCTTATCAACTTTTTC
>CAYTFG010000155.1:0-2577 GCA_964436925.1 uncultured Bacteroides sp. | reverse complement strand
AGAAGGCGCAGGTAACGATGGCATCGGCGACATTGAGTGATACATCGGACTTGCTGGTAATCAATATGCAACATTTGTGGGATGACGTAAAGGATGCATATGAGCAGATATTGCTGGCTCATAATTCGATAGAGCAATCAACGGAGAACTTGAGGTTAAACCGCAATTATTATAATGCAGGCATGACCACGATGAGTGACTTACTTGACGCACAATCAATGTACCAACAGAGTCGTGATAAGCTGGTAGATGCATATTCAGATTTCAAGATTAAAGAACTTGAATATCGACTTGCAACGAACCAACAATAAGATGCCGTGAGGAACACGTATCCGGGTGGTGGCTACGAGAAAATAAGAGTGAGCGTAGCCACCACCAGAGGATAAAGGTGGCATTAGAAAAGAGATTTAGCATAATTTTAATGAGAAAAATTGCACAAATTTGTGGCAAAATTGCACATCAGGAAACGAGAAATAATGCCGAAATTTGCATAAAGGAAAATAATCTCATAGGAAAATCATTGGTAGTAATAAAAACAACGTTTTCATGTCATTTTCAGATATAAAATGATGAGTAAAAAGAAAATTCCCGGGGCAGACTTGGAATGTGATATTTTGAGTGAGAAGATGAACAATTCTGTCTCGGAAATTTTTTAAAAGGAACAGTATAATGAGCCAAAATTAGGTAATATAGCATATGAAATTCTTCAACTTGCGATATAGTATAAATCAACTTGTTTACGTTAGTATTAGTTTAATTTGTATGTGTGTCATTGCCGGGCAAGAAAAGTGCTTGGCAAATGACATTTGTAAAAACGACAGCATAACAGAAATCGAACCATGTGACACGATTAGGAATATAGAATCGGAGCAATTATCTATGAGTGAAGTAAATACGGTAATTACGACTAAGGGGTTAGACAGAATCTCACTATATGAATTACCGTATAGCTTCACCAACCGAGAGCCGAATTGGAAGCGATTGAGAATAAATACGGCAGTTCTGGCAGGCGCCTATGTGGGTACACTATTTGTATTGGAGTTGTTACCGGAAGATGCTACAGCATGGAATAGGAATGAAATCAAAAGCGTGCCAATGTTTAAGCGATGGTTTAGAAATGTGTTTAAGCGAGGGCCTGAATGGGATGGTGATAAGTTTTATTTTAATTACATATTGCATCCATACGCTGGCTCGGTGTATTTCATGAGCGCACGAAGTAATGGATTTAATGCATGGCAATCGTTGTTGTATTGTACGTGTGTGTCAACAATCGGATGGGAGTTTGGAGTTGAAGCGTTTATGGAGCGCCCGTCTATACAGGATTTGTTTGTAACGCCGCTAGTTGGGAGTGCGATAGGAGAAGGATTTTATTGTATCAAGCGGTATATAGCGCAACATGATTATAGGTTGCTTGGCTCACCAGTATTGGGAAATATAGTTGCGTTTATAGTGGACCCGATAAATGAGGTTATAGGGTTGTTTGCCGGGAATGAAGCCCGCCATTTGAATAAAAATGGGAAGCGGAATATGGAAATGTCGTTGACACCGACAATCACGGGTTCAATGAGTGGCTTGTCGCTAGTGGCGACATTCTAGTGTTCAGGCACGGAGTTTCGATATTTTAGAGGCGTGGTTCCGGTGTGTAAACGGAAGTATCTGACGAATGAAGATGGTGTCGGGAAGTTAAGTTCTTCAGAGATTTGTTGAATAGTGTCTTGCCCGGTGCGTAAACGGTGTTTGATATTAAGGATGGTAACGTTAGTAATCCAATCGAGGATTGGGAGTTTTGTCACATCTTTCACCATAGTAGAAAGGTGTTTTGGGGTGACACATAACTTTGAAGCGTAGAAAGCGACTTGGCGCTCGGTGTTGAAGTGCTGAGAGAGTAAATCGAAGAAGTCTCGTGTCAGAATTTCTTTGCGGGAGACGAGTTGCGGTAAATCGGTGTTAGCATCGTCAATAGCTAAGCAAACGAGCATAAGGAGGGAATAGGCTAAGCCACCAACAACAGAAAGTTCGATGTTATTAGTGGGTTGAACGGAGTATGCTGAGTCTTCGTGAGCATGAATGAGGTCAAGGAGATGAAAGGCTTCAGCGCATTTGTCATCGGAGAGTAAAACAGAAGGTGCTTGTTCAACGACTTTAAATAGCTTATAGTTAATGGCTTGAGCGATATCGGTCCAGTAATTTTCGGAATAGAGGACAGCTTCGGCTTCGAATTCTTCGGAGTGTTCTTGAATTTCGAACATGTGAGTGGGAAGAATTACAATGGCTGAGTTGCAGGTTAATAGGTGGATTTTGTAGTTGATTTTGATAGTAGCCTGACCATTTCGGCAAAAGCAAACGAGAGCACCTTTAATGAAGTGAACGTTTGATTTGTCTTGTTCTAGGAATTGGCATAAGTCATGAATATATAACCTATTATTGCACAAAGGATTGTATTGGTATAAGCTATTTTTGGGCATCGGTAGAGATAATTGAAATTTTCGATGCAAAGATAGTGTTTTTTTGTAAGAGATAGCGATAGTGTGGGAGAAAAAAAGCCTCAAGGGTTGAGTCCTTGGGGCTTTTGTGTAT
>CAYTFG010000154.1:0-2594 GCA_964436925.1 uncultured Bacteroides sp. | reverse complement strand
TGTCATCGCTGCACCAGAATTCGGTGAAGTATTTGAGTGCTTCGTAGTCGCAACGGGCGCCACCGCCTGAGCAGAGCATCATGGGCACGTTGGGGTATTTAGCTTTGATGCGGTTTAGGACGCTGTAGATTCCGCGCACGTGGTCTACGTAGAGCTGTTGTTGACGACCTTTGTTGTATGGCGAATAGATATTCGTGATGGGGCTGTTGCAGTCCCATTTAAAGTATGCGACGTCGGGGTTTTCGGTCAAAATCTTGTCAACGATGCTGTAAACGTAGTCTTGGACTTTTGGATTGCTCAAGTCTAGGACCAATTGATTGCGGTAGTAGTAAGTTTCGCGATTGGGTTGCTCGATTACCCAGTCAGGGTGTTGCTCATAAAGTTCGCTCTTTGGATTCACCATTTCGGGCTCAATCCAAATGCCGAATTTGACATCAGCCTCTTTGGCGGCGTTGACGAGAGCGGGGATGCCACCGGGTAATTTGTCGTGAGTTACTTCCCAGTCGCCCAATCCGGCATGGTCATCTTTGCGGGGGTATTTGTTGCCAAACCAACCGTCGTCGAGGAGGAACATATCAACGCCAAGGTCCTTGGCTTCTTTCATGAGATTGGCAAGGATGTCTTGGTCGAAGTCAAAGCCGGTGTTTTCCCAGTTGTTGAGCAAAGTCATACGGCTGCCTTTGCCGTCTTTTAGCTGGTAGTTTCGAGCCCATTGCTGGAGGTTGCGGCTACCTTGAGAAGTTCCGGCTTGGCTTAATGTGAATATAAATTCGGGAGTGGTGAATGTCTCGTTGGCTTTGAGCTCGTAGCTTGAAGCGTATGGATTTATGCCGGGGATAACGCGGAGATTACCCACGTTGTCAATTTCGAATGTAAATCGGAAGTTACCGGTCCAACCGAGGGTACCCATCAACACAGTACCTGATTGCTCCTTAACGGGGCCATTCATGCCGACTTCAAAGAAGGGGTGAGTGTGCATAGCTGCACGGCTGCCAAGTTTAGTGTCAATCACTTTCTTGCCAAATTGCAATTGTTGACTGCTCATTTGAGCTTCGCGAGCCCAGTCACTGCTAAATTCTGTGAGGTAATAAGTGGGCTCATTGAAGTAAAGCATGGTTGTGGCATATTGAGAAAGAGTTACGGGCTTTTTCTCGCTGTGACGAATCTCGCTCCAAGTCTTGATGACGTCTTCTTTGGGGTATGCGATGTAGTTTAGCACAACTTCAAAAGGATATTTGTTGTCGCGCAAATTGATGCGAGTCAATGTACCGCCATCGACAGCGCTTGTGGAAGAATCCACATAGTAGAGATATGTTGTAGGGTTTCCGTCAGCGTGGGTAACACCGAGAGCGGGCTCAAAGTAATCTTCATTACCTGAAGTTGAGTAAACTTCCCAACCGCGTGTTGTCACAGAGCCGTCGCTTGCGGCATATTGAGACCAGCTTAGATTTTGTAAATCACTTTCATAAAGAAATTTTTCGCCGAGATAAGTTTGATAAAGACGGCCGTTAGGGGCAACGGTCATCACCAAGTCAGTGTGGTCGGTGGAGATGCGGATGATCTTCCCGGCATTATCGTTAGCCATAGCCGGCGTTGAAGCGATGGCCATAGCGATGAGTATAGGTGTTAAAGTCCTCATGATTAAGTTTTTGTTTTGGGTTTAAATGTTATTATAGTCGGAGAGTAGCACTAAATTCGATAGTAAAAGGACGTAAGTAGTTGCCACTCATGTAGTAATTTTTGTATTGGTCAGAATTGGCTTTAGAGAGTAACTCTGCGCCATTGATAGTTCCTGAAGCGCCTTTCTGGTTGAGAATGTTTACAACAGTTGTGCCAACGGTGAGGTGCTTGTTGACATCCCAAGTGATGCCGCCGAAGGTTTCCCAACGACCGTTGAAGTACAAGGCATTTGTTAAGTTAGCGTAGGTTTTGCCGAAGTATCGGAATGAAAGCCACAAACGCACATTGTCAGTGATGTTGTAGCTGGGGTCGATTTCGGCTAATACTTGAGGTATCTCTTTCACAATATTGCCGTTAGCATCAAGGTCGTCTACTCCTTCAAACGGAGATTTGATGAAATAATTGTTGTAAGTCGGCTTTTGATATGTGAAAAGGAGATGAAGGTTGAATTTTTTGAGGGGGTGCATTTCGGCAGAGGTAGTCCATCCTAAGGTTTCGATACCGTAGATGAGCAAAGTGGTTTTTGATTGAGTGGTGCCGGGCTTGGTAACATTTTGTTGGTCAATGTTGTTAGACTTTGAGATGTACGTTACCATAGAGGTTAAGTCCATCCAGGTATTTCGATAAGTGAAACCACCGCGAATCAAAGGAATGGTTACGCGCTTGTATTGCTCTTCGGTGGGGCCTGTTCCTGCATATTCATTAATGCGTGGGAAGCGTGTGGCAACGGTAGCATCGGCGGTAATTCCAAAGTGGTTATCAATTTGATACAAGCCTTGGATAGTAGCGGCGTAGTTAAGCTTGTTTTTTGTTACATTTTGAGGTGCAATAACGACGGTTGAGCTTACACCGTTGGCGTCGGTGTAAGTGTGGGTGTCGCCAATGTGGAAGCCGGAATAGCGGCTGTAAGGAAT
>CAYTFG010000153.1:0-2747 GCA_964436925.1 uncultured Bacteroides sp. | reverse complement strand
AAATAGAGGGGTTGAAGTTCTATGGCGTACCGCTATTCATGCAAGATGTTATGGATGGGAACTTGCAAAAGATGTATCGCCAAATTCCTGACGACATCGACATTCTCATCACGCACCAGCCTCCATATTCAATCTGCGATTTGGCCGACTACGGCAACGGCTTGGAGCATCGAGGTAACCGAGAATTGGCCACTCGTATTGACCAACTTCATCTCAAGTATCATCTCTTTGGGCATGAACATGACACCAATGGTGTTGTAAAGCAAAACGGCACGGTGTTTTCCAATGCAGCCGTGCTCGACAATGAATATAACCTCATACGCAAGCCACGGCTTTTCTCGCTCTAAGTTGCATTATTTATATTAGAAAATGCGGTGACTATAAAGAAAAATCGGTAATATTTTCGTATCTTCGCATAAAATTCAGAGAATAACGACAATGGCCGATACATCATTATTAAGTCGCCTCGATGGAATAGAGGCTCGATTTGAAGAAGTTAGCACTTTAATTACCGATCCGGCGGTAATTTCTGACATGAAGCGCTACGTAAGATTAACCAAAGAGTACAAAGATTTAGAAAAGCTCGTTGGCGCAACGCGCCATTATCGCGACTTACTCAACAACATCAACGAAGCAAAAGAACTACTTGACACTGAGAAAGACCCCGAAATGCGTGAAATGGCAAAAGAGGAACTTGACTCTGCTCAAGAAGAATTACCTCGCCTAGAGGAAGAAATTAAATTGCTTCTCATCCCTGCCGACCCTGAAGATAGCAAAAATGCTATTTTGGAAATTAGAGGCGGTACCGGCGGTGACGAAGCTGCTATATTTGCCGGAGATTTGTACAAGATGTACACAAAATATTGTGAATCCAAGGGCTGGAATGTCGCAGTAACCAGTTTCAGCGAAGGTGCAGCCGGAGGTTTTAAAGAAATAATTATGGCCGTGAGCGGAGAAGGCGTTTATGGTATTCTCAAATATGAAAGTGGCGTACACCGTGTTCAACGCGTACCGGCAACCGAAACTCAAGGTCGTGTGCACACATCGGCTGCTACAGTAGCTGTATTGCCCGAAGCTGAAGCTTTTGACGTAGAAATCAACGAAGGCGAAATCAAATGGGATACATTCCGTTCAAGTGGTGCCGGCGGTCAGAATGTGAACAAGGTAGAATCGGGTGTTCGTCTACGCTATATGTGGAAGAACCCTATTTCGGGAGAAACTGAAGAAATCCTCATTGAGTGTACCGAAACACGTGACCAGCCCAAGAATAAGGAGCGTGCACTAAGCCGTTTGCGCACATTTATCTATGACAAAGAGCATCAAAAGTACATTGATGACATTGCTTCACGACGCAAAACTATGGTATCTACCGGTGACCGTTCTGCAAAAATACGCACCTACAACTATCCACAAGGCCGTATTACTGACCACCGCATCAATTATACCATTTATAATCTTGCAGCATTTATGGATGGCGATATTCAAGATTGCATTGACCACTTGATTATTGCTGAAAATGCTGAAAAATTAAAAGAATCTGAACTTTAACAATCACAACATAACTAAACATCAGCCATATTATGAAAAGAGCCGAACTTGTTGAAAATATACGCCGTAAGGGTACATTTTTATGTGTTGGTCTAGACACTGATATAAAGAAGATTCCCGAGCACTTACGCAATTCTGAGAATCCGATATTTGAGTTTAACAAAGCAATAATTGACGCTACAGCGCCCTACTGTATTGCATATAAGCCCAATTTAGCATTTTATGAAAGTATTGGTGTGGAAGGTTGGATTGCTCTCGAAAAAACCATCAAATATTTAAAAGAGAATTATCCCGACCAATTTATTATCGCTGATGCAAAACGTGGTGATATCGGCAACACATCCCAAATGTACGCTCGCAGCTTCTTTGAGCACCTAAATGTTGACGCAATCACTGTGGCACCATACATGGGCGAAGATTCAGTGACTCCATTCTTGGGCTATGATGGCAAATGGGTAATTCTACTTGCTTTGACATCCAACAAGGGCAGTCATGATTTCCAATTAATTGAAAGTAAAGATTCAAACAAGCGATTATTTGAAAACGTGATTGAAACATCAAGCAAGTGGGCTTCAGACCAAGAACTCATGTATGTCGTTGGCGCAACACAAGGCGCAATGTTTACCGACATACGTCGAGTAGCTCCAACTAGCTTTCTACTTGTTCCGGGTGTAGGAGCACAAGGTGGTAGCTTGGAAGAAGTAGTAAAATATGGCATCACAAGCGACTGCGGATTGATAGTAAATTCCTCTCGTGGAATTATTTACGCATCCAACGGCACCGACTATGCCGAAGCTGCAGGCCGTGAAGCTCAAAAAATTGCAGAGCAAATGAAATCGTTGCTAAAAGCGCATAACATCATCTAATTAACGCATAATCAGCACGATTAACATATAATTAAATTTGAACTGCGACTTATTCAAAAAAAAAGATTAAATTTGCACTGTTAAAATTAAGCAATTAATATAACTTATAAATTCAAAATATACCAACACAATGACAATTGACAATTACAAGTTTGCCGGTAAAAAGGCAATCGTACGTGTGGACTTCAATGTTCCCTTGGATGAAAATGGTAAAATCACCGACGATACTCGTATCCGTGGTGCACTTCCTACTTTGAAAAAAATTCTTGCAGACGGTGGTAGCCTTATTATCATGTCACACATGGGCAAGCCCAAAGGCAAAGTTAACGCTAA
>CAYTFG010000152.1:0-3001 GCA_964436925.1 uncultured Bacteroides sp. | reverse complement strand
TTGATTTTGTGATTTTTAATTGTCTCATTTAAATACCGATGTTATTGCAATAATCGTACAAAGTTACGATTTTTTCTTCAGTTAATAACGCTTTTCTTGGTAAAATATTTCACGGCTAACGCGATTTTTATTAAAATTTAGTAGAACAGCTTGTCTTATTGCTGTAAACTGATTCCTAATGAATCGTTCAAATAGTCAACAATCCTCTTTCTCAGAATTGCTGATATATAGGGCTTGTTTATAAGATTTGTGATGTGCTGCAGGGTTACATCCGACAGTAAGTGAGCTTCGGCATACATGTAAACGCTAAACAAGAATTTTGTGATACTCGCATGTTGCGCTTCCGTATAATTTATGCATAAGCTCGACGTCACCATCAAGTCAAGGATATATAGCCTAAAACTTAGGACCTCGCGAACGTCATCGTTGAGACATTCATATTTCTTGACCAATGTGTTCATGAAGCTGAACCTCATCTTTGAATAACGGCCACGCTTGGTCCTTTGAGATTCCTTATATGCCAATACTTTAAACTGCTCGGTCGTCGTTTTGATGTCGGGGTTTAGATAGAATTTAAAAAATTCACCGGCTTCACCTTTATATTGGTAACAGTCCAAAATCACCTCTATTAGTTGCTCCTTCGTGAGGCTTGACAGCTCTTTCTTTAGCTTAGTCTTTGACATCTTGTTTATTGGATAATAATAACGGGCTGCATTTTGTTGCAACCCGTTATATGTGTATTGTAATGTCGTTTACTTACTTTCTTCTTCGGGCTTTTGTTGAGCATCAGGCTTGAGCCATTTGTCAAACCATCTGAAGAATAGACGTTGCCACATAACTGCATTTTGTGGCTTTAAAATCCAGTGATTTTCGTCAGGGAAGATTACCATCTCTGTCGGGATTCCACGCAATTTTGCTGCGTTGAATGCTGCCATACCTTGTGAAGCAAGAATACGGTAGTCATATTCACCGTGGCTTATCATGATTGGAGTGTCCCATTTGTCAACAAAACGGTGTGGTGACATTGCAAAAGTGCGTTGAGCTGCCGCATTGTCCTTATCCCAATATGCGCCACCCATATCCCAGTTGGCAAACCACATCTCTTCTGTCTCCAAATATTGAGCTTCCATGTTGAAAATACCTGCGTGTGCAAACAAAGCTGCAAAACGCTTGTCATGATTGCCGGCCAACCAATATACTGAGAAACCTCCGTAGCTGGCACCGGTAGCGCCAATGTGCTCTGCGTCAACATAGCTCTCTTGCTTCATATAATCCACTGCCGACAAGTAATCCTTCATGTTTTGGCCCGGATAATCCTTTGAAATTTGTGCATTCCATTCAGTTCCAAATCCGGGAAGACCACGACGGTTAGGCGCAATCATGATATATCCGTGTGATGCCATGAGCGCAAAGTTCCATCGGTAGCTCCAGAATTGGCTAACTGCCTGTTGAGGTCCACCTTGGCAATATAAAATTGCAGGATATTTCTTACTCTTGTCAAATTTTGGAGGATAAATCACCCATACAAGCATTTCCTTGCCATCAGTTGTAGGCACCATGCGCTTCTCAACTGTAGGCATCTCCAATTGGTCAAAGATTTCTTTGTTAACCTCGGTGAGACGCTTAACCTCGCCGTTAGTTACTGAATAAATATCGTTAGGACGAAGCATTGAGTGGTTCATGGTGATGAGAGTGTTTTCATCAACCGGAGCAAGTGAAGTGTAATCACACACATCCTCTGCCACTGTCTTTACTTCATGACTATTGATGTCGATGCTGAAAATTGGAGCCACACCTTGGTGATATGCGATAAACCACAAAGACTTGCCGTTAGGATTCCATGCTATTTCGTCAGCAGTGTAATCCCATTCAGTTGTGAGGTCAGTCTTTTCACCGGTAGCAGTATCCATGATGAAAATACGATTCTTGTCCGATTCATATCCATCATTCTCCATGCTCAACCATGCAATATATTTGCCGTCAGGCGAGAAACGAGGATAAGTATCATAACCCATCATACCCTCAGTGAGATTGCGAGTACTCTTTGACTCAAGATCATATTGATAAAGATCTGAATTAGTTGAAAGCGCATACTCCATGCCGGTCTTCTTGCGAGACACATAGACAAGCTGCTTGCTGTCAGGTGACCACGCCAAAGACTCAACACCACCAAAAGGCTTCATTGGAGCCTCGTATGGCTCATCCTTCATGATGTCTTCAATGTCGCTGACCTTGCTGCCATCAAATGTGCCCACAAAGGGGTGGGGGATTTCAGTTACCCATTCATCCCAATGCTTATACATCAAGTCATCAACCACACGACCCGTTGCTTCAGGTAAATCAGAATAAATATCTTGAGCTCTGTTGCCATACTTCACATTGCCAATCAATACAATGTGCTTCTCATCAGGCGAAAGCAAGAAACCGTTCACGCCCGATTCAACATCAGTAACAGCCTTACGGTTGCTACCATCAGCATCCATTACCCACATTTGAGGTTTCCCATCCACAGGATATAAAAATGCTATACGCTTGCCTCCGTCAAACCATACTGCATTATTCTCCGATTTCTCACTGCGAGTTATACGCTCCATGTCCGAACCATCAATGTTCATCACATAAAGGTCACGATTGCTGGCATTCTTCTCAATGTTCTCATAAGAAATGCCAAAGAGGACTTTTTTGCCATCTGGCGATACTGTCGGCTCGGTTACTCTACCCAAAGCCTCTAATGCATCGGTGTCAAAGATGCCCGTTGTGCTCTTAAAATCAGGCTTATCAATGATGTCGCCACCATCTTCAGTCTTCGCACAACCACTTGCACCTGCGGCTAAGAGGATTGCTCCTGACATAGCTATTGGTTTAATAAAGTTCATGTTAAATTATTATTTAATGTTGATGATTTTATTGCATTTCGGTAATATAAAACTGCATTCAGTAATATATAACTACTCAATCTACAAAATTACAACAAAAATTTCAATCTCCACCACCAATCCCC
>CAYTFG010000151.1:0-3161 GCA_964436925.1 uncultured Bacteroides sp. | reverse complement strand
AAGAGTTTTTTAGTTAATTTTTCAATCCCACCTCAAATTTTTTCAAAACTAAAAGCGACACCCCCTCGGGATGCCGCTTTTTTACTTATTTTTCAGTAGGCTAGTTGATTAGTTGCAACCGCAGCCGCCATCGCCGCAGTTGCCACATCCGCAACCTTGTTGGGGATGAAGTTCTTCTTCGGTTGCCTCGCGCACAGTGATGATTTTGCCCTTGAAGCGCACATCCTTGCCTGCCAGCGGGTGATTGAAGTCCATAGTCACGTTCTTGTCAGTTACGCTGAGCACGCGACCGTTGATGCGGAAGCCGTCGGCTGTCATCATGGGCACTACTGCGCCTGCCTTGATATTTTCTGCATCAAATTTTCCGTCTATTTCAAAGATTTCTTTTTCTAGCACAGCCACTTGATTATCATCGTATGGGCCGAAAGCTTCTTCGCTCTTTGCCACTACGTCAAATGTTGCGCCTGCTTCCAATCCGTTGATAGCCTCTTCGAGCGGACGGATTACGCCTTGTGTTACTCCAAAGATGATGATTTCGGGGTCTTCATCGTCGGTTTGATGTACGAGGTGTTCACCTTCTTTATCAATCGCATATAAGTCGTAACCTAGTCCGACATACTTTCCGGGTTGAATTTTTTCCATGTAACTTGAGTTTATGTGTTATTGTTTCTTTTAGTTATAACAAATATAGTGCCAAAATGATTTTTGGTCGTGATTAATCTTTGCCGGTGAGGATTTTTTTGATGTCATTCAGCTTGTTAAGGGCTGCCATCGGTGTCAGATTGTTGATATCTATGCCAATGATTTCGTCGCGCACCTGGCTCAATACCGGGTCGTCAAGCTGGAAGAATGACAACTGCATACCTGATGTGCTTTCGCCCACAGCCGCAAGGTCTTTGGAGATGTCATCGCGGCGATTGTTGCTCTCGAGCTGATGAAGCACCTTGTCAGCGCGCTTTATTATCGACTGGGGCATACCTGCCAATCGTGCCACATGAATACCAAATGAGTGCTCGCTGCCGCCTCGTGCAAGTTTGCGCAAGAACACCACTTTGTTGTTGATTTCCTTGACCGACACGTTGTAATTAACCACGCGTTTGAAGGTCTTTTCCATCTCGTTAAGCTCGTGATAGTGCGTTGCAAAGAGTGTCTTGGGGTGTATTCCGCCATACTCATGTATATGCTCCACAATCGCCCATGCTATCGAGATGCCGTCATAGGTTGACGTGCCTCGGCCAAGCTCATCAAAGAGTATCAGCGACCGCTCGCTCATGTTGTTGAGTATCGACGCCGCCTCATTCATTTCTACCATAAATGTGGACTCGCCAAGCGAAATGTTATCGCTCGCTCCCACGCGGGTAAATATCTTGTCAACGATGCCTATTCGCGCGCTCTGTGCCGGCACGTAACACCCTATTTGGGCCATCAACACTATCAGCGCTGTCTGCCTCAATAATGCCGATTTACCTGACATATTAGGGCCGGTAATCATCATTATCTGTGTACCTGAATTGCTGAGCGACACCGAGTTGGTGATATAAGGCTCTCCCGGTGGCAATTGCTTCTCAATCACGGGGTGACGGCCCTCCTCGATGACTATATCGAGCGAATCGTCAACCGTAGGGCGATTGTATTTATTTTCCATTGCCACGCGTGTGAATGACACCAAGCAGTCAAGTCGCGCAATCATTGCGGCGTCAAGCTGCATTGCCGGTATTTCCTTCGCCACTGCGTCAAGGAGTTCCTCATATAGGCGATGCTCAATGACATCTATCTTCTCTTGAGCACCTAATATTTTGTTCTCATAATCCTTTAATTCCTCGGTGATATAGCGCTCGGCATTGACAAGCGTCTGCTTGCGTATCCACGTCTCGGGAACCTTTGACTTATGAGTATTTGTAACTTCGATATAATAGCCAAAGACATTATTAAAGCCTATTTTCAACGAGGGAATACCCGTTGCCTGAATCTCTCGCTCTTGGAGGTGGAGCAAGTATTCTTTGCCGTTAAATGCAATGTCTTTGAGTTGGTCAAGCTCCTCATCAACGCCACGATTAAACACCATACCACGGTTAAGCGCTATCGGTGCATCGGCCACAACTTCTCGCTTAATGCGGTTGCTCAACTCGGTGCATGGATTAAGATTGCTGACAATAGCCTCCAGTGATTTCACGCCTGTCGATGAACATAGCTCGCCGATTGGCGCAATCTTCTCCAATGCTTGGTTTAGCGCAATGATTTCGCGCGGATTTATGCGGCGTGTAGCCACTTTACCCACCAAACGTTCCAAGTCGCCCACGCCCTCGAGCAATGTTCTCACTTCCTCGCGTTCTTCAGGCGCTTTAAAGAAGAAGTCTACGACGTCAAGGCGCTCGTTAATGGCTTCAACATCCTTCAGTGGGAATTGTATCCACCTCATCATCATACGTTTACCCATCGGCGTAATCGTGCGATTAATAACGTCATAAAGGCTCTTGCCCTCAGCCGTCATAGGGTGAGTAAGCTCCAAGCTTCGCGATGTAAACGGGTCAATGCGCACATACTTGCCTTCCTCAATGCGAGCTATCGACGTGATGTGGCTTATCTGTGTGTGTTGAGTGATGTCAAGATAATAAAGAATGGCTCCCGCAGCGATTATCGCATCATTCATGCCATTGATGCCAAATCCCTTGAGTGACGATGTCTCAAACTGCTTCAACAGCCTATCCATCGCGCTCTCATAGGTAAATATCCAGTCATCAAGTTCAAACGACAAATAACGATTGCTGAGTAATTCACTCACTTTAGCCTTCGTTCCGCGTTCGATGAGCAATTCCTTTGGTGACAAACCTGCCATAAGTTTGTCTATATATTCTACAGGGCCCTGAGCCACCAAAAACTCACCCGTTGAGATATCAAGCAACGCCAATCCCAACCCCTGCTTAGATTGCTGAATAGCCGCCAAGAAATTATTCTCACGGTTAGACAACACGTTATCATTCATTGTTACCCCCGGTGTGATGAGCTCCGTGATACCACGTTTTACAAGCTTTTTGGTTAGCTTGGGGTCCTCGAGTTGCTCACAGATAGCCACTCGCTTGCCCGCTCTCACAAGTTTTGGCAAATAAGTATCCAACGCATGATGAGGGAACCCCGCCAGTTCCACTGACTGAGCGGCGCCG
>CAYTFG010000150.1:0-3208 GCA_964436925.1 uncultured Bacteroides sp. | reverse complement strand
AAGACGCTGCTAATTTGTGCCAAAATGCGCATTGTAGAGTTGCAACACTTGATAATAGCGCGTTACTTCATTGTGGAGCTTCAAATTTGCCAAGAGGTAAACATATAACAATTTATTATCGGGATGACGGTCAATGAGATGGGCAACCTCGGTGTTAAATCCCTTGCTACCCCACAAGGCATCATCGTCAGTCTCTCGGCCGGGAGCCGGAGCCGTGGCAAGTAATTCACGTTGCTTTTTCGCCCAAGAGTCATGGCAAGAAGAGAACTCAAGCAACTTGATATATCGTTCGGCGAGTTCCCGTTCACCTAGTCGCGTATAAGCCTCTGCCAACGCTCTCAAACAGCGGAATGTCATGCCGTCTCGCGACTGAGTTGCTGCCTGATAAGCATTTTGTATTACAAGATTATCAATTTCCAAATATCGGAAGAATAACATATTGAAATACATCTCTGACTGATACCCATCGGTCGTGTACATAAAGCTGGACTCGTCACGTGCATTGAAAAAGTCCAGATAGGCTTCCAATTGTCCCAACTGAGCTGCTGCCAAAAGACCGATGTGCTGTCTCATTGACGTATCATGCTCACCGTCGGCAGTGACTATGTCAAGAACTTTGTGCCACTGACCATTCTCACACAAGTAATATAAATAGCAGTCTTTTTCTTTGGCTCTATTCTCGTCTTTCGTCGCCAATTTGAGGCAGGCACCACCAACGAGCACGACAACGAGCACGTAGCCCCAGAGAGCCCTTATTGAGCCATCGAGCTTTAACGGCACACGTCGGCGCACCAAGCCGGCTAAGACCGCCAATATCAGCATCACGGCTGCCCAATCAACGCTACGAGCCAATGATTCATCGGCAAATTGGCCCGAAATAAATATTGATGTGGGTATTGCTGCTAACCATAATAACCGCTCATTGCCCAATATCTGCTTAATTATCAACGTCGAGCAAGCCATCACGATGGTAGCAAACAATGATTGTATCACGGCATTTGCCACCCCAAAGCGAAAGAACTGCAATAAAAATGCGCCTATATATTTGTCATAATCGCCGGGCATTGACAGCTGTATATTTGCAAAATCGGGGGCTGTCGAAAAATAGGAATTACCCTCCAAGTAGTACATATAGAAGGGATAGCCCCAGTTCCACAACACGAAAACAAAGATTGCTGTAATCGTCACATTGTATAAGAAAACTTTTTTCATGGCTTTATAGATTTATCGGCGCACACTCGCCTTTTACAAATTTGGGGATATTATATGATTTGAGTCTCAAGGTGTTGTAATCAGCATTAAGTTGCGGGAGCAGGAACGGCTTTGACTGCTTCCCGTTGTCATCTACATGAGCAAAATACACGCGTGTGTGCCTAAAGTCAGGGCGCGCGCTGAACGCTATCCAGTGGCTGTTACTCGACCACGAAGTGTAGCTCTTGGGCATATCCAAGTTGAGCGCTGACGTGTCAATAACGCTATCTGTGTCAAGGCGTCGCATTTCAAGACGCGACTCCCGATGCCACAAGGGGAACATTCCATAATCGCTCACCGCATACAGCAGGAATTTACCGTTTGGCGACAGTGACGGCAAGACGGTGCTACATCCGGCACGCTCGGCATCAACAATGGTGTCAATCTTTGCGCCGACATTGCCCGTTTTGTGGTCAAAGGGGATTCGGCAAAGGCTGTAGCGTATTTTTCTATACTCCATGGGCACATTTCGCTTTATTGCCATGCAAAAATAGAGAGTATCACCTGTTGCGCTCCACGCTTCATAGTCGGTCCACAAGTTTTCATCGCTAAAACAAGGATAGCTCAACATCTTTTTCTCTTTGGTGTCATAGATAAGCATATCACCACGATTATTGTAAACTTCGATAGCCTTCTCGCCTTCGCTGTAAAATATTTGTCTACTGGTACTTGACGAGAATGCGATAAAACGGCCGTCAGGGTTCCATGCCGGCGTGCTGGCGTTCTTTTTTGGCCCCAGTTTTTCGAGCGCTACACGCTCCACCTTCCCACTTTCAAAGAAATAAGTTGCGCCATTTTCTCCACGCATATGGAATAACCCTCTGCTGGCGTTGCGATTTTCAAATTCATGGCAGTTGACACAATTACGCTTGTCACCTTGATTGGTCACAATTGCCGACTCATCAAAATTAGTAAGATTTCGTTGATAAATACCCAACACATTCCAGCTTTGATAACCGGGCTCTATTAAACGATAGGCCAAGTGAGAATCAATCTCGTCACGTGATACTTGCATTGAAAACGGACGATAACCCACCCATTTACCATTATCATTGCGCGCAACTGTAAATTCAATTGCGCCGTCCAAATGTCGTGACACAAGCTCGCGCCATGCCTTTATTGGGATACTAAAATTACCGTCGGCACTCTCGACCAGCGCCTCGCCATCGGCCAATAATGCATACGACTTACCGTCATTGCCAACCACTTTAAAATTCATTGGGGCAATGTTACATGGTATCATTACATCCTTATAGTCAGGATATATCTCAACCTCTTCATCAAGAGTATCGGTTATTTCAATCGTTTTTCCTGTGCAACTCGCCATAAAAGCAAGCACAGCCGGTACAGTTATTTTCAGAAATGTGATATTTATATTCATGGCAAAATCAAACTTAATCTTATCTATATCACAAAGATAAGCCTTTCTGCAGAATTACACAATAGCTTTTCAACAGAATCCACTTTCGCTCATGAAAGCTCTTTTCTAAATAACTATACTCCCAAAACTATCGCCGGGTCAATATTTAGTTTTTTGCTTATAATTCTTGCCTGTTTTAATGTTGGTTCTTTTTTACCGGAAAGATATTCGCAAATACGTGACGGATTTATACCTAAAAGCTTTGATAACGCTGCTTGGTTCAATCCCATTTCAAACATTCTGAGCTTTATAATATCAACAAGTGATGGCTCTCCAATTGCATAATGTTCATCTGAATAATCCGCCACAAGACCTGACAGCAATTCTAATTCTATGCTATTTGGATCTGACACGGGCGTATCATCGTTGACTAGCGGCAACAGCTCTTCAACTCTTTGCAAAGCCCAACGATATTGAGCATCAGAGTCTTTAACAATATATTCTTTTGAAGGTTCTTCTGTAATCACGCCCATAATTATTTAGAATTCTAAAAACTATTGCAAACATATAAATATAATTCCAAAATAGCAAATTAAC
>CAYTFG010000149.1:0-3216 GCA_964436925.1 uncultured Bacteroides sp. | reverse complement strand
TGCCATTACTACAGCATTGAAGTCGGTAGGAATCAACGATTGCCATATATCAGGTGACACCATCTACAAGAAAGCGCCTGACACTCAATTCAATTTCAGTGCCATTGCAAAAGGTTACGGTTGCGATTGCGTAGCGAATATTCTTCAGCGTAACGGTTGTCAGGATTATAAAGTCGAGATCGGAGGAGAAATAGCACTCAACGGACACAATACCCACGGCAGCGACTGGCGTATAATGATTGATGCTCCCGTCGTCTGTGACACCATACACCACGAATCGCTCGGCATAGTTGAATTGTCACATGGAGGCATTGCCACATCAGGCAGCTATCGCAACTACCACAATACGTCCAAAGGCCGCCGAAGCCACACCATCAATCCGACGACAGGCTATCCGATGGAAGAGAGCAACGATCCTAACCGTCAGGTCAGTGTAACAGTAATAGCCCCGACAGCAATGGAAGCCGACGGGTTGGCTACCGCTTGCATGGCCATGCAGGCCGATTCAGCAATACAAATGATCGAAACGATTACAGATGCAGAAGTTTTATTGGTAAAACCGGATATAAAAAATCAATGGATCATCATAAAATCTTCCGGATTTCCGGATATAAACCGATAGAATCAAAAATAGGTTGCCTCACGGCAACCTATAATCTTTAACCTTAAATCTAATACCATGAAAAACACAGTGCAAATATAGTAATTATAACTAAAGAACAACAGCAGAGATAGATAGTTTACGGATTAAGTATATTTAACAGTGATTATAAGCTATTTTTTTGTAATTTAGGGGTGCCAAAAATAGGATATCCAATTAGTAAAAACAGTCACTATGAGAATCAAAATTTTAGTAATAGATGATGAAGAATCTGTATGCGAAATACTGAAATTCAACCTTGAAAAGGATGGCTACGAAGTTGACTGTGCATATAGTGCAACAGAAGCTTTGACAATGAACTTGTCCAGTTATTCACTATTTATAGTGGATATAATGATGGAACAGTTGAGCGGATTTGACTTTGCGAAACGCGTAAAGAACAATAGCGCAACCGAAAACACGCCGATAATGTTTTGCTCAGCCTTGACCGATGAGGATGATAAGGTGATGGGCTTGAACATAGGCGCAGACGATTATATAAGCAAACCATTTGTGATAGGCGAAGTGTTGGCGAGAGTGCGTGCAGTTTTGCGCCGCAGTCAGCATAGTCAGATATTGCCACCGACACCGGAGGAAAGTATCTATGAGGCTGATGTCGTGTACAAAGGGTTGAGAATAGATAGGAATGAGAAGACCTGTTATCTCGATGAAGAAGAAATCGCATTGACGAGGACAGAGTTTGACATATTGCTATTTTTCTTGACACATCGCAATAAGATATATTCAAGAGAAGAAATAATACGTCAAGTGTGGGAGGGAGATGTAGTAGTCACCAACCGAACAATTGACACAAATATAACCCGCTTGCGCAAGAAGTTGGGCGAATATGGTAATAATATCGTAACACGCTTAGGTTTTGGGTATGGGTTTAAAGAGACCTGTTAGTTATCAGTGGCGCTTATTTTTCCCATTGGTAATATCATTGTGGATATTGATGGGAGCGATGGTGTGGTGGCAGTATACACATGAGAAGATGTACCGCACCAATCAGATACGCCAACAATTGGAGTTTATTAATGCACGTGTCATAAAGGCTTATGAGACGGACTTTAACTTGTTGCCGTTCTTAAGCTTCTTGAGTGATTATTATATCGCCAATCCGATATATGATGACATAAGATTGTCAGTGTATAATGCGACGAATGGCGATTTGATATATAATGTGGGAATTCCGGTAAAATTTAAGGAGCGCGATAGACGTGCGATGCACAACAAGCAGATAGCACGTACGACCGTGTATAATAGTGCTGATGCCAAGGGCTATTTCTATTATGCAGTAGATTTCAGCCCCGACAAAAAGCTTGTGGTATATACGGCGTTGCCCTATGATGCGAATGTGGTGGAGGCGCTGAAGCCCGACAATAGGCTGTGGATAATCTTGTTTGTCCTGACAGTTGTAGTCACAGTGTTCTCCTATGTTACCTCGCGATACTTGGGTAAGTCAGTGACGCTGTTGAGCAACTTTGCGAAGTATGCAGCAGCAGATGACCCGCGTTATGCACAAGATGAGAATTTCCCGCATGATGAATTGGGTACCATCGCCGAGCAAATCGTCCACATCTATAACGGCCGTATGGAGGCCATTAAGCAGATGGAAGAGGAGCACAAGATAGCGATAAACTCTATCGTGGAAAAGAATAGGGTGAAACGCCAATTGACCAATAATATCAATCATGAGTTGAAGACGCCGATAGGTATCATCAAGGGATATGTTGATACGATGGTAGAGAATCCTGACATGGACGAGGCTACAAGAACGCGTTTCTTGACCAAGACACAGGAGAATGTCACCCGATTGACCAATTTGGTAACCGATATATCTACGATAACTCGATTGGAGGAAGCCGAACAGATGATAACGACCGAGCGAGTGGATTATCATGAGGTGGTGTTCACCGTTGCCGAGGAGGTAGTTTTGGCCGGCATAGGACCTAACATGAAGTTTATTCATAAGGTTCCAATGAATTGCTATGTCAACGGTAATTTCTCATTGCTTCAAGCGATGTTGCATAACTTGATAAAGAATGCGATACATCACTCGCAAGGCACAGAATATGGCATAAAGCTTGTTGGCGAAGATGACAAGTTCTACAAGTTCTGCTTTTATGATAATGGCCAAGGTGTGGGCGAAGAACATTTGCCACATTTGTTTGAGCGCTTCTATCGTGTGGACAGCGGACGCACGAGAAAAGAGGGCGGCACAGGCTTGGGCTTGCCCATCGTTCAGAATACGATAATTGCGCACCGCGGGACAATTTCGCTAAGTAATCGACCCGAAGGCGGCCTGCAATTTATCTACACCTTGCCAAAGTATGTTAAAAGCGAGGAAAAGGCATGATGTGTTCTCGTAATGTCTTATCATTGTGACTGATATGTAATATTGAGGTATTAACTTTGCAGTATCAAATAAATGAAGAAAGAATTATAGCACATCATTTTAGTAAAGGTACAAAGCGAATAGTATTTAAGCATACAAAGAATAACATTATTATCCCTTTTAAGATACGGGCCGTCGAGATTGACGCCCCGTATTTTTTTTTGTGTGTGGGAGGAGG
>CAYTFG010000148.1:0-3437 GCA_964436925.1 uncultured Bacteroides sp. | reverse complement strand
GGAGAGACAATTGAAACATCAATTCTTACGCTTGAGGAGGTATTCGGCATGACATTAGTTTCCGCCTTGGTTAAAAGTGGTGATGAAATCATTGCTGAGTCTGAAATGAAAATTGCAATTAGTGAAATCAAATCTCAATCAGTTAGTAGTAATGGGAAATAAATTATCAGCATCAAAACAGTTTGAGATTAGATTCAGCGAGGTAGACTCAATGAAAGTCGTTTGGCATGGTTCATATCCGCTATATTTTGAAGATGCGCGTGAAGCTTTCGGCGCAAAATATGGGTTGGGCTATATGACCATATTGTCTAATGGCTATTTTGCTCCATTGGTTGAGCTTACGTTTAAATACAAGAAACCAATCGTCTATGGCATGAGGCCGTGTATCGTAATCACATACGTACCTACCGAGTCAGCAAAAATCGTCTTTGATTATGAAATCATTGATGAGAACGATGGGTCGGTGTTAGCTACCGGGCATTCGGTACAAGTGTTTACTGATACAGAATATCAACTTGTGTGGGATAATCCTGAGTTTTATCGTGCTTGGAAATCAAAATGGGAGGTATTATGATTAGGAAAATTGCTGATAATATTATTTCTCCGCTTGGATTGAGCTCTGATGACAATTATCAAGCTGTAATGTCGGGTCACACGGAGTTGACTGTAAATCGCTCTGATTTTGATTTGCCGGAGCCTTTTTGCGGCTCACTGTTTGATCGCAAAAAGATTAGAGATACATTTGTGGCTGAAACAGGTATTACTGAGGGTTATTCTCTGTTTGAGCAACTCTGTATTCTGTCGGTATCAAAAGCTTTAAATGATAGTGACATTGTCTCTAGCTCAGAGTCGGTGGTCTTTGTATTCTCAACTACAAAAGGAAACGTTGAATACCTATCGGAAGATTTAATGGATGGTCGTTGCTATATTGGCAATTCTGCGATACGAATTGCCCAATATTTTGGCAACAATAATACCCCAATAGTAGCGTCAAATGCTTGTATCTCCGGTGTATGTGCTCAAATTGCAGCTGTTAGAGCCCTATTGCAGGGGAAATATACCGATGCAATAGTGGTCGGTTGCGATGTTCTATCGAAGTTTATTGTATCAGGCTTCCAATCGTTTAAGGCCTTGAGTCCGAACTCATGTAAACCATATGACAAGGAGCGCGTAGGACTTAATCTCGGAGAAGCAGTCGGAACACTCATTTTGACAACACGCGATTGCGAAAATGCACGATGGAGATATGTTAGCAGCTCCAACCATAATGACGCAAATCACATCTCCGGTCCATCTCGCACCGGCGAAGGTTCATTTAGAGTGTTGTCTGATATTCTAAGAGATGTAGATGCTGATGACATAAGTTTCATAAATGCACATGGTACTGCAACGGCCTACAACGATGATATGGAGTCTATCGCCATCCATCGTATAGGACTTGATGCTGTACCAGTAAATGGTCTCAAAGGATATTATGGACATACGTTGGGCGCTGCCGGGATTATCGAAACGATTCTGTCAATGAAAGCTATTGATAACGAGGTAGTTTTACCAACGAAAGGTTTTGAGACATCTGGGACGACTTATAGCCTGAATATTTCTAATCGGCCTCGCAAATCTGACAAGACTACGTTTATCAAAATCTTATCAGGTTTTGGTGGATCAAATGCCGGTATCGCATGGCAGAAAGGAGGCGCAAAGTGAGAACTATAACTGAAGTAATGATCAGCCCTAACGAGACAATTCTCAATGGTGCTAAGATTTCGGTCGCAAATATTATGGGGCTCTATAGAGAGTTCGTCGGAGACTATCCAAAATTCTTCAAGATGGATCCGCTATGTAAACTCGGTTTCCTCGGGGCAGAAATGCTGCTTAAGAATTTACCAATAGAGCAATGCGAAAATGCAGCAATAATTCTGTTTAATCGCAGTGGCTCATTGATTGCTGATAGAAATTATCAGCAGACGCTCCGTTCCGAAAACTACTTTCCAAGTCCGGCTTTATTCGTTTATACATTGGCGAATATTGTCACGGGTGAGATTGCGATTCGACATAAGATTTATGGTGAGACATCATTCTATATTTTAGATGAAGAAAACCAATCAGTAATGGATAATGTACTTGAATCTGCGTATCTGACGTCAAATCCTTCAATGATTTTGACCGGTTGGATAGAATATACCGATGATTCTAACTATATTGCACATATTAAATTAGTAACAAATAATAATTGACAAATATGAACAACTTGATTTCTCAACTCAAAAATCAAATCATTGAGGTATTAAACCTCGAAGACATGACAGCTGATGATATTAACGCTGATGCGCCATTGTTTGGAGAAGGTCTTGGACTTGACTCAATCGATGCATTGGAACTCATCGTCCTTCTGGAACGCGAGTATGGTATTAAATTGTCGAATCCCGCCGAAGGAAAAGCAATTTTTAAGTCGGTTGCTTCCATAGCTGACTACGTAAGCAAAAATCGCAAAAAGTAATTATGAGTAATAAAGTATTTGTGACAGGTGCCGGAATTATTTCGGCAATTGGTGTTGGTGTCGATGCTACGCTTCAATCGTTAATAAACGGTAAAAGTGGCATTGGCAAGGTGTCTTATTTGTCAACAGAGCACAATGAAATTCCTGTTGGTGAAGTTCCCCTCTCAAATACCAAAATGTCACAAATGCTCAGCGTTGAATACCCTACGAGTGAACTACGCACAGTATTACTTGGTATCTTTGCCGCAAAAGAAGCTGTCACATCAGCGAAACTAACCGCTGCGGATATTGCTAAAGCAGCATTTATTAGCGGGACAACTGTTGGTGGTATGGATAAAACAGAACAGCATATCGCACCGTTAATTGAAGGCATTGAACATTCTGCTGAATGTATGGAACTTAAATACAATGATTGCGGATATTCAACGGAGCTTATTGCCGATGCCATTGGCAAATTTTCCTCTGTAACCACGACGTCAACCGCATGTTCATCAGCTGCCAATGCTATTATTCTAGGAGCAAACATGATTAAGGCTGGAATAATCGATATTGCTGTAGTTGGTGGTTCTGAAGCGCTCACTAAATTCCATCTAAATGGGTTCAATTCACTCATGATTCTTGATAAAGAGCGTTGTAGACCTTTCGACAAGAATCGCGCCGGCATTAATCTCGGTGAAGGCGCCGGGTATATTGTCATAGAGAGCGAGTCTTCTGCAATACGTCGCAAGGCAAACATTATTGGCATTCTTAGTGGGTATGGAAATGCTTGTGATGCTTTTCATCAAACGGCGTCATCTGAAAATGGTGAGGGCGCATATCTTGCAATGCGCTCGGCATTACAAATGTCCGGGCTCTCACCTGAAGAGATTGATTATATCAACGCTCATGGCACCGGAACTCCGAATAATGATATAACTGAATTGACAGCGATGAAGAGAAT
>CAYTFG010000147.1:0-3454 GCA_964436925.1 uncultured Bacteroides sp. | reverse complement strand
TTTTTTTACGCTAAAACTATGGGAACTTTAAAGAATTCACTTTCGGCACTCATTATTGCCGTCGGTATCATCATCTTGGGCTTATGCCTCAGAAGCGGTATAAACAATATCGCCTTTAACGACCGTGCAGTGGTCGTGCGCGGTCTCGCCACTCGCGATGTCAAAGCCGACAAAGTGACCTGGCCTATCGTGACTAAAACTATTGGCAATGACCTTCCTTCTCTCTATGACCAAATCAACAACACTAACAACATTATCGTGAAATTTCTCACCGAAAACGGTATTCCCGAAAGCGAAATTTCTATCAATGAGCCAAACGTGTGGGATAAAGACGCACAACAATACTCCAACAACGACTCGCCAAACCGCTACATGATTACGTCAGTGTTGACCGTGTCGTCATCCAATGTTGACAAGGTTAACTCGCTGATTAAGCGACAAGCCGAGTTGCTCAAACAAGGCATCGGCCTGGTCAGCGACTATGAATACCACACAAAATATGAATTTACAGGCCTTAACGACATCAAGCCCGAAATGATTGTCGAAGCCACAAAAAATGCTCGTCAGGCTGCCCAAAAATTTGCCGAAGACTCCGACAGCAAACTCGGCAAAATCAAAACCGCTCAACAAGGCCAGTTCTCAATTGACGACCGCGACGAATACACACCCTACATCAAGACCGTGCGCGTGGTCAATTCCATCACTTACTACCTCGAAGATTAAATCGCCGCTCAGGCGCTCTTAAAAACATCAAATCCGAGCTCTGTTTCTTCGGTTACAAAGCTCGGATTTGCTACATTTTTGAAAAACGCATTTTAAATGCCCTAATTTGCTCGCAAATTGCGTCAGTAATACAATTTATCATCTGCGATACTAAAATGCTGTAGAGATATCTTAAAATGCGAAATAAAGGGTATATCACATCGTGGATACACTCCAACTAGAAGCAATACGACAAATATATGCGTGTAGCTGCAAATTTATACTTGGTTTTCTCGGTCTCTTGGTCTTCCACCGATACAATCGGTTTGAACTTACCGGAACCCCAATGACCTTCAACACCGACTGCGATGCGACGGAAGCTGATTTTGCCACCAAAATCAAACATATTGCAGAACGCATATTCAGCATCAATATCTCCGCCATCATCAAGCAATAGTGCCGAGCCTGACGGCTTGTAATGGAAATATATCTTCGCAATGAGATAGCGGCCATAACCTGAAGTATATGACAGCGGCGCAACTGATATTGACGGGCCGATACCCACGCCAATGTTGAGTGTCCACATACCCATATCACCTAATGGATTTTCAAAATCGGTCTCATCACTCCAGCCTTCCGTACGATTTTTATCATCAGTATTATACTTGGTAACAGTGATATCGGGCAAATTTATGTCGATACCAAATTTCAACACGCCGCCAATTGGTTTTGAAGGAATGGGAATTGTGCGCTCATTCCTGAGCATAACACCAAACTTGCTGTGGCTCACCGAACTGGTTTCGGAACCGAAATCCTGGCTAACCCAACCGATGCTTAACGCTTTTTTACTGTGCGCCCAAATTGCTTTGAAATTTCTAGGCGTTTCGGCATTATAAACCGTATCATTTTGCTCTTGTGCATTAACAGCCAATGAGCTCACAATGAGCATGATTATCATTAAAAAGTTTTTCATAATATCTATTTTTTGTAGTTATAAGTTAGCACTAATGACATTCCATCAACCGTTGTCTGTTCTTTCTCAATATAGCCGGCAGCATTCTGTTGATAAGCAAAATTAACCACATCGCCGTCAAATGTCACTGACGAAACTAGATTTGCAGGTGCGTTACCAAACAATCCGGTGGTCATGTAGATAAGGCTACCCCATGATGGGCTCCATTGGTTTTTCTTATTCTCGGCTGACGAATAAGTGAACGTCATTGTGTCTTCACCATCATCAATCGAAATAAGATTACCGTTTGACCAAGTATAATTGGTCGGTTGGTCTGCCTCGGTTGATATCACAACTTGTTTCAAACGACCATTGCTGTCATAGTAAAAATTGTCGGTAGATGAGTCGGAAACAAATATCGTGCTTTCTCCGGTTACATCATTCTCATAATGACCGTCCAAAACCCATTCTCCATCCTCATAAGTGTAGCTATCGTCCCAAACGCTTTCAATAAAGCCTTGGCTGTTCAACTTGATGTTGGAATAGATAGTTTTCTCAGTTGCTTGATAACCATCATCTTCATAAGTGACCATCGTTATGACCATTGGGCCATACTCGATTTCAATAGTGCTGCCACATAGATATCGGCCGTCAAGCATGGTCAACCGATTTTGAGAATCATACGAGGCTGATAACACACGGGAACCCATGAGGGTAATTGACGACAAACGGTAGTTGCCGCTTGTACTGCTACCTCCGGAATTTTCAGTGGGGTCATCCAGCGTACATCCGGTAAAGGTAACTCCGACAATCATCCAGATTGCCAAATTCACTAAGGAAAATAAATTTTTCATAGTTAGGGTATGACTGGCATTCGTCCCTCATGACAGTATAAACATGTAATAAAGTAAATAAAAAATCTAGCGCGGGACGATATGGAATAAACTCATTCGCTAGAATACTTTCATTGGTTAGTAATTCTTCTTATGGCGACAAAATTAGCAAATAAATTTATTAGTCCAATACTTTTTGCTATATATTTTTTAATTTACTTTAATTTTTGCGTATCAATTCGTGCGACACCGCGATTATTTGACCTGGCGACGTTTTCCTCGCGGAGCTTCAATGAGGTCAATTCTCACAACTGTCGTTGCAGCAAGACTACATTCAATGGCACGGTCAAAGTTTTCCATGTTTGAAGGCAAAAATCGCTCGCAGATTAATCGCAAGGCTTCGATGCGCTCCTCGCGGTCTTCAACAATTGATGCCACGCCGCGAGCTGTAGCGCTCTCATATCTCAGCGTGAAGTAAGCGGGATTGTCGGGCACTCGGCACGGCTCACTCTTGACAACAGCGCTAACGCTGACACGGGCGTTGTGAGCTATACAATCGAGCTTCTCGCCAACATTGGCACAGTGGAAGTACAATCGCTTATCATCGGCGACAGCGACCGACAGAGGCAAGGAATAAGGCTCTCCGTTAGGCTTAATAAATGCCAATGTCATGAACGGCGCATTTTTCAACACTTCCAAAGCCCAATCTGCGGGCATTTCGCGGTCACTTCTTCTCATCGTTATTTCGTTTTGGTTGTGGGTTGACTTTTGTTGTTAAAGTAAAAGCGAGACCATCGCTATTGACAGTCTCGCTTTATAGTTATTAGACGTAAGCTAAATTAAGCTTGAGGTCTTTTAGTTTTCTTACCATAGCCGTAAGTTGCAGCAGCACCGAGTTCTTCTTGGATGCGAAGAAGTTGGTTGTACTTAGCCATACGGTCAGAACGGCTTGCAGAACCGGTCTTGA
>CAYTFG010000146.1:0-3534 GCA_964436925.1 uncultured Bacteroides sp. | reverse complement strand
TAAAAAACAAAATAATTAATAACACACGCACAATGTTGCTGTAAAATGAGTAACTTTGTGATAACTAACGAAATCAAACAATATAAGAAGATTATGGAATCAACCCGCCAAGCCAAAATAGCTCGCTTGCTCCAAAAGGAGTTGAGCGAAATCTTTCGTCAGCAGACAGCTAAAACCCACGGAGTTATCGTGTCGGTAAGTGCTGTGAGAGTGTCTCCTGACTTGAGCATTGCCAAAGTGTATATATCAGTATTTCCGTCAGATAAGAGCCAAGTGTTGCTTGAAAGCATTCAGGCAAGTGCCAAGACAATACGATATGACCTTGCACAAAAGGTTAGATATCAGTTGCGCAAGACACCTGAACTAGCGTTCTATCTTGATGATTCACTTGATTATATCGAAAATATAGATTCTCTATTGCAAAAGTGATACTGCCACTTAAAATAGCCATTCGTTATCTCTTTTCCAAGAAAACGCATAACGCTGTAAACGTCATCTCTATCATCTCGATGGTGGGTGTGGCAGTTGCGACGATGGCTATTGTTGTGGTTTTGTCGGTGTTTAACGGATTTGCCGATTTGTCGAGGGCTCACATGTCGATGCTTGACCCAGAGGTGAAGATTACCAGTGCCGAGGGTAAGGTCATTCACAACGGTGATTCATTGGCCGATGTGGTCAGTGCGATTAACGGGGTGAAGGTTGCAACACCTGTGTTGCAGGAACGAGGGCTTGCCATCAGCGGTTCTCGCCAATTGCCTATCGTTTTTAAAGGCATAACACCCGATTATGAGCAAGTTACCAAGATAGATACCGCTATTATCGACGGCGCATACGTAGCTGAGCTATATGAGCATAAATGCGCGTTGGTGAGTGCTGGAGTGGCTGTGAATTTGTCGCTGCACCCCGATTCAGAGCACTTGTTCAGCGTGTATGTTCCTCGCCGCAAGGGGCACATAAATACTGCCAATCCGGCATTGTCGTTTAAGGGTGATTCACTGTTGGTATCAGGTGTTTATCAGGTAAATCAGCCTGACTATGACAACGACTTTATGTTTATTCCGCTGGAGACAGCGAGAAAGATACTTGAATATAGCACCGAGGCCTCGGCCATAGAGATAAAGCTTGCTGATATAACGCAAGAAAGTGCTGTTATTCATGACATTAAGAAGCAATTGGGTGATGGCTATGAGGTCAAGAACCGATTGCAACAGCAAGAAGCGTCTTTTCACATGATAGCGATAGAAAAATGGATAACCTTCCTCATGCTGGCATTTATCCTGGTTATCGCGTCATTTAATATAATTTCCACACTGTCAATGCTTGTTATCGAGAAGCACGACAATATGAAGACAATGAGAGCGTTAGGCGCATCATCGACTATTGTACGTCGCATATTTGTGTATCAAGGTTGGCTGATATCGTTTATGGGTGGTGCCCTGGGTATCATCTTGGGAGTGGTGCTGGCGATGGCGCAGCAATATGGTGGCTTTATCAAGCTTAGCGGCGACACGTCACAACTCACCATAGATGCGTATCCGGTGAAGGTTATACCATCTGATTTACTGATTGTTATTGCGCTTGTGGCTGTTGTGGGCTTCATAACCTCGCGAGTCACAGCAATATTTGTAAGAACTCAATTTCCAAAGTAAAAAGAAAACTATGCAGACTGTTTTATTCCATTCAACAATTTTCGGCCCGATTCATAGTCGCCGTCTAGGCTCGTCGTTAGGCATCAATTTAGCGCCAAACGATGGAAAAGTTTGTACATTTGACTGCATCTATTGCGAGGCAGGATTTAACGCACAAGGCCCGGGAACAACAGGGTTGCCCACTCGCGAGCAAGTCAAGGAGCAACTTGAAGAAAAGTTGAAAACCATGTCATTGGAAGGACAGCCACTTGATGTTATCACCTTCTCGGGTAATGGCGAACCGACACTTCACCCCGATTTTCCCGGTGTAATTGATGACACTATCCAATTGCGCGACAAGTATTATCCTAACGTGAAAATCAGTGTGTTGAGCAATTCAACTCATCTTGATAAAGAAGCCGTTGTCGAGGCGCTCAAGAAGGTTGATAATAATATACTCAAGCTCGATTCAGCCATCGAGGAGACAATGCGAGCTATCGACCGTCCAACATCACCCTCATTTACAGTTGAGAAGGTGCTGGGATGGCTTGAGAAGATAGGCCACGACTGCATTATCCAAACAATGATGCTCCGCGGAAAAGTTGACGGCGTTCCCGTTAACAACACTACTCCCGTCGAAATAGAGGCACTTTTAAGCGCGTATAAGCGCATTCAGCCCGCTGAGGTAATGTTGTACTCGCTGGATAGAAAAACGCCCGTAGAAACGCTTAAAAAGATTGAGAAAGCCGAGCTCGAAGTTATCGCAGCCGAGTGGCGCAAGTCAGGCATAAACGTTCTTGTGTCGTAAAGAAATGGAAAATATCATATATCCCGCACCGTTGAAGGCAGGCGATAAGATAGCCATCTGTTCGCCGGCGAGTATCATTAATCCCGATTTTGTGGCCGGAGCAGTTGCCGAGCTCACTCGCCAAGGGTGGGAGCCTGTAGTAATGCCACACGCTCTCGGTCGTTGCGGAAACTACAGCGGAAGCATTGATGAGCGATTGTCTGATATGGTTGAGGCGTTGACCAATGCCGAATATCGTGCAGTGCTTTGCTCGCGTGGGGGATATGGAGTGGTTCATCTTTTGGACCGATTGAGTCAACTGAATCTGCGTGAGGACCCCAAGTGGGTCATCGGTTTCAGTGATATTTCAGCGATGCACGCCTTGATGCATTCTCAGGGTATCGCATCGGTTCACTCATCAATGGCAAAAGCGATAACTCAAGGCGATGCTAATCCCGATAACGCCACATTGTACGCTATTTTGCGCGGAAATAAGCCGAGCTATGAGTTGCCCCACCACGAGCTAAACGTGCCGGGAAACGCCACAGGAACGCTTCTGGGAGGCAATGTTGCTGTGCTTGCCGACCTCATCTCAACGCCGTTCAACATGATGAAGCCCGATACTGTTCTTTTTATCGAGGATATTGCCGAACCGATTTACAAGATTGAAAGAATTCTATATCAATTGCGATTAAACGGCGTTTTGCCATCGTTGAGGGCTTTGATTGTGGGACAATTCACTGAATACAAGCCCGATGCCAATTTCGCTTCAATGGAACAAATGGTACACAACATGGTAGCAGATTATGGTTATCCGGTTGTTTTTAATGCGCCGATAGGTCATGTTGACCACAATATTCCGTTAATCGAGGGGGCTACAGTAAGCCTCACCGGAACACATTTGCAATTTCAATAGTTATGACCGACGAGGAACAAGCTAAAGCAGCACGGAGAAGGGAAGCCCTGACGAAAGAGCTGATAAAACAGCGCCAACGCCTTAGAGAAGACCAAGAAGATATGGCGCAAATGAAAAAGCGTACCCATCAATTGAAAGTTAGATGGTTAGTGCTGTTCTTGTTGATGCTTGCGGTTTTGCTCCTGATGCTTGTCTACTTGGCT
>CAYTFG010000145.1:0-3573 GCA_964436925.1 uncultured Bacteroides sp. | reverse complement strand
GGAAAGAAAAGAAAAGGCCACAAGATGGCTACTCACAAGCGCAAAAAACGTCTAAGAAAAAATCGCCACAAGAAGAAATAATATAATCTTCTGATAAAATAGCGAATTTTCTTGAGATTAAATTTTCACAGAAAATCAACGCTTAAACACATACAAGAACAAACTCGATGAAGTGGTACCTCAGTTTATTCCATCCTTCGCGCGTTTGTTCTTTGTGTTTAAATTCTATTTAATGAACTAAATGAAGAGTGAACTAATTGTAGATGTCCAGCCAAATGAAGTGAACATAGCTTTATTGGAGGACTCGCGACTTGTTTCGTTACAGAAAGAGGCGCGCAACATTTCCTATGCTGTAGGCGACATCTACCTGGCAAAAATCAAGAAATTGATGCCGGGATTGAACGCCGCCTTTGTCAACGTGGGCTACGAAAAGGACGCTTTCCTTCATTACTTAGATCTTGGCTCCCAATTCTCATCCTACTCAACTTTCGTAGCCCAGCTGCTCGAAGACCGCAAACATGTTCCGCAACTATCAAAAATGAAGTTGCAACCCGACATAGACAAGCACGGAACCATTTCAGATGTTCTGACAGCGGGACAGGAACTGCTTGTACAAATCGTCAAAGAACCGATATCCTCCAAGGGTCCGCGACTGACAACCGAGATATCATTTACCGGTCGCTATCTAGTGCTAATGCCGTTCAGCGACAAAATCTCAATCTCGCAGAAAATCAAGACAACCGAGGAGAAGGTAAGACTTCGTCAGCTCATCGAGAGTATTAAACCAAAGAATTTCGGCGTAATCGTGCGCACCTCGGCAGAGGGCAAACGCGTAGCCGACCTCAACCACGAGCTCAAAACCCTGGTACAATGCTGGGAAGAAGCTCTAGCTAAAGCTCAAAAGGCGCCGGTTCCGTCTCTCATTTTTGAAGAAGAAAGCCGCATCGTTGGCGTGTTGCGCGACGTCTTCTCACCGACATTTGAGAGTATACACGTAAACAATGCCGAAATACATTCACAGATAACAAAATATGTGAATCTTATCGCGCCGGAACGTAGTGAAATCGTCAAGCTATATGAAAGCGACGAGCCTATATTTGACCACTTTAGCATTACAAAACAGATAAAATCGTCTTTTGGCAAGACCGTAACGTTCAAGTCGGGCTCTTACATCATCATCGAGCACACTGAGGCACTTCACGTTATCGACGTAAACTCAGGAAACCGCTCCAAGGCGACTAACGACCAAGAAAGCAACGCCATCGAGGTCAATTTGCGCGCCGCCGACGAGATAGCACGCCAGCTACGCCTCCGCGACATGGGAGGAATCATCGTCATCGACTTTATCGACATGAACAAAGCCGAGCATCGCCAAAAGTTATACGAGCACATGCGCGAAGTCATGGCAAATGACCGAGCACGACACAACATCTTGCCATTGAGCAAGTTTGGACTCATGCAAATAACCCGTCAACGCGTTAGACCTGCACTAGACATCACGACCACCGAGAAATGCCCATCATGTTTTGGGAAAGGCGAAGTGGCACCCTCCCTACTTTTCACCGACACGCTGAAAGAAAAGTTGGAATACCTGACAGGAACGCTAAATGAACGAGGCTTCATCATGTATGTCCACCCATATGTCGACGCATTCCTCAAGAAAGGATTTTTCTCAATGTACGGAAAATGGCGTCGCGAATTAGGTCGCTGCTTCAAGATATTGCCGGACCAATCGCTAGCTTATTTGCAATATCGAGTTCTGGACAAGAACCGTAACGAAATCGACCTCAAAGAAGAGAAGGACATGAATTCTTCATCTTCAGAGAAGACTAAAAACAAAGCCAAGAACCGTGGTAATGAGGAGCAATAGCCTCTAACGTTAAAATCCACATCCACAAAACACAAAGTAATGGTGATGAGAATAAAAAATTCTATCGCCATTACTTTTTTTTGTATAGTTTCCAAAGACACTGCTGAGCCCACGGCACCAAAAAAAACGTCAAGTTGTCTCACGACAACTTGACGAAAACACGGCACTGTAATGTGCCTGAAAAGCTTTTAATATATTATTATTTAATGGTTATTGCCTAACTATTAATATCCTGTGTAGGTTGAAGGGCTGAGCTTGTGAAGCTCGGCTTTAACAGCGTCGCTGACGTTCAAGCTGTCGATGAAAGTAGCAATGCTTTCGGGTGTCACGGTTGAGTTGACACGAGTGAGTTCCTTCAATGTTTCATAAGGGTGAGGATATCCTTCGCGGCGAAGGATAGTCTGGATACCTTCAGCTACAACGTTCCACATTCCTGCCAAGTCACGCTCGATAGCGTCTTTGTTCAATAGCAATTTGCCCATGCCTTTCATTGTGCTGGCGATAGCAATCAAGCTGTGTGCCATGGGGACACCGATGTTGCGGAGCACGGTAGAGTCGGTCAAGTCGCGTTGCAAGCGAGAAACAGGGAGTTTAGTGGCCAAGTGGGTGTAGATGGCGTTAGCGATGCCGAGGTTACCTTCAGAGTTTTCGAAGTCGATGGGGTTAACTTTGTGAGGCATAGCTGAAGAGCCAACTTCACCGGCTTTGATTTTTTGCTTGAAATATTCCATAGAGATGTACATCCACATATCGCGGTCCAAATCAAGTATGATAGTATTGATGCGACGAAGAGCATCAAAAAGTGCAGCGAGGTTATCGTAGTTGGAGATTTGGGTAGTCAACTTTTCGCGTTGGATACCGAGGTGCTTGCTGAGGAAGTTAGCACCAAATTCGCGCCAGTCGATTTCAGGGAAAGCTGTGAGGTGAGCGTTGAAATTACCGGTAGCGCCACCGAATTTACCGCTAACGGGCACATTATCGAGGGCATTGAGTTGCTCGCGGAGGCGATAAGCGAAAACGCCGATTTCTTTACCCAAGCGAGTGGGAGAAGCCGGTTGGCCGTGAGTTTTAGCGAGCATAGGGAGGTCACGCCATTCTTCAGCGCGAGCTTCGAGGTGCTCGATGAGCTCAACGAGAGCGGGACGGTAAACATCAGCGATGGCTTCTTTGACCGACATTGGCACGGAAGTATTGTTAATGTCTTGAGAAGTCAAACCGAAGTGGATAAATTCTTTGAAAGGTTCGAGGCCGAGGCGGTCAAATTGTTCTTTCAAAAAATATTCAACAGCCTTGACATCGTGATTAGTTATACCTTCGATATCTTTGATGCGTTGAGCATTTTCGACTGTAAAATTAGAATAGATAGCACGTAATTGCTCAAAAATAGCGTGGTCGACACCTTTTAATTGAGGGAGGCCGAGCTCACATAAAGCGATAAAATACTCGATTTCTACTCTTACGCGATAACGAATCAATGCATATTCCGAAAAATATTCATCAAGATGTTCGCACTTGCCACGATAGCGGCCATCAATTGGAGAAATTGCGGTTAATGAGGTAAGTTTCATTGTTAAATGCTGTTATTTAAAGATTTAGCCACTTCAAAATACATCCATGACCATAACTATAATACAAAGTTAGGTAACTTCAGCGAGAAATAAGTAAAAAAAAGAGAGATTTTTTGCTCAAAAGTTTTGCAGATT
>CAYTFG010000144.1:0-3603 GCA_964436925.1 uncultured Bacteroides sp. | reverse complement strand
CAACCACCTAATTGTGAAGGTCGAATAATTTCAACTTGCCCCTCAACGGTATATCCGTAAAACTTTCCTCTAAAAGTCATGCCACGACGTATCTTTATCGGTTTATATCGGTCAATGCTTCCGGTGGCATTTGGGTTGTCCTCTAGAGGAAAGTAAACGGTATAATTAACTCCAAGTAAGTTTCCATTATGCAATTTAGCCGTGCGCTGAATATCGCAAACCGTCTCAAAAACAAGAGTCTCAATGGTCTTTTGTTCATTGAGAGGTAAATCCTCGTCTACGCCTACTTCATAAAAGTAACCATAGTAGGGATATTGCACGACATTTAGTATATCCTCTTTCAACGGCATAGCTTAATCAAATTCTTGAACCCACGAAACACCGCCGTTATATGAAGCCATTATTTCGGAGAGTTCAGCGTCAGGATTTTGATACAATGCAATCATTAACTTTCTAAGCTCGTCGGTGTTGTCAATAGTGACAGAGCCGATAGTGGTAGAGTAATCACCATGTTGTGTTGTTACAGAGGCTGTTTTACTCGGTGAAGTTATGATTACCATTAGCATATCGGCAAGTAATAGATTTTTGTCTCGCTGCGTTAAATCGGAGAGAAACATAACATCTTGAACACCGCGATTCATCGCGATATTTTCTAATTGACCGCGTTCAAAAGTAAAGCCGGTCATGTTTGCCATATATGTAATCAAATCAAATTGCATACTACAAAAGTAAAATAATGTCTTTCGTACGTTATTACTTGAAAATTAGAGTTTAACCCATTGGGTTATTTTCATTTTCCTTCTCCTTATCCAAAACCTCGTCAACCTTGGTTTTTTTGAACAACTTAAACAGATTGATTTTGATACCCATGCCCTCAATTTCCATGTATTTATTGAAGCATTTGGTAAATTCAATTGCAGCCCAAACAATTAATCCGGTGGTAGCAATTATCTCAACACCGTTTGAGAGAAACGAATAGCTTTTGCAGCTACCCGCCAAGCAACCCGCTAATAACACATAGGTAAGCGAGTTTACAATTCTATTAAGAAAGTTCTTAGCTTGTGGCTTATCTTCGGTTTTGCGATTTTTATCGCTAGACCAAAGCTGCATGGAGAAGCGCCAATCAGCCAATACCATTATTACCGAGAAGAATATCCACGGAATCAACGGTATAATAAACTCAAGTAGGCTTGGGAGAGCCGACTGCGTAAGCCAACCCTCAAAGGTAAAAGTTTCCATTAGGTTACTATTTTGTTATGTTTACTTGTGTCTAACGTATTTCTTTCCTTTGAAAATATAGTAATAGTCAATCCACATTAGAGCCGCTACAAAAACAGCCATTTCACCAAAAGCGAACAAAACACTTTTGTCAATTACGCCTTTGGGCGGTACATAGAATGACCAAATTAACAATAGTAGACCACATAGTGATGTGACGATGCGTATGCCTAGGCTAACTTTTGAGCCATGACTAACGCGCTGTTGTTTGATATTCTTATTCTCCATACTGTACTTGTTTTACCTTTAACGCAAAAATAGTTAATTAATTGATTTTCAATAAAAGTCTGTATTTTAGAAAATAACCCATTGGGTTATGCGTTACTCTCTATAATAAAGAGCGAGAGATAAAACACTCCCGCTCTTTGACTGACTTATGATGAAAATGAGCGATTAGGCGCTGGCAACAGTTGTGTCAATAAGAACTTGATACAAGTAGTTTTCAAGCATAGGAGCAGCAGATGCAACAACATCAGTAGCCCAATACTTGTATTCACCGTCAATACCGGTTGTGTTAATAACGGTTGCTACGCCGTCAAGAGTTGAGCCGAATACTTTGGTGATGAGTGTGTTGCCGTATTTTTCGTGCAAGTATTTATCGAGAATGTCGGTACGATAAGTATGACCGGCAATACCAAGCGGACGAAGGACGGCAATACCGTCTTTCCAACCGTGAATAATTTTGTCACCGTCTTTTTGGTGCTCAGAGATTACGCGGATATAGGGAAGGTCGGGATATACGCCGTTAACGTACTTATTGAATGAATCTTCAGAAATAAGCGAAGCGGGTACGGCATCAACTTGTGAGATGAGCTGGCCATTATTGGTTAGCCAATTGATTTTGATTGTTTCAATGACTTGCTTGTTTTTGAGGAATACATTGCGGAATTGGTCATAAGTAACGTCCAATTCAAGCTCCATATTTTCATTGCCCCAAATATCCTCTTTGTAGTGTTTAGCTATTTCGACAATTTGGTCAAGAAGCAAGCAATCGGCATCAGTCCAAACTTTTGAGCCGGCGTTTGTTTTATTTTCGGTGGGGATAGGAGCAGCGTAAATGGGAGCTTGAATACCTTTACCGAAATTGAAGATGGCTTTACCGGTCGAGAGAGCTTGCATAGCAAGGTTAGTCAATGCCATGTCGATTGAGTCGATACGCAATTGAAGAACATTTGTTGCATAACCCATGATAAGGGGAGCTTCGTTGCCAAATTCGTTAAAGATGCGCTCTTTGTATTCACGCTCCATAGAGTGTTCTTGCCAAGAGGGAGCAATCATGTCGGCGAATGAAGCATTATAGAAGCTCGAACCACCTTCTTCGAGCAAACGACCTTTACCGCGTGGTGCTCGCATATCGGCAATTGTTGCGTGTTCCGGTTGTTTAGCAGAGATGCGAATAGCGGCTGTACCGTCATTAGCCGTTGGTACGATGTCGGTTGCTACAGGGAAGAATGTTTTCCACAACGCATAATTGCTACGAATAAGGTCTGGGTCGTTAAGGATGATTTGGATAATCTGTTTACCCTCTACGCTGTTCTCAAACAGCTTTACATATTTGGATTGACTAAAATCGAATTTCATATTCTAAGGGATTTAATTGTGATTAGCCTTTAGTTTGGAGAATAGCAGGTTTGATTTTAGCGTGAACGCCAAACCAACCATCAACGTTAGCGATGTTGAGTGCAAGAACGCAAGCAGGAATGGGCGACATCTTAGAGATGTACATTGTTCCGCCTTGTGCCGGTGTCATGAAGTAGCGAGCAGATTCAAAGTCGTCCATTGAATCACCGTCGGCAGCAGGATTAAACAAGAAATCGTAGTCGCAATCAGCTACTGCGTTAACGTTAGTTACTAACATTTTACCGTCTGAGTCAGCCTCAACAAGAATGTCGTCTTTTTTAGGAGCAGTTGTTGGTGCTTTAGAAAGAGTCAAAGCCCAAACATCAGCAGAATCAACGGTAGTTTTTGCGACGGCTGTCACTGTGAGAGCTTCACCTTGACCGCCAATTTCGGCAGGAGCAATGGTTAGAACATCGCCAACAAAGGGAACGTGACGATAACCGCTTCGTTCGATGTTAACGGTTTTGCCCGAAGCAGAAACTACTTTGAAAGTTTTGAGAATATAAAGTACGGGGCTTTCAGTGTTCTCGTCGTATTTCATGTGAAGCAAGTCACCGGCAAAGAGCTTAGCTGCACCTTTGAAGGGATTAGCTACTCGACCACCAAAAGGAAAGTATTCGAGGTTGTCACGAATACCATCTTCACGAACAAAAACGTGTTTAGCACCGCCAATTTTGCCGGACTGTTGGATAAGAACTCTACCCA
>CAYTFG010000143.1:0-3761 GCA_964436925.1 uncultured Bacteroides sp. | reverse complement strand
AGCACCGGTCTCCAAAACCGGGTGTCGGGAGTTCGAGTCTCTCGTCCCGTGCAAATTAAGATAACAATGAAAAAGTTGAAACTACTTACGAATATAGAGGAGTCTTATGACGAATTGCGTTATAAGACTTCTTGGCCAACCAGAAAGCAGCTCACAAAGAGCGCTATCATCGTGATGATTGCTTCCGTTATCATTGCATTGATAATTTTCATCATGGACCAAGTGGTTGACCATTTGATGCAATTCATTTATAGCTTAGGCGCATAACCTTTTAAAGCGGAATATCAATGTCTGAAACTAAGAGAGCTTGGTACGTACTACGTGCCATTTCAGGTAAAGAAGCTAAGGTGAAGGAAGTCCTTGATGCCCAAATCAAGAACACTGACCTTGGCCGTTATGTTTTTCAAGTATTGGTACCTACTGAGAAGGTTTTGACAGTGCGTGGCGGGAAGAAGGTTGTTAAAGAAAAGAACCTTTATTCAGGCTACGTATTTATCGAAGCTGAGCTAAACGGTGAAGTTATCCACACATTGGTTAACACCAGCAATGTAATTGACTTCTTGCACGGACGTGAAAAGAGCTCAAAGCCCGAAGCGCTCCGCAACAGTGAAGTTCAACGCATGTTGGGGGTAGCCGATGAGATGGTTGATGTAGCCGACGATGAAAACAACAATTATCTTGTGGGCGAAACTGTAAAGGTCAATTCAGGACCATTCAGTGGGTTCTCAGGAGAGATTGAAGAAGTAAATCGTGAGAAGAAGAAGCTGAAGGTCATGGTAAAAGTGTTTGGTCGCAAGACACCACTTGAGCTAGACAATTCGCAAGTAGAGCGAGAATGAGCTATCACCGTGGTTACGCACAAACGAGAGTACAATTCACGCGGAAAGTTTAACAATCTAATTTAAGTTTTAAAAACATGGCAAAAGAAATTGCTGGACAGATCAAATTGCAGATTAAAGGTGGAGCAGCAAATCCATCACCTCCTGTAGGTCCTGCCTTGGGTTCCAAGGGTATCAACATCATGGAGTTTTGCAAGCAATTCAATGCCCGTACTCAAGACAAGGCCGGTAAAGTTTTACCAGTAGTAATTACTTACTATACCGACAAGAGCTTTGATTTCGTCGTTAAAACTCCCCCGGTGGCCGTTCAATTGAAGGAAGTAGCTAAACTTAAGAGTGGTTCTGCTGAGCCAAATCGTAAGAAAGTTGCTGAAATCACTTGGGAACAGGTAAAAACAATTGCAACCGACAAAATGCCAGATTTGAACTGCTTTACTGTTGAATCGGCTATGAGAATGGTTGCCGGTACAGCCAGAAGTATGGGTATCACCGTTAAAGGACAATTCCCTGAAAATAACTAATAAACTTCAATTGAAATGAGTAAACTTACAAAAAATCAAAAGTTAGCTTTATCGAAGATTGAAGCTGGGAAGGCTTACACTTTAGCAGAAGCTGCTGAAAAGGTGAAAGAAATTTCTTACACCAAGTTTGATGCATCGCTCGATATCGACGTGCGTCTTGGCGTAGATCCCCGTAAGGCTAATCAAATGGTGCGCGGTGTGGTAACATTGCCCCACGGAACCGGAAAGCAAGTAAAAGTACTTGTACTCTGCAATCCAGATGCTGAAGCTGCAGCAAAAGCAGCCGGTGCAGACTACGTTGGTCTTGATGAATATATCGAAAAGATTAAAGGTGGATGGACCGAAGTAGATGTGATTATCACTCAACCTGCAATCATGGGTAAGATTGGTGCATTAGGTCGTGTATTGGGACCTCGTGGATTGATGCCTAACCCAAAGAGCGGTACAGTAACAATGGATGTAGCAAAGGCCGTTGAAGAAGTTAAGAAAGGTAAGATTGACTTCAAGGTAGACAAGAACGGTATTGTTCACTCTTCTATTGGTAAAGTATCTTTTACCCCCGAGCAAATGAAGGATAATGCACGTGAGTTCATCAATACGCTCATCAAGTTAAAACCTGCAGCTGCAAAGGGTACATACATTAAGAGCATTTATCTTTCAAGTACAATGAGTCCGGGCGTGAAGATTGATGTTAAATCAGTTGACGCTCAATAATTAAAAAATTAGAAGACTACGATGAAGAAGGAAGATAAATCTATAGTAATAGAGAAAATCGCAAATACTCTTCGTGAGTACAACGGTTTTTACCTTGTTGAGACTGCCGGATTGGACGCAGAAAAGACTAGCGAATTACGTCGTGAATGTTTCAAGAGCGATGTTAAGTTACTAGTTGTAAAGAACACTTTGCTCCGTAAGGCACTTGAGTCACTAGACGGTGACTTCACCGAACTCTATCCAGTCCTAGCTGGCGCAACTTCAGTAATGTGCACAAATGTGGGTAATGCACCTGCAAAGCTCATCAAGAAGTTCGTTAAGAAGGATGATACTCTACCCCGTTTCAAGGCAGCATATGTAGAAGAAACAATCTACGTAGGCGAAGATCAACTCGACACCCTTGCACACATCAAGAGCAAGAACGAACTTATCGCAGACGTTATTGCATTGCTACAATCACCGGCGAAGAATGTTGTATCAGCACTTACTTCAGGTGGCAGCAAGCTACATGGCATCTTAGAAACGCTATCTAACAAAGAAGAAAAATAAAAAGAAAAAAAATAACAAATAAAATCATACTAAAATGGCAGATTTAAAAGCTTTTGCAGAACAATTAGTTAACCTCTCAGTAAAAGAAGTAAACGAACTTGCTCAAATCCTCAAAGACGAATACGGCATCGAACCTGCAGCTGCCGCAGTTGCTGTAGCAGCCGGTCCCGCAGCTGGCGCAGCCGCTGTTGAAGAAAAATCGTCTTTCGATGTAGTACTCAAAAACGCCGGTGCAAGCAAACTCGGTGTAGTTAAACTCGTCAAAGAACTCACAGGTCTTGGCTTGAAAGAAGCTAAAGAACTCGTAGACGGTGCTCCCTCAGTTGTTAAAGAAGGTCTCTCTAAAGCTGACGCTGAAGGCCTCAAAAAACAACTCGAAGAAGCCGGTGCTGAAGTAGAACTGAAATAATATTGCCTGCATAACAGGCGATTAGGTTAAGAATCTTCTTAACGGAAAGATTCTTAACCTTTTTGTGTTCTTTTTTAATTTGAGTTCTTAAACAACCTTTATTAGATGTCAGTTTCACAAGATAAACCCCGCATTAACTTTGCATCTGTCAAGAATCCACTACCTTATCCCGACTTTCTTGAAGTGCAATTAAAATCTTTCCGCGACTTCCTACAGTTGGAAACTGCTCCGGAAAAAAGAAATAACGAGGGCCTTTATAAGGTATTCGCCGAAAACTTCCCCATCGCCGACACTCGAAACAATTTTGTTCTCGAGTTTTTGGACTATTATCTCGATCCTCCCCGCTATACTATCGAGGAGTGTTTGGAGCGCGGACTTACCTATAGTGTGCCCTTGAAGGCAAAACTTAAATTGTATTGCACAGACCCTGACCACGAGGATTTTGCTACCGTGATACAGGACGTCTACCTCGGTCCTATCCCATATATGACCGATAAAGGTACATTCGTAATCAATGGCGCTGAGCGTGTAGTAGTGTCGCAGCTCCACCGTTCGCCGGGTGTATTCTTCGGACAAAGCACCCACGCAAACGGAACGAAGCTCTATTCGGCTCGTATCATCCCGTTCCGTGGATCGTGGATTGAGTTTGCTACTGACATTAACAATGTCATGTATGCTTACATCGACCGTAAGAAGAAATTGCCTGTCACAACGCTGTTGCGCGCCATC
>CAYTFG010000142.1:0-3832 GCA_964436925.1 uncultured Bacteroides sp. | reverse complement strand
TGATTTTGAAAATAAGCGCGTAATAATAGTTACAGCGCACAGACGTGAAAATCTGGGTGAGCCTATGCGGCATATGTTTAGGGCGATAAGGCGTGTCTTAAACGAACATCCCGACGTAAAAGCACTGTATCCGATACATATGAACCCCGTCGTTAGAAAAACAGCCGACGAGGAATTAGGCAGTTTGGACAGAATACACATAATAGACCCGGTTGAAGTAAATTCTTTGCTTTTGATAAAAGAAAAATGACAAAATATTTGCACGAACGGTTTCAAAATGCTTACTTTGTACCGCATATAAAGAACTATTTTTAATTTATACGCAATGAGAAAAGAAAAACGTATCAAAAAGCGTTGGGTGATACTCTTTACTCTTATCACCCTTATTAGTGTTTTAGGTTTATTCGCTAAGGAAAGTGCCGGGCAGTTTGATATGCCCTCGGCTAGTCTCTATGCCAACGTTGCATGGATTATTACTGCTACTATCTTTGTGTTGATGATGACCCCCGGGTTGTCATTTTTTTATGGCGGTATGGTGCGCGCTAAGAATGTCATCTCAACGATGTTGCAAAGCTTTATCGTAATGGGTGTCGTTAGCGTCATTTGGGTTGTTTTCGGTTTTAGTCTTGCTTTTGGTGATGATATCTGTCACGTTATTGGCAATCCAGCCGATTTCTTTATGTTCCACGGTGTTGGTGTTCAAAATGTAATGGCTGAAGGTGAAGCTCGCAATGCTTTATCTCAGATTGATGTTGCTACAACAACCATTCCTTTGGCTCTATTTGCTCTCTTTCAAATGAAATTTGCCATTATTACTCCTTCATTGATTACCGGTTCGTTTGCCGAGCGTGTGCGCTTCTCAGGCTATCTCGTGTTCATGATGTTGTGGGTAATAGTTGTTTACTGTCCGTTGGCTCACTGCACATGGCATCCCGAAGGCCTTTTTGCCGGAATGCATGTTCATGACTTTGCCGGTGGTATTGTCGTTCATGCCGCTTCAGGTGTTGCCGCTCTTGCCGGAGCTCTTTTCCTCGGTCGTCGTTCTGATACTTCAAATAGTAAGCCTGCAAATGTGCCGTTTGTGCTTCTTGGTGCTGCACTCCTTTGGCTCGGTTGGTTCGGCTTTAACGGTGGTAGCTCGCTAGCTGCCGATGGTATTGCTATCTCGGCATTTGTGAACACAAATACTGCTGCTGCAACAGCAATGGTTACTTGGGTCGTGTTTGATGCACTCCGTGGCCACAAGCCTTCAGCAATGGGCGCTGCCATTGGCGCTGTTGTTGGTCTTGTAGCTATCACTCCATGCGCAGGATGGGTAACTGTAGGTCAAAGTATATTTATCTCCTTCTGCATTACTCTCTGCTGCAATATTGCCGTAACTTGGAAAAATTCACGCCATGCATTTGATGATGCTCTTGATGTGTTCCCAACTCACGGCCTTGGTGGTATCCTGGGTACCGTCTTTACCGGAATATTCGCTTATGATTATTTTGCCGCACAAGATGCTGACATGGTTTCTCGTGGCGAATTTTTCTGGAATCACGTTCTTGTAATTGCTTTAGTTTTTATCTATACTTTTGTTGTTAGTTATGGTCTATATTGGCTCACCAATAAGATGATTCCTATGCGAGTTAGCCCCAAGAGCGAGCGTATCGGTCTTGATAAGTCTCAACATGACGAAGAGTATGCCACTGAGGCTACCGAACTTGCCGAGGATTCTATTTCTGAAGCTGATTGGATACGCAGTGTCGAACAAAATTAATAAATTCTTATTTCCGCAACCTTTTTTGCGCAGTCGGCGCATTTTATTCTAATTCCATAATTTAGGCCCCGTTACAGAGTAATCTGTCGCGAGGCCTATTTTTTTCTATGTCAATTGATTTATGCTTTATTCAACGACCATGACAAATCCGCCACGACCTTGGCAATCAATATTAGTTATCTTGTCCAATTTCTGCTTTTGCGTTTTTATTATCCAAGGATTTTTTGCGTCATCGCTTATTGTGGTGACTGTGTGCTTGTCACCCTTGATGAAGGCTGTGCTGAACGAGAGTGTGGCATTGTTATCGGTGCCATTGATGCCCGCGATGTACCATTTTGAACCTTTGCGACGCGCTAGAACTACATTTTCGCCGGGGTAACCTGATAGGAATTTGGTTTCATCCCATGCTGTTGGTAGTTGTCCGAAAAATGAGATTATTTGCTCGGGTTGTGAAAGGTAAGATTCAGGGCTGTCGGCTAAGTGCTGTATGCCTGATTCAAACAATACTGTTAGCGCTAATTCGTGAGCATTTGAGGTGCTGTGAGGATTCTGTGAATCGGAGAATGCACAAGGTGTGTAGTCCATCGGACCAACGACATTGCGGGTGAATGGGAGTGTTGCGTTGTGACATGCAGCTTCGTTGGTGAATGTCGCTGAGTAATTGTACCATTCAGCGCCGTAGACACCTTCGGTTGACATGAGGTTAGGGTAGGTGCGTTGCCATCCGCGAGGAATTGTAGCGCCATGGAAATTGACAAGTAAATGATGTTTTGCTGCGTCTTTGAGCAAGTCAATGCAGTATTCCATCGTTGGTTGTGTGTCACCGGCAAAGAAGTCAATTTTGACTCCTGCCACACCGATAGACTCCAGCCATGAATATTCTTTCTCGCGGTTCTCGGGCGTATTGAGTCGGAATAGGGGACCTGCTGCGTCTTCCGAAGCCCATGAGGTTGAAGAGTTGTACCACAAAAGTACTTTTATGCCGAGGCTGTTAGCATATTTTATTGCGTCGTTGAGGTTACCACCGTTTGCCATGACGTCCCATTCCCAGTCAATCAAAACGTAGGGCAGGTGCATTGTTGCCGCCATGTCAATGTATTTCTTTACGATTTGGTAGTCTTTTGAACCGTGATTGTATGCCCAGTATATCCATGAAGCAACGCCCGGTTTAATCCATTTTGTGTCCTTGACTTGGCTTTCAGGGCTCACGTCATTTACCAATGTTGATTCTACGACCTCATTGAGATTTCCTGCAATGACCACGCGCCATGGTGAGTGCCAATTACCTTCAGCTTTCAGTTGGTTTACGTCGGGCTGGATTTTGAATAATTGAGGTTCGTGAGTGTTGTAAAGCGATGAAGCACTGTGGTTTGATTCAATGCCCGCTTCGCTGATTAGTGCCCACACATTGTTACCGTTCTCGATTAATGCGGGATAGTTCCAGTGTCTTGATTCGGATACGCCGGTAGTCGATTTTGGAAATTGCATTTCGTAATCCAATTTGTAGCCTTGCATCCAGCGATTTTTGCCCTCGTCGATAACATACGTTGTCAGCTCATTTGTTATTGAAATGCCGGGCAGATTATCCATTTCATATCTGAATGTCAAACCGTCGTTGTAAAGTCGGCACACGAGCTTTAAATCACGGTCTATACTAGTGCTGCTGGTAAATGTGTACTCGATGTATTCGTTGGTGCACTGACTGCGTTTTCCGGCTATCATGTCATATTTTACCTTTACCGGATTACCTGCAGTGACCTTGGCATCCTCGGTGATTTTGAAGTTGCCGTAGTCGGTTTCTATACCGGTGTTGATTATCTTGATGATGTTTGTTGCCACCGATTTGTCAACATGCACAAGTTGAAATTCTCCGGCGTTTTGGCCGTAGTTAAGTGCTAGGTGTCCATTCGGTGAGTAGACGGTTGCTGCCGAGGCGGCGGCCGGTGCGATTGCAAGAATTGTCGCTATCGACAATGATTTATTGATTTTCATTTTAGGTATATTTTGTTTGGTATCTTGTTTAAGTTGATTTTCCATCTGTAAATTTATAACTTTTCTTCCAATTATAAA
>CAYTFG010000141.1:0-3945 GCA_964436925.1 uncultured Bacteroides sp. | reverse complement strand
CGCCATTCAATACGCAAAATAACCGCTAAATCAGGACTTGGCGGGCTTATTTTCTGGGATAGAGATGGCGCGCCAAGCCATAAATGTAACGGCGGAAGCCCGGATGGTACGCCAATAGACGGTCGAACCATGGTGTATGTTTTGTAACCCACTTAACGATAATTCCAACAAGGAACATAGCTATAAGAGTTCCAAATCCAATAATATGCCATTGCCATGCGCCAAAGAATAGATAGCTAAAGAATATACCTATGAGGACGAGCGCAACATCAATGGCAATCTTTACTTTCGGGAATTCTATGTGTGTAACCTGACTTACAGCAACAGATATCCCTTCACCGGGCATGGTAACGCTACCACAACGCACTTCAAAAGCAATGCCGATGCCCAAGAATATGCAACCCACTAACTGTGTAACGACTTGCTCCCATAAACAACCGGGCTCAACCCATGTGGTTAGCATCATCCAAAAGTCAAGCATCAAACCGAAGACAAAACCGATAATGAGTTGAAACAATTGCACCAATTCAAACCGTCTGCGAAGAATTAGGATTTGCAACACCACAAACAATGAATTCATGATGTAGGTATATTGACCGATACTTAGCGCCGGCACTCTGCCAAGTTTGCCGGCATCTTGAAACACGAAAGGATTAACGCTAATTACGCTTGATCCAAGGGCAGAACGCACACAGCAAGCAACTCCAAGTGTCATAATCAAAAGCGAGATAACCAACAAGAAGTGCTGCCAACAAAATGAAACAATTTTGTCTTTCATACCTTAGAAATTCCGTTAAAATTCGTGCAAAGTTACAAATTATCGCAATCTATTGCAAAACTTTTTTTATTTGAGTAAACGCCGGAATATCAGCAAAGAAAAGCGCATCACTCCGCAATCGCGTTATTATGTTTTCGTAAATTTAAACATTTATTTCAAATCATAGTAGCATTTCCCTAAAAATATTTATGTTTTACAACATAAGCAGACGAAGTTTTAGACAATATCTTAATTAAGTTTTGGCTAATTATTAGGATAATCCACTAAAAATATATTACTTTGTAAGAATAAACTTTGTGAATTATGAAATATACAGAACTACAACTTGAGGCACTCGTGCTCAGCGGTGACCAATATATGCGCAACGCCATGGAAAAGGAAGCACTCAATGCTTATAGCACGGTTTTCGTCAACATTCCATGGAACTGCAATGATGAGCGTCAGGCTCTTCTGCAGCGAGTTTACAAAGGCTTGTGTGCTCTGAGTGTGAGCCGTGATGAGGGCGTGTGTGAAGATGCCGGCCAACTTATCAGTGACTACCACCGCTACCTTCACGACTCAAATAGCTTATAACACGAGTGCAAATTACCCACATCTGAACAAAAGATGAATGTCATAAACAGAAAATATGTGACGATATCGATTCTCTCAGTGCTTATGCTTGTGGGCAGTTGGATAGTAGAGAGTTGCCGATACCCTCTTTTTGACGACCTCAATCTCATTTCTTTTTTTGAACGGTGGCACAACGATGAAGGCTTTGATTGGGACAAAGTGATGTGCATCAATGTGACGTATGACAAGTCAATGGCACAAGTTGTTGATGATTTCGGCGACACAATTGGTCAGACAGCCATCACAGACAGGCATTCACTACTGAAGTTCTTAAGAATAATAGAGGGCGCAGATTACAAGGAGGTATTCATAGACGTACGATTCCCCAAATATTTAGACGGGAGTACGCGATACACACAGAAATCTGACTCCATCACCACAGCTGCCTTGTTTTCGCAGATAAAGAAGATGCGCAGCACTTTGGTTGCCAACCATGCAGGCATGGAATTAGAAGACTCGACGCTTTTAGTAAAAAGTGCCATTGCCGACTATGGTGTAACAATCTTCACCGGCTTCGCTCGATATGAATACATGCAAAATGCAGGAGTGTCAGTCGCTCTGCGAATGTATATGGACATGGATAAAAGAAGTCTCAGAAGTTTTGGATTCATTGCCTCTGACGGTTGGCGTCTTTGTCGCAATGCGCAGTTTGTTCACATACCAAAGGATGTGGTAAGTGCACAGCGGATAGAGGATAACGTGGAGGTGCAGAACTACCCTCTACTGTCTTCACAAGTGTTCCGTTACTATACTCCCGAAGAAATTTGCAACATTGTTCGTGGTAAGGTTGTACTAATCGGTGACTTCGATAATGATGTGCATACAACGTATGCCGGAAGTATTCCCGGACCTATGCTCAATTATTTGGCATACAGAGAGCTACACGAAGGACGGCATCTGATGGGATGGTTTGAATTGGTACGTTTAATTTTCTTTGCTTGCATACTCTATGTTATCCTTGTGCCCAACAACTTGATAAAAGGCTTATTCTACCACATCAATGTTCAGAAGCGCTTTTTCGACAAATGGCCTCTGCTTAGGTTTCTGTTATCATTCCTCGGGATATCATTTTTTGTCGCATGCTTCAAAATATTTGTGGCGTGGTGGTGGTTCGGCACATCAATGTCAGTATTCGTTCCCTCTTTGATGCTTACCATAATAAACGAAATAATCAGATATAAGTCAGAATATTCACCCCAAAAACAATAGTTTATGAAACGTAACATGACTTTCTTACTCAGCTTAATCGTTGCCTTGTTTGCAATGGCTCAGGACATTGTAAACTATCAGGTGCTTCGCTTCTCCTCGCCTAACATAAAGATAAATGGCAAGGTTGTGAAAGAAAAGATGACATTTCAATCGGATGCCGAGATAGAATGGGCAACGGAACCGCCTGTAACACAGATTCTGGAGGTGAAGAATCTGTCAACGGGCATGATTTGCCGTTACTCTAACAGACAGTTTAAGTCAAAACAGTCCACCTCAATTATGGACTTTTATTTGCAAACTAACAAGACCTCAACACGGGACGTCAATGCGTCTGTGGAAACATTGATTGAGGGTACAAATAAGAACAAGTTTAGCGATAAACGTATAGCACTAGTCATAGGGAACTCCGACTATGCTTCGCTGGGCTATTTACGCAACGCCATGACTGATGCTGCTCGCATGTCAGAGAAGTTGCAGAAACTTGGTTTCGACGTTCTTGAGGGATACGAATGTAGATATGAGGATATGCGCACTTTGCTCAACAAATTCACAAGCTATGCTCGTGGCTATGACGTTGCTATGATTTATTACAGCGGCCATGGCGTACAGAATTCAAATGTTAACTATATGGTACCCATTGAGGCTAAACTCGAATCTGTAGGGAGCCTAAACTTATGTGTAGCTGCCGGTGAGTTTGTCGACAATCTTGACCGAACCGGCTGTGAAACAAAAATTCTTATCTTTGATGCCTGCCGCAATCCGAAGACTTCATGGAGCCGCTCTACCAACGCCGGACTGGCCATCATGGAGGGTACACCCGGCATGACCATTACTTTTTCCACACAGAACGGCAATGTGGCAATAGATGGAGAAGGCGACTATAGCCCTTTCGCAAAGGCCTTAATCGACAATATGGAAGCTGACGCATCTTTTTCCGATATGATGCGTAATGTAGTGAAGCAAACATACAACGCTACTTCCAACGCACAGTTCCCTATCACAACAGGTATGCTGCTAAGTGACTTCAGATTCAATCCCGGTGGTAAACAACTGGCTGACGTAAAAGTTACAAAAACAAAATCAAAAGTTGGAGGTGGGAATACGCAAAATAGCTCCACTGCAAAGCAAGAACAAGATATTACTACGCCAGTTGCTACATGGAATAACACAAACATTGACATTAAGATTGGCAATTCAGCAAGATTGGTCGGAAATTGTGCCATATTTACTATCATTATGGAAAATAAAACCAACCATACGATAAAGCCTATATTCACACATAATTCAAAAACCTATGATAATGCCGGCGGTATGCAAACAGGTGGAGACATGTATCTGAAATTTGG
>CAYTFG010000140.1:0-3950 GCA_964436925.1 uncultured Bacteroides sp. | reverse complement strand
CCCACGACCAGCAAAGCTGGCTTTTGGAGGCATTTCCCTCGGGTTTCAGGGCGGCAAGCCGACCATGCTATTACTGCTTTGATATCCATGGCGTATAATAGCCGAGAACGATTTTAATATTGTGGAGCAAGTGCTCATCAAGTCCGAACAATGGGCTGTCGTCGGAGTCTTCACGGAGAACGGCGAGACCGCCAAGCGAGAGCAGACTCAGAAACTGAGTGAGGTCTAGTTTGCAATCATCCACGAACAGGCTGCGCAACGCTTCATTGACATCGTCGTCATCTCGAAGCGTATTAGTGCGACTGAGCAATAGATGGCTGACCAAGCTACGCAAGCGAGCACCAATGGCAGCTGGGTCGTTGATGCTTTCGAGCTTTGCCTCGAACGAATCCAAGCTATCGTTGAACAAGCCAAGGCAGCTATCTAGAGTTGCCATGCCCATAATGAATCGAAGCCATTCGCGTTCTTCATCGTCAAGCAAACGCACAGCCGGTTCATGTTCTCCAAACGTAGCGGCTATGGTAACAGTTGTTGACTTACCTTGGCGATCCATGGAAAGTATACCGAGATTTTCCAGCGAGTTCAAAAACAGACGCACGTTGGTACGATTCCAGTTCCATGCATCGGCGAGTTCAGAGATTGTAGTTTCTAACTGACCGTTAGCAACGTCTGTATCTGCTTGCTCGGCTACCGAATCAAGAAGATACACTAATGCTTTGAGCTTACTATATCGCTCGCCATCGCAAGCGTTGTCTTGCAAGAAATGAAGCATTTCAGAGTTGAGAGTTGTTTGATAATTCATTTTCATTTGAGAGTTAGGGTATTTGATTTTTTAATTTATTCTTCATCAACGTATTCAGCATCCTCGATAGCATCGGGGTTGTATTTTAGGAATTGATAATGACAGTCTTCATCTTGGTCTAATGCATCAAGCTGTTTTATAATTGGCAACGTATCAACTTCGGTCTCAGCCGGTTCCTGCTTATCCAATTTGTTTTCTTCCATCAAATCCCAGCGGAAGTATTTGAATACGGCATCGTCAGGATTATCTAACCACATTTGGCGTTTTTCAGCAATAGTGCTAAGCTCGTTACGTAGCAAATGAGAAGGATAAAATACTGCAGCAATAGAAATGGTCAATATTGTATAGCCCAGAGGCAAAAAGGCAGGGACAATCAAACAAAGGATAGCTGTTGTGACACTGACCAACAGCGTTCTCTTCGTTTGTAAGATGTTGAATATCTTCTCGCAATATGAGTGGTCATAAGTTGCCATCGTCAGAATAGTTGATGGTATCAACCATGAAGGATGGTTGTATAGCGAGAGATAGTAGAAGTGGAACGCCAACAAGTATAGCGTCAAAACGTGCGAGTAGACTTTGCGAAACGACGCCGATACTGTCATTCGGCAATACAAATCAATCATAGCCGGACGCTTGCTCTTATAAAGGAACGGCGCAAGTATCGGAGTTATAAACGACGATAGGTAAAAGAATTGAATTAGTATATTCATAGCTTATCTTCATATAAATTTAGAATGAGAAATCCATTTGATGCGTGTCGGATTAGATATTCTGCGTCTTTGACCGTAAGTGTCTCTTGCTTCCAACGCTCGCAGAAATTTTTATCACGCTGTTTGAGGGAGCGCACGGCTCGGTCGAGTTTATCTTCAGGTATATTCCAAACATGGCCCTTGGGATAGAGACCTCGTTGCCTGGTAGCTACCAATGTAAGCACTCGCCGACGCACGGGCTTCAAAGCCAAGCCGAAACGTGCCATAAGAGTTGTTGCCCGCTTGTAGTCTACCACATCAATCCACGAGCGATATTCGTGAATGATTTCAACGAGTTTTATAAACATTGACTCCTTCATGCCGGCGCTATCTAATGAAGTCACGCAACACTTCACGTAAAGGTCGGGCGAAAACTATCTCATTATTGCGATCAAGTTGTTCTTCGAGTTCCATCTGAACATCGATAGCGAGATCCTCTATTGAATCATACAGCGTGATATAGAGCGTGTCACATTTACCTGAATCATCTGTGATACCGTTGACCTTGAAGATGTATTCAGCAGTCGGGTCGGAATATGCACAACATTGCTCACCAAGGACTGTGGCATCTGTTGGAATGACATGGTATAGGATGACCATCTCCATGCTGTCATCAAGTTCGTCTAGTAGCTCATAGCAGTTGACTTTGTTTGGAAATACATAAGTCAACAATGCTTGGTCATCGTAAATTTCAGCGTCTTGAAAATAGTCACGCGAGAGGATGTCGTTAGCTAATAAGTTAGCATGACTAATAAATCGATCAATAGTTTCGTTTTGCATTGGTTTTAACTGTGATAATGGTAATAATAGAGGTATTATTTGACTTTAAAGAGTAGTGATATATGTCTTTATAAGTAAAGCAGGTAACTCATCAATAGAGACTGGGAATCCGGGGTTGCCAAGCTTGACTATACATTTTGGCGTTTGAGTTGCGAGTATGCGCATGGTTTTGAATTGGGCCTCACTCATTGTTGTGAAGGCATAGGCATCAAACGATACCCATGGTTGGAGTAGCATCCACATATATGCTGCAGCTTGGTCGGTATCGCCGACCTTACCGGCATTGATGTCGTTGACGCATTGTAGCGCATTCTGCATCAGTCGGCGAACGTTTCGCATGGTAATGATAGTCACAACTTCGTGAGGTGCAAACACGCCATCTTTGTCGGCTGCCTGTTCAACAATCTGTTTGAGCAGGGCTGATGTATTATCACGGACCTTGAGAAGTGGGACATCGCCAAGAGTAGAGAGGTGCTCCAAAAATGAGCGGAAGGATCTATCTTCATCTCTGAGGAAAGCGAAAACATCCTGTTTGGTGTGCAAGCCCTTGGCAATTGTTTCTGAAAGCATTTGCTCGTATCTAACAATTGTTGCAGCGCTACCTAGACCGTAGGTCTTTGTGCCATCCATCGAACCGTAGAAGCGATGCATTGACGTCACAAGGGAATCCGGTGACGGCTTGGTTAGAGCAACCAATACTTCCAGGTAATCATTAAGTGAACGCTGACGTGCATCAACCATATTTGCGAACCCGTCAACAATCTTTTCACGCAGATTGACATAGACCGAATCTGCATTTGCCACATTTTCAGTATCGGCTCCAATCAAAAGGCGGTTAGCGATAGTGTCATCGAGTTCCTTCCACTCTTGAACTAAGGATATGAAGTCTTTGGTGTCGACATTCTTCTTGGCGGAGATGCGTTCAACATACAACGCATAATCCGACAGAGCATCAGCCGTACTATATTCCGCCTTTGCCTGAACTTTAGGCTTACTTCCGCAACTACCAAGAAATAACATTACTACAACTGCAAGGACATTAACTAAACCAAAAACATATCTGTTGCGTAAGATTGAAATGATTAAGAGCATTTGACGCTCTGTCAGATTATTTGTCATATTGAGAACTGTTTTTGAAACAAATTGAGAAAATTAGTTTTACGCTGCAAATATATAGTATAAGTTTTATATGATTATAATTTTGGTTTTATATTTATAATACTTTATACTATCATACTCAAAGTATGATTTTGTAAATCCTTATCACACAACATATTGTAACAATCATCCACTAAACTCCACTAAAAACTAAGTACGATTTGCACACCACTAGAGTGTAGTCAATTAACTGTCAAAATTACAAATTATTAATTGAAAATTTGCCGAATATTTTGCCAATAATCCCCAATCGTTACTGCATTTTGGGCCTACACACAGATTTGGCAACTGAGTTTGATTTATCTTCAAATAAAATTATTATATTTGCGCATTAATATTCACACTCTTGACTAATATGGCTAAAATAGGATACATAATGACTGCGCCGGGCTACACGGATTATGAGGCCGACGTGAAATGGATGGAGGACTTCGGCTGCGTCGAAATCGTCCGTGAAGAGT
>CAYTFG010000139.1:0-4003 GCA_964436925.1 uncultured Bacteroides sp. | reverse complement strand
GCACAAGCGAGGATGCGGGGAGGCAAATAAATCCTAACGGACAATAAAAAGGCGGAATAGGATAGCCAAGTCGATAAAAATGTTGTATCTTTGCACGTAAATAGGTATAAAACAAATAAATGATAAGCAAAAGCATGTCAATAGATAACATCTTATCCCAAGCTGTAGCCAAAGCCGTAAAAGAGCTATACGGCGTAGAGGTTGCACCTGAAACAATAGTGCCACAAGCGACCCGCAAGGAATTTGAGGGCAATTTGACCATCGTTGTATTTCCATGGGTGAAGGCGGCAAGGAAGTCACCGGAGCAAGTGGGAACAGAGATAGGGAACTGGCTTGTAGCAAACGAGGCAGCAGTAAACCGCTTCAATGTAATCAAGGGTTTCTTGAATGTTGTCATTGAGCCAACTTTCTGGAACTCAGTATTACAACATATAGAAAAGGCCGAGAACTGGGGCATCACCCCGGCAAGCGAGGATAGCGACTTGGTGATGGTAGAGTATTCATCGCCCAACACCAATAAGCCACTTCACTTGGGTCACTTGAGAAATATCCTGTTGGGCCACAGCCTGTCAGAGATACTCAAGGCGTGTGGAAATCGTGTGGTAAAGACAAACATCGTGAATGACCGCGGAATCCACATTTGTAAGTCAATGCTCGCATGGCAAAAGTGGGGCAACGGCGTAACGCCTGAAACCGCAGGAAAGAAGGGCGACCACCTCATCGGCGACTTTTATGTAGCATTTGACAAGCACTATAAGGCTGAAGTAAAAGAGCTAGTAGAGAAAGGCATGAGCGAGGATGAGGCAAAAGAGAAGTCTCCGCTAATGCAGGAAGCTCGTGCAATGCTCCGCAAATGGGAGGAGAAAGATCCTGAAGTGCGTGCATTGTGGGAGATGATGAATTCATGGGTATATGCGGGATTTGACGAGACTTACGCACGCATGGGCGTTGGTTTTGACAAAATCTACTACGAGAGCGACACTTATCTTGAAGGCAAGGATAAGGTATTGGAAGGCCTCGAGAAGGGCATCATGTACCGCAAGGAAGATGGTTCAGTGTGGGCTGACTTGACAGCTGACGGCTTGGACCACAAGTTGTTGCTCCGTAGCGACGGCACATCAGTGTATATGACTCAAGATATCGGTACCGCAAAATTGCGTTACCAAGACTACCCCATCGACAAGATGATTTATGTTGTGGGTAACGAGCAAAATTATCACTTCCAAGTGCTTTCATTGTTGCTTGACAAGCTGGGCTTCAAGTGGGGTAAAGACCTCGTGCACTTCTCATACGGCATGGTTGAACTTCCTGAGGGCAAGATGAAGAGCCGCGAGGGTACAGTGGTTGACGCTGATGACTTGATGGAAGAAATGGTGAACACCGCACGTGAAGTATCGGCAGAACTCGGTAAGCTCGACGGCATCAGCGAGGCAGAAGCGGCAGATATAGCTGAAATCGTGGGCCTCGGGGCGTTGAAGTATTTCTTGTTGAAGGTAGACCCGCGCAAGAACATGACATTCAACCCGAAAGAGTCAATTGACTTTAACGGAAATACGGGACCATTCATCCAATACACATACGCACGTATCCGCTCGGTATTGCGCAAGGCAGCAGATGCAGGATATGCAATCAGCGATTATAGCGCAGTAGAGCCCAACGAGAAGGAAATAGCGCTAATACAACGTCTAGCTGACTTCCCCGGGGTTGTTGGTGAAGCAGGACGCAGCTATTCACCGGCGTTGATAGCTAACTATGTGTATGAGTTAGTAAAAGAATACAACCAATTTTATCACGACTACTCAATCATGCGCGAGGAAAATGCGGCAGTAAGGTCATTGCGATTGGCAATCTCAGAAGCGACAGCAGAGGTTGTTAAGACGGGCATGAACTTGCTTGGAATCCGCGTTCCTGAACGAATGTAGAGAGTTGATTGTTTAATTTGAAAAAGAAGATTAGACCATGAATCCTCCAAGTTTTAACTCACAGTCATACAGCGAGAATTACTCACTGGGTGCAACCGTTTCATCGGTGATGAAACGAGTTTATTTCAAAATGTTTATCGGCCTGCTGGTAACGGCATTTGTGTCGTTGTGGGCATCACAAGGCGCTTTTATAGAGTATCTTGTGTATAACAGATGGCTGATGTTTGTGCTGATATTTGCCGAACTGGGCATAGTTCTAGGCTTGTCGGCCGGAATCAACAAGTTGAGCGCAACGACAGCAGCAGTGTTGTTCTATGTGTATGCAGCCATTAACGGCTTGATGTTGAGCTCAATATTCTTGGTTTACACAGCGACGTCCATAGCTAAGACGTTCTTTATCACAGCCGGAACGTTTGGAGTAATGAGCGTTTACGGATACTTTACCAACAAGGATTTGTCCAAATTTGGGTCGTACTTGATAATGGCGCTGTTTGGGTTGATAATCTGCTCATTGGTGAACATTTTTTTGAAGAGCAGCGGTTTTGAATGGATAATTTCAGGACTTGGCGTGTTGATTTTCATAGGGTTGACCGCATGGGACACCCAGAAAATCAAGGAGATGGCGCTCATGAGCCCGGAGTCAAGCCACGGACGCTTGGCAACGCTGGGAGCGTTGAGCTTGTATCTCGACTTCATCAACTTGTTCTTGTATCTGTTGAGATTCTTCGGAAACAACCGCGACTAATAAACAATTGAATTATAAAGGCTTAAAGGGCGCACTGAGGTGTGCCCTTTAACATTAGAAAGGGCACAATGCGACAAAATTATCGTGCGATAATCACTTTGGGACTGCCGATATTGATTGGGCAGGTTGGGATGATATTGGTGGGATTTGCCGACAACATCATGGTTGGGCGATATTCGACCGAGGCGCTGGCGTCGGCGTCGTTTGTCAACAACTTGTTCAACGTGGCGATATTTGCGTGCATTGGGTTCACATACGGTCTCACGCCACTTGTTGGGGCTCTATTTGGGCAGAAACGGCAGCGGGAGATAGGAGCGTTGATGCGCAACGGATTGGCTCAAAATGCGCTGTTTGGGCTTCTAATCACGGCTGTGATGGGCGTGATATACGTGAACGTGGAGCGCCTGGGTCAACCTGAGGAGCTGATGCCGATATTGAAGCCGTATTATGCGCTTTATCTGGCGGGATTACTGCCGGTAATCTTGTTCAACGCGTTTGCTCAATGGGCATACGCGATAACCAACACCAAGTTGCCGATGTGGATAATACTGATTTCCAACGTGTTAAACGTGGCGGGGAATTATGTGTTGATATACGGCAAATGTGGGATGCCGGAGTTGGGGTTGTTTGGCGCAGGCGTTAGTACGTTCATAGCCAGATGGTTGTGTCCGATAGCATTTGCAGCGGTATTCTTCTTCAAGAAAGAATACCGGGAATATCGTGAGGGGTTCATTCACTCGCAAATCACTAAAAATCAGCAGAAATTGGTGCTAAAAACGTCGTTGCCGGTGTCAATACAGCTGTCGCTCGAGTCAGGCTCGTTTACCGCGGCGGCGATAATGACGGGGTGGCTCGGAGCAGTGCCTCTTGCAGCGTATCAAATCATCGTAATCACCGGAACATTAGGCTTTTGCGTGTACTACAGCATAGGCAGCGCAGTGTCAGTGCTCGTGTCAAATGAGGCGGGACGTGGCGACAAGGCGGCGCAGAGGCGCGTGGCATGGGCGGGATACCACATCATGCTGGTGCTGATGACGCTGGCATCGCTGACATTTTGGTTTGGCGGGGAATGGCTAATGAGCGCATTTACAAGCGATTCGGTGGTTCTGGCAACTGCGGTAGGGCTGATAGTGCCGCTGATATTTTACCAATTGGGGGATGCGACGCAAATCACATTTGCCAATGCTCTGCGTGGGACATCAAACGTGATGCCACTGCTGTGGATAGCGTTTGTGTGTTACGTAATCATCGGAATACCTGCGACTTACATCTTGGCATTTCCAATGGGATTGGGGATTTACGGCATCGTGCTGAGCTTCTCGGTGTCGCTGTTCTC
>CAYTFG010000138.1:0-4014 GCA_964436925.1 uncultured Bacteroides sp. | reverse complement strand
TTTTGAGGCGATGTCAATAGTTTGGCGACACTTTCTTTCATCATTTTTTGCCCACAAAAAAGGCCCGAGATGCTGTCGCATTTCGAGTCCTGCTCCGTCCTATGCTCCGAAGATGCCGTCTTCGGAGCACTATCCTATGTATTTGATTTATGACGAATTGTCTGTGTATTAGTACAATAGCCCCGCATTATCCACCCAGAGTGTCAACCCCTCGGTGCCGATATAGGCCTCGCCGCTTCCACACGAAAACATCACCAGCATGTGGGTGGGTGTTGCGTCGGCGTCATCCCATCCAACTTCCTGAACAGGAACCATTTTGCCCTTGCTGTTGCGTCCGTAATAGGCTTTTTCTCCGGCGATTAGCTTCATGTATGACTTGTAGTAGCTCGTTCCGGTGATGTCGCCGTAATGGATGACGGTTGAGTGGTTGCTCACCCATCCGTTTGTTGACTTGCTCAGGCGCTCGCGGCCTGTCCCCACGCGCTTGGCATACAGCTTGCCGTCAGCGTCTTCCCAGCGTCGTTGCAACAAAATGAACACTTCGGCTTCATCCGAGCCTTGGAGCGTCTTTTTCTTGCCAAAACCGCTGCTGTAGGTGCGTTGGTTGGTGTTGGGAATGTAGAGTTTGTAGTCATACCTCAACGCTTTCGGGCGACGAGTAAAGGCGATACCCATTTCCATGTTGGAATATGGATTTTTGGTCGATTTGATGGGCTCTATCATTTTGCCCAAGAAAATTGAACCTGCCACCAGCACATCTATATTGACAATGCCCACAGCCTTGCAATGTTCCATCAATGTGGTCATTTTCACGCACTTGTTTGACCCTGAACGGGTGTCAGGATATACCGCGTTGCTGGTTTTTACTATCCCAACAACGTTTGCTAATACGTTGGATGTGGCCCAAGGTGAACCGCCTCGGTTTGTGTAGGCTCTGCCGGTGTTATCAGTTGCTGTCGGCGCTATCTCATATACTTGTTTGGTACTGCCTCCCAATAATTTGGACTCTTTGATATTGCGTGTTACCCAGTTATCAAAATCCCCAAATTTTAGTGGCTCAAATGTATCTGCCTTGACGTCGGTGCCCCATGCGGATAGCACCGACACTATCAAAGCAAGTATGTATTTCCTCATCAAAAATTTCAATAGAATGTGTTACAAACAAATTAGTTAAGTGAACTGCAAAGTTAATACTTTTTGACCACTTAAGCACCTATTTGTAGTATCTTATCGACCGACAGAGGCATTTTGTACAAACTTTTGGCCTTTTTGACCAATTACTTGTTCTTTCTTATTTCTTTTTTACCAAACGAACATAATAAACTCCTCCGGCGTAATTGTCGGGAAGTGCAGCAAATTTCACGCGTACATTCTTCTTCCCCTTGAGCAATTCGCTTGGAATGTCGTATGTTACGTCTTTAAATTCTGACTCGTTCCAGCGTCCTTGAATGTTCTCGGTAGCGATAACTTTGTCATCAACAAGGATATTGAACGAGCGATTTCCCTGCTCGTTACCCCAGTAGCGCACCATCAATTGCAAGTCACTGTTCTCTTCCGTGTTCATCAGGAATGAGAAGTAACCGCCGTTGAAGGCATGGCGCCAAGGCTCGTCTTGGTTGTAACCGCGCTCGGTGTTCTGTGACTCCATAAAGTGGTCTGCCTCAGGTTGTTGCTCACCCGTATTGACTGCATCGACTGTGCGGGCATCAAGCGCTAATTTTGCCTCTTCTTTTTGACGCTCATTTGCTTGATATTCATTGTATTCGTCGTTAGTCATTGACAACCAGTACATCATGTAACGGCAGTCATGGATGGTTGAGAACGGTCGCAGCTCTATGTTGGCATATTTGCCTGTAAATAAGCCGGGTACCGTGAAATGCATGGGCTTACCTTCTACCGGTTGCATCCCCTTCAGCTTGTTGAGTATTTCGCTGTGTGAGCCGATTAGGATGGGTGTATCAAATACCGATACAAGCGGACCGTTGGCAATGTGGCCCCATCGGCTGTCATCGGCTACAAGTCCGTCAAGGTTGTCTGTCGAAATTTCGGCACCGAGTACGATTGGACCGCGCAAGATTGCCAAGTAATTAGGCATATTGGGCATCTCTTCGATGCTAACGTGCATTGGTAGAGATAGTTCCACCACGTCACCGTTTTTCCACTTGCGGTCAATGGTGAAGTAACTTGACGGTGTTGACTTGATATCCACCGTTTTACCGTTGATTTTCACTACTAGACCCTCACACCATGCCGGATGGCGAAGTGCGAGCGAGAAGCGTTTGCTGCCCTTGGTGTTGATGGTGAAACGTGTTGATTCTGAGTAAGGGAAGTCGGTATCTTGGGTGATTGTGACACCTTTTTCTTTCCAATTAAGTGTTGAGGCGATGAATAGGTTCACGCGCAATGTGTCGTTGCTGTGAGTGTAGATAAACTCACCGTATTTGCCATGATTTTCCATGCCTGAACCCACACAGCACCACATTGCCTGATTGGGCTGTGAGTAAACACGGTAATGCGCCGGACGTGCCGATGTGAAGTAAACATATCCGCCGTGTTCGGGATGTTGAGTCGAGAGAATGTGGTTGAAAAGTGCGCGCTCATAAAAGTCCACATATCTCGGATTATGCTCCATGCGGAACAATCCCTCGGTGAGCTTGAGCATATTGTAAGTGTTGCATGATTCGGGCCCTTCTCTATCCTCGGCATAACTGCGACAGTCTTCTTTTGACGCGAAATGCTCGCGACGGCTGTTGCCACCGATAGCGAGTGAACGATTGTAAACCACTGTCTCCCAGAAGAATCGCGCTGCTTGAGTGTAGGTATCATCTCCGGTCAATTCGGCAATACGTTGATAGCCAACAACTTTTGGCACTTGAGTATTAGCGTGCTTGTTGTCCAGATTGTCGACGTGCGCAGCCATGCTATCGAGAAGCCAGTGATGGCTGAATCGGCGAGCTGCTGTGAGATAACGCTTGTCGCCGGTCATTTGATACGCGTCGGCATAAATTTCGTCCATTCCGCCAAATTCGTTATCCAGCATGGCCTCCATCTGCTTGTCATCAAGGTGAGAAATGATTTCAACACCCCAATCGCAGAATTTGTAGAACATATCGCGCGCAGTTGTGCTGCCTGTGTAGAGCCATGCGTCGCGCAGTCCGGCATAAGTCTTGTGAACGTTATACCAGGGCACCCACCAAGTCCACACGGCACCGATGTTTCCCGATGTTATCTCCTTCCAAAGTTCTTTACTATTGGGAACACCGCCCACATATCCGTTGCCGTTTGCATCCTGACAACGTTTCAACTCGGCAATCATGTAGTCAAGACGTTGTTTGACCTCGGCATTGCCAGTTGATGCATAATTAATTGCTAATGCTGAAAGGTAGTGACCGCCAATGTGACCGTCAAGGCCGTCCCAATTGGGGTAACTCTCGGCTTTGGCTGTCAATCCCGCCTCTTTGAGATAAGGCGCAAGAAGACGGTCAACATCATATTGAAGTAATACTTGTATGTTTAAATCTTGAGCGTGCTTAAACTGTCCTTGATTAATTGTGACGTCTGAAAGTAGAAAGTTCTCATTATAAAGCGATTGCTGTGCGTAGCCACCCAGCGATGCTGCTAAGGTGAACAATGAGAGCGTGAATGGTTTTAGGTTCATCTTGTTTAGTTTGTTGAGTTGTAGTACAAACTTACTAAAAAAAAGGTACATAACAAAAAAATCGCAAGCGGCATTTGCTACTTGCGACTTATTTTTTGGGTGACCCCGGAGAGGCTCGAACTCTCGACCCACTGATTAAGAGTCAGTTGCTCTACCAACTGAGCTACGGAGTCATGTGCTTGATTTCTCAATTGCGATGCAAAGGTACGACATTTTTTTGAACCACCAAAATTTTGAGCACATTTTTTTGAAAAAACTTTCCACCTCAACCAAAACATAGCTATACGGCTCCAAATCTATGCAAAAACACCTAGATTTGGAGCCCTATCCCACCATTTTTCAAAATTTATAGTTAT
>CAYTFG010000137.1:0-4018 GCA_964436925.1 uncultured Bacteroides sp. | reverse complement strand
ACGGTCATGCGTATGCCTTGAGTGAAAGCTATCGCCGGGCTCCAGTGAAGCTCGCGAGCGATGTGTGACGAGTCAATGGCGTAGCGCATATCGTGGCCGAGACGGTCGGTGACATAGGTGATGAGGCCTTCTATTTCGGCTTTGTCGCCGCCTTTCATGTCAACAATTGAGTCAATGATGTGGTGCACAATGTCGATGTTCTGCTCCTCGTTGAAACCGCCGATGTTGTAAACTTCACCAACGATACCGCTGTTGAGCACTCTGTCAATGGCTGCAACGTGGTCGCCGACATAGAGCCAATCACGCACGTTTAATCCTTTGCCATAAACGGGAAGTGCACGACGATGCTCAATGTTGTTTATGACCAGCGGAATGAGCTTTTCAGGGAATTGATATGGCCCATAGTTGTTGCTGCAACGGGTGATGTTGATGGGAAGCCCATAAGTGTGATGATAAGCTTGGACTAGCATATCGGCCGAAGCCTTTGATGCGCTATAAGGCGAGCGCGGAGATATGGGCGTTTGCTCGGTGAAAAATCCCTTGCCGTAGGTTTTTAGCTTGTCATCAGGACGGTCGTTGCACAACATTTTGACAACTTCGGGCGACAATTCAAGCGGTTGAGCCGATTCAAAATCTCTTGTCAAACTGCCGTAAACTTCATCGGTAGAAACTTGCAGATATTTTTTACCCGGTTTAAAACCGCCTTCGGGCAAGCTCCATGAGCGGCGCGCGCAGTCAAGCATATTTTGTGTGCCGAGAACATTTGTTTCCAAGAATAGTCGAGGATTGGTGATGCTTCGGTCAACATGGCTTTCCGCAGCAAAATTGACAACAAAGTCGGGGTCATGTGTAGCCATGATGTCATCCACGAGCTCTTTGTCGCAAATGTTGCCTTTGATGAAAGTGACGTTAGGAAGTTCAATCTCTTCCTTTATAGAGAGTAGATTACCGGCATAGGTCAGGGCATCGAGAATAACTATATTGACATCCTCATGGTAGGTTTTCAATAAGTATTTTACAAAATTAGCGCCAATGAAACCTGCGCCTCCGGTAACTAAATATGTTTTCATTTTATGTGTTAGTGTTGAGATTTAGACAAAGTTAATAAATAAAATCATAACAGATTCCAATAATAGTCTAAAATATGAAATAAAAATGCACACCTGATGATTTTTTTGAGCAGAAGTGCTCGTTGGACCCGATTGAGTGTTTGCTAACTCCCGAATAAATTGCTATATTTGCAGTTGGAAAATTTTTAATCATTCTCTTATCATGAGTAACAATCAGTTTAATGCACGCGTTGACGCGTTGCGCAATGAGATGAAGAAGCAGGATATCGCAGCCGTAATTATCCCACAAGCCGACCCTCATCAAAGTGAATACATCAGCAACCACTGGCAAGTGCGCCGTTGGATGAGCGGGTTCACCGGTTCGGCAGGAACATTGGTAGTTACAGCCGGCGAGGCCTTGTTGTGGACTGACTCGCGCTATTTTATCCAATCAGCAGCTCAGCTCCAAGGTTCAAGCATCAAGTTAATGAAGGATGGTCTGCCCGACACTCCATCAATTATATCATATCTCACCGGAGATTTGTTGCATGGCGCAACTGTGGGAATCGACGGATTGTTGTTCTCACCGGCTGAGGTTGAAAAATATAGCAAGGCATTCTCTGCCCATGACATCAAATTGTGCACAACATTTGACGTTATCGACAAGATATGGCTTGACCGCCCGGCTTTACCTCAAGGTGAAGTATTTGTTCACGAATTGAAATATGCCGGACAAGATGCCGCTTCTAAGATAGAAGGCATTCTGAAAGACGTAAATGAACAAGGCGCTCATTCAGTATTGGTTTCAGCTCTTGATGAGATTGCATGGACACTGAATATTCGTTGCAACGACGTGAAATATAATCCTGTTGCAACTTCATTCTTGTTTGTTACTCCCGGACAATCAACCTTGTTTATTGACCCGGTTAAAATCAACAATAAAGTTGCCGCTTACTTGAAAGAAGTGGGCGTGGCAACACAACCATATACATCAATCAAGCAATTCCTCAATGACTTGCCTAAGGACGAAAAAGTGCTTGTTGACCCCACCAAAAATTCATACGCATTGTTTGAAATCCTTGGTGACCGTGTAGTTACCGGAACTTCACCCATTGCTATGCCTAAGGGCGTCAAAAATGATGTCCAAATCGAAGGTACTCGCAAGGCTATGGAGCGTGACGGTGCTGCCTTGGTGAAGACATTCATGGAAATTGAACGCGCTCTTGCCGCAGGCGAGACCGTGACCGAGATTGATGTAGCTAAATTGGCAACAAAATTCCGTAGTGAATCTCCATTATACTATGACGATTCATTTGGCACTATTGCCGGCTTTGGCCCTCACGGAGCTATTGTCCACTATGAGGCAACTCCCGAGACTAATGCCACTTTAAGCCCCGATAATTTGTTGCTCGTTGACTCAGGCGCTCAATATCTTGACGGTACTACCGATATCACTCGTACTGTCAGCCTCGGCAAGCCCACCGATTTGCAACGCCACGACTTCACGCTCGTGATGAAAGGTCACATTGCACTCGGTTCAATTGTTTACCCCGAAGGCACTCGCGGCGCTCAACTTGATGTGTTGGCCCGTCAATTCCTTTGGAATGAAGGCTTGAGCTATTTGCATGGAACAGGCCACGGCGTGGGTCATTTCTTGAATGTTCACGAAGGTCCGCAAAGTGTGCGCCTAAACGAAAATCCCATTCCTTTGGTTGTGGGTATGATTACTTCTAATGAGCCCGGATTATACCGCGAGAATATCCACGGTGTGAGATGCGAAAACTTGGTATTGACAGTTCCCGCTCAATCCAATGAATTCGGCTCATTCTTGAAATTTGAGACATTGACACTCTATCCATTTGACCTCAAATTGTTTGAAACATCAATAATGACCGATGTTGAGATTAAATGGGTGAACGACTATCACGAAGATGTGCGTCGTCGTTTGATGCCATACCTTGACACAGAAGAGCAACGTCAATGGCTCATCAAAAACACTCAACCATTAACCCGATAAGAAAAAAATGCCACTAATAATTCCAGTAAGAGGATTTACCCCTCGCATCGGCAAAGATTGCTTCCTCGCCGAAAATTCCACAATCGTGGGAGATGTAACCATGGGCGACGAATGTAGCGTGTGGTTCAACACCGTTATTCGCGGAGATGTAAACACTATCACTATCGGTGACAGAGTGAACATCCAAGACGGCTCGGTGCTTCACACTCTATATCAAAAGTCAACCATCGAAATAGGCAACGACGTGTCAATAGGTCACAACGTTACCATCCATGGCGCAAAAATTCATGACTATGCGCTCGTGGGCATGGGCGCTGTCGTGATGGACGATGCCGAGGTGGGCTCAGGCGCAATTGTTGCTGCCGGAGCTGTTGTGCTTTCACGCACAAAGATTGGCCCGAATGAGTTGTGGGGTGGGGCACCTGCCAAGTTTATCAAGATGGTAGACCCTGCACAATCCAAGGAAATGAACCAAAAGATTGCTCACAACTACTTGCAATACTCCAAGTGGTACACCGACCCCGAGCATGCACTACTTAAGTAATTAACCCTCAGTAATTTCACAATTCGATTCAAAATAATATATGTCAAAAGTTAATTTAAGAACCGCTCTAAGGTTATTTGCAAAGGAGGTGGAAATCTAAAAAAGGACGCCAACGAGCCTTTTTGTTACAAAAATAGCTAATAGTCAATAATAAAACCACAAAAAGTTTTGTGGAATAAAAAATAGTTTGTAATTTTGCCCCCGCAAAACGCATAGAAAAATAAATAAAATCAAAAACATAAAAATCAAGAAATCAAAATGATTATCGTACAAGTAAAAGAAGGCGAAAACATCGAAAGAGCTTTAAAGAAATTCAAACGTAAATACGAAAAAACAGGCGTTGTTAAAGAAATCCGCAGCCGCCAAGCTTTCGAAAAACCATCAGTTCGCAACCGCAAGAAAATGATG
>CAYTFG010000136.1:0-4019 GCA_964436925.1 uncultured Bacteroides sp. | reverse complement strand
AAATAAAATGGATAATAAAAAAATTAGCTTCGAAAAATTTAATGACTGAATTCCAGTTGATATAATTGCCTAAGATAAACGGAAATCTACTTGAATCCGTTGATATGTCGAAGGTTCCAACGCTTCGTTGTTTTCTATAGTTGCAGAACATATAAAATTAGACCTATACGCCATCTAAATCGACATAAATCCGAAACTTGAGTAACAACAGTTGGAGCATATCTGTCAATTTTTTGTTTATTGAAAAAAAAACGCTAAATTTGCAGTGTTGAGCACTGTGGCTCTGAGCGAAGACGTCCACGGGTCAGCCATGAACGAGACAATTTTGATAAAGCGTTTGCTCACAGCATGCGGTGATGGAACGGGTGCTTTGAGTGGATACCCCGCGCTTACTACACAATTTACACATAGTCGGGGCTCAGGGGTGTCACCCGGTGGAAAAACTTAAGTTAAAAAATAGTATGAGAAAAACGTTTCCTGCGCTGTGTCTTGCCATGCTGCTTTTAGCATCATGCAATGGCAATAGCGATTCCGAAGACATTGACGTGCAGTATGTTGCGGTCAAGACAACATCTTCTGGAGACTGGGGTATGGTTGGTCCTGACGGCAAGATGCTTTTCGAAAATGAATTCAAAGAGCAACCCAGCCCGGTGATTAGTGGTGTCTTTGCCGTGCCTGAGGTGGATGGACTCACCGTCTACAAAGCTGCAAGCAAGCCCACTGTGGTGGCTGGCATGGAACGCCTTCAGTCTGTGGGCCTGCCTGCCGAAGGTATGATAGTCTACATCGACAAAGAGCGTTTGATTAACATCACAACGATTGATGGTCAAAAATCTGTGTCGCTGCCCGACAACGTCATTGGCTGCCAGTCCTACTTTTGCGACGGCATGCTGAGCGTTGTCAACAAAGAGGGCAAATGGGGCTATGTGGACATCACCGGCAAGTTAGTGATTCCATGCAAGTATGACGGCACATCGAAGTTTGGCGACGGCGTGGCCTTTGTGGCGACCGTGCGCGACGACAAACAGGTGGTGGAAATCATCGACAAGACCGGTGCCGTGGTTGGCAAGGTGCGTGAAAACATCATCATCAATGCCGAAACCCGTTTCTTCAACGGCAAGTGCGTGGCTGTCAACTCCGACAATCGCTGCGGTTTCCTCGACAAGGACGGATCATTCAAAAGGCTTAACTCCGAAGTGGCTGCCGTTACCCAGACCACCGAAGCTGGATTTATCTTCAAAACCCGGGACGGTCTCTTTGGCGCAATGGACTACGCTGGCAATTCAGTGGTTCGCGCTCGCTACGACGCTCTGTCGTACGTGCCCGGCACTAAGAATTTCTTTAGCTGCGTGGGCAGCACCTATTCGCTGCTTGATGCGACGGGCGAAAAAATCACCGACATCACGGGCTATCGGAGCATTAATGTTGCTTTCCCCACATTCCCATTGGTCGCTTTCACCGGCTCGCGCTATGAATATCTCGACAAGGAGGGCAAAACCATTGGCAACATTGATTTCCCGGCTATTGGCACCAGCGCAGTGTTTTCCACTGGTCTGATGTTAGAACGCGATGCTAACATCCCCACCGACTCCCGCATAGTCTTCGGTTTGACTAACTACGTTGAAAGCGTTGCCTCAATGCTCTCCGCAGCAGAAGAGACATTCGAATCGGTCTATGGCGGCGGTGACGAGGGCAACGATGGCGACGATGACTTCTTAGAACTCCCGGACGGTGAACAGGGATTCTCAGGTGCAATCAGCAAGTATCCCATCGAAATGGTTATGGACTTCTCAAGTTTCCCCGAAGTTTCAGGCAGATATCGCTATGCCAGAACCGGCTCCGGCGATTGGCTGTACCTTGTTGGCAAACAAGACGGCAGAGATCTCACGCTTCGCGAAAATGATGCCGACGGCAACATAACCGGTCTGTTCGAAGGCAAGATTTCTGACAGCTTGAAATACGTTGGCACCTTCTCCACTCCTAATGGCAAATCATTTGCTTTTTCTCTGGATCCCATATTGTAAATCCATTTCCCCGCAAAATACTCAAGGAGAGGCGGCCCACCCGGTGGCTCGCCTCTCTTTGTCCTTTATGCCCTCAGTGGATGCCGTATTATTTGAAGCCTGACAGGGTGTAGGATGAAGTGTTTGATAATCAGTTTTGTGGTTCCGGTAGTGCTATGTTACGGCCTTCCACGCTTTTATCTTATCGGCATGAATGTTGCCGAATGATGTGCTAATTTTGCGATCGGGAAGCGATGGCATATCGTGTTTTCTAAGAAATTGCTATATTCGCGAATAGATTGGGCGATTATCCAATGGATTCACGACTCCTCTTATTTGTACTCAGGGTTTACCGGGACCGACAAAAGATGATAATCGCAAAGGGTGTCGCACCTTTTTTTTCTTGCGGCCGCAATGCTGAAATGCGTCAACGTAGGCACAACCTAAATCTATAATAATATCTATGCTACGGAAACTTCTTAACTCTATTACTGAATTAAGCAAGACCAACACAGATTCAGTTAATTTTCTAACCTTAATCGGACAGGAAACTCGCGAACTAACCCATTCAAAGGTGATTGCATCTCTTCTTGACCCTAATGGCGCACATGGTCAGGGGGTGCTATTCCTCCGTTTGTTTGTTGAAACCTTTCTTCCTGGAAAGTTTAAGGATTTTGACTATGAATCCGCAATGGTAGAAGTTGAAAAGGACTGTGGGAATATTGATTTTGACAATGAGAATGGCGGAAGAATTGATATCTATATAGAAGATGGGAACAACAACGTCATCGTAATCGAGAACAAAATATTTGCCACTGATCAACCGAATCAATTAGGAAGATATTCTCAATCAGTAGGCGATTCAAAATCATTCGAGATCATTTATCTGACATTAGATGGCCATGAGCCATCTTTTACAAGTGCCAAGGGCACAAGTCGAGCTCATTTTAATCAGTGTTCATATCATGAACATGTGATTCAATGGTTGCACGATTGTCTTGATAAAATGAATAGCAACTTTAACCTAAGAGTTATCCTTGAGCAATACATTGAAGTAATCAGGAAACTGACTGAAAAATTTAAGGTGGCAAAGTTGATAACAAGTTCCTCTTCTACTATGTATGCCGCCCTATTGGCGGAGTCATCATTGGAGATTGCCCGCCAAATGCTCATTAGCGACTTTATGGCAAGTCTTGACAATCTCTATTACTCAGGTTATGATTCGGCGCATTTTGATTCGATAATATACCGAGATAAGGAGGGATGCCACTTAATCCTCAAGCGTGATTATTTGAAGATTGATGTGTGCATAGAATGGAGGCTTTTCATAAGAGTTTCATTAACTAAAGAAGGAAGAGAAAAATTCCCGGAGGGTCTCTATATTCCGGAAGGGTGGATTAAATGTGAAGAACCGGGCAACATTGCATGGAGATATATAACTGTTGACGGAGAGAAAGTGGATTTTCACAATATATCCAAACCAGTGGAGCAATTCCTTGACTTGAAAGATAACTTCCGAACGAATATTGAAGTATTAAAAAAGACTCACAGTGATATCGAGCGTGCTATAAAGGAGTTTCAAGTATGATAAGATAAATCGCAATATCCCACGCCTCCCGTTTGACCGGCTCCGCTCGGGGAGGTCTTCGAGTTTCTATCTGTGTAACTACCAGAAATTACCACTTGAGCGGTACTTGGTCGGTGGTTGAGCTGTCCGTCGTCCTACTTGGTCGGTGGTTTGGATAGGGAGAGCGTGCGTTTAATTGCGGAGCGTGGTGCTTATTTGATGGAAGAACCAAAAGAAAGCAAAGGTTGATTTTTCGAATTCTCGACCTAATTGCAACAATAGAGAATAAGAAAAATCAACCAATCGTCAACAAAATCAAGGGTCTTCTTTACGAACTCTTAGATTCCTAAACAAAAGCCCTCGGGTAACCAGGGGCAAATTTAACAAAATAAACTGGATAATAAAAAAATTAGCTTCGAAAAATTTAATGACTGAATTCCAATTGATAT
>CAYTFG010000135.1:0-4239 GCA_964436925.1 uncultured Bacteroides sp. | reverse complement strand
GGATATTCCGAGACGGTACCGGTCCATTGGAATGATGATGAGTGGTAATCCAGATGATAGAACCATTCATTGAGACCGATGCGCAATTTATTGTTGTCGGAGAGCTGTGAAGTGAGTTCAGACGTGAGCAATGCGTTTTTTACTTTGCCAAAGTGGAGCCATGTGCGACGACCTTCAGCCAATCCGGTGTAGGGAGTTTCCGAGCCGTCTTCAAACAGATTATCTGCTGCAGTGGCGGTGAAGATGGTGCTACCACCGAAGTCAACGTAATTGGCTTTGGGCGCAGTCATGTATTTAGCGCTCAAGTCAAGTTTTGTCTTGTCGGATAAATTGTAGTCAAAGAGCATTGCAATTTCGTGAGAACGGTTTTCCACGAAGTCGCCCCATTGACCGGTCTTAATCTTGCCGTCCATGACATCCATGTAAGAGAATGTTCCTGTTGAGGGAGCGTAGGAAGTGGTGCCAAGCGAGAAGTTGGGAACTTCTTTCACGCTGCCATCGCCAACATAGACAAACGGTGCAGAGTTAATCATAGAGCCCAAAGCGCTACTCTTGGCAAACTTGTAGAGAAGTGAAATCTTACCCTTGCTGAGCAAACGAGTGAGCCCGGCATGATAAATTTGAGTGCGGTCGCTGTAGTTGGTAAATTTAGGGTCAAAGCTACCCGGGTCAAAATTTTGATATGTGCCGGCTGTGTAAAGCCATTTATCGCCGATACCACCTGAAACGTTCATGTCAACATTTTGCCATCCGAAAAGGTTGGTGTGGTAGTTAACGATGCCTTTAAACTCTTTCTGTCCGAGATTAGAATAGCAGTCTACCGAGTAGGCGATGTTTCCGGTTTTGATGGCCGATTCCATGGGCGTCAGAAGCCCAACGCTACCAAGGCTGGCATCGCTACGCCAATGACGAGCCAATTGATGAACAGCTGTAGAGTAAACAGCGGGAAGTCCATTTTCATATACTGTGACATCCTCAGACGGCAACCCTATCTGAATTTCACGAGGCTTGGTGGCGTCAGAAGCGTTAAGCATGACATTTCTTTCTGCACCTTTGGAAGTCTTTGAGACTGATATAGTGTCGGAGGTTTCCTTTGTGTGCGCTCCTGCTAAAAATGCGGGTGGCAACAAAAGTAATACTGAGATTGTTTGACGAATATGATATTTCATGCAAATAAAGTTTATTTGCAAATTTAATCGTACAAATCGCGCTGTGTATCTGTTAGTAATAGTAAAGTAGATTGATTTATAGTAACTATTTTTATTATTTGTTGTAAATCAAAACATTAAGAGTCGGCCTAAAAATAGTCAAAGTAGATTTGCAAGAATAGATATATGCTATTATCTTTGCAAAAAATTTACGAAATGAGCCGTTTTATACTCCTTGTGATAATGATTTTGTCGGCACTTCCTGAATTATATGCTGACAATATAAAAGACTTAACTGCGCGACTGGAGCAAGAGCTTAATTGCCGTCAAAAATATCTCCAAGCAAAAGTGCAACGCATTGACAGCCTCTCAATGCTTCAACAGCATGCCGCAAATGCCGAACAGGTGATGAACTTGTATGAAATGTTATTCAATGAATTTTTGACGTATAAAGCTGACTCTGTTATCAACTGTGTAAATCGCGAAATGGTGGCAGCCGCAGCAACAAATAATGTTGACCGTATTGCAGAAGCTAAAATCCATAAATCGATGGCCTTTGCCACGACCGGGTATTTCAGTCATGCCGATGATTTGCTTAACGAGATAGATAGCTCAGTATTGGCCGACACCGTAAAAGCAGAATACTATACAGCGCGTGAATGGATTTATGGAGTGTGGGCTGAATACACTGACGATACATCGTTTACGCATCAGTTTCGTGAAAAACGCATAGAATCGCTTGACTCTTTAATCTCGGTATTGCCTGAAGGTAGCCTGCGTAGAAAGTATGCTGTTGCTGAGCGCTATTTGCGTCTACATCAATATAAAAAAGCATTGCCTCTTTATACTGAAGTATTAGGCGCGACGCCCGAGAATACACGTTTATATGCCCAAGCAGCGTATGCGATAGCTACAATTTATGAGAGCCAAAAGGACTGGGAGCACTATGAAGAATACCTTCTCAAGGCTGCTATTTCAGACCAAGTGACTCCGCTGAAGGAAAATCTTGCGCTACAGCAACTTGCGCTGTTTATCAATAAAAAATATGATGATATTGATAGAGCAAATCGATATTTGCTTTATTCGCTTGAAGATGCATATTTTTATAATAATAGACTTCGGCTTATCGAGATAGCCAAGAAGTTCCCTGACATCATTGTGTCTTATCAGCAAAAGATGGTGAAGCGTAATGATAATATGAATATTGCGCTTTGGGTGATAATTGTCTTATGTGTAGTGTTGGCTGTTAATATGTTCTTGCTGTATAAGAAGTGGAAGGCTGACCGCCGACATATTAGAGATATCGCCGAAGCTAATGCAAAGCTCGAAGAACTTAATATGCGATTGGTTGATACCAACGCTATGCGTGAGCAATATGTATATCTCTTTATGGATTTGTGCGCCACATATATTGACAAGTTCAACAAATATCGTTCGACGGTCAAAACGAAGGTAAAGGCGCGTCTTTATGACGATTTATTAAAGCCGGCACTTTCACGCACCAATGAAGCCGAGAGCAGGGAGCTGTTTTTCAACTTTGACAAGGCATTTTTGCATGTCTTCCCAAATTTTGTTGAGGAGTTCAATAAATTGTTGCGTGACGGCGAGAAAATTGAACTGAAGCCCAATGAGCAACTTAATACCGAATTGCGTATCTTTGCAATGGTGAGAATGGGCATTAAAGATAGCTCCAAGATAGCGACACTGCTGTTTTATTCACCCCAAACGATTTATAACTATCGCACATCTGTCAGAAACAGAGCTATCAATCGTGAAACATTTGAATCAGAGGTTGAGCGCCTATGCCTGCTCCACAATTCTGATGCAGAATAACCGCCGTATATTACGCTAAAACTTATCGGTAAGCAGGAATGTGCGCAGTGGCATGTGGGTGATGCCATCAAAATCTTTGGGCTTTATAATGGGGTCCATTGAAATGACGTACTTTGGGTAGTTGTTTGGGATTTTCATCAAGTTACCAAACTCACGTTCAACCGTGGACTTATCCACTAATAGGTAAGCAACTTGAAAATAAACTGTCATTCCATTCTTTTGGGCAACAAAGTCGATTTCACCATTTGGCAACGTGCCAACGTTCACTTTATAACCAAGATTTTTCAAGTGTAGATAAACGGCATTTTCCATTACTTTTTCAATATCGCTTGAGCGGTTTCCTCCAACTAAAATGTTGCGTAACCCAAGATCTTCAAAGTAGTATTTGTCGTTAACTTCAAGTAGCCGTTTGCCGTGGATGTCATATCGTGGTACTTTATTAATTATGTATGCATTTGTAGCGGCTTTTAGGTAGTTTATTGTTGTTAGGGGTGTCAGTTCAACCCTTTTTGCCTTAAGGTATTTAGAAAGTGAGTTTGCTGAAACAAACTGACCTGTATTGTCGCTGATAAAAGACATCAAATTTTCGAATAAGGTAACATTACGTAGCCCTTCGCGTTGGACAACATCTTTGAGCACAATGGTATTGTAAATGTTGTGAATGTATTCCCAAATCATATCTTCATTATCAAGGCCAATGCGATACAAGTGAGGTAATCCACCGAAATTTAGATATTTATCTAAACTTTCGGCAGAATCATCAATACTGTGGAATTTCAAGAACTCCCTATATGATAAACTCTGAATGTGAACGTCGATGTACCTACCACCAAGATAAGTGGATAACTCCGACGAAAGCATTGTTGCGTTGCTCCCGGTGATGATAATTTGGCATTCTTCATCTGCATTAAGGCTCCTCAAGGTATTTTCAAACCCGGCAATATCTTGTACTTCATCGATTAACAAATAGTTGTCGTTGCCTTCTTGAAATTTATCGGCTAGGTAAGCTGACAAATCTGCATCAGTTTTAATGGAGTCGAAAGTCTTTTTCTCCTTATTTATGTACACGATGTTTGCGCTCGGAGACTTTTGTTTGATGATTTCTGTAAGTTCTCTGAGTACGAAGCTTTTGCCCACGCGCCTTTGGCCTGTGAGAGCAATTATCATACCCTTGTTTAAAAATTGGAGGATATGTTCAATATATAGTTGCCTTGATATGATTTTCATGCTCCAAAGATAGCGAATTTTATTAATCGTA
>CAYTFG010000134.1:0-4250 GCA_964436925.1 uncultured Bacteroides sp. | reverse complement strand
AGACTAAGAGTTCTCTGCCACGAAGGTTGTAGTCGTAAGAGAATGTGTTTAAACCGCTGAAAATCTTGTAGGAATAATGTTTTTGGTTGAGGATGTTATTGACGTTGAGACCCACCCTGAAATGCTTGAATCGGTAGTGAACACCGGCATCAAATAGGGTTATTGTCTTGGAGTTGTTTTCAGAGATGGTCTGATAGTTGACTTCGGTGGAAGCAGTCAATTGGAGCGGTTTTATCGGGAAAAAAGATACATCGGCTTTGTGGGCTTGAGCGATGTAGTTGCTATGGTAGGAGAGATAGCGAGAAAATACTTTGGAAATGCGACCGTTGTAGGAGAGTTCGACAAATTCCCAAGGGCGGGTTGAGAGTTGGGGTGAAATGACGAACGATTGGTTATAGTAGTCTGTTGCAGTGTTAGTTAAGAAGATAGAGTTGCGACTCCATCGGTAACTTGCACCAACAGCGATTTTGGTATTAATGGCTTGGAAATGTTTTGAGATATTCATTGAAGAAGAGAAGCTGTCGGAGTGGTTGGGCATCAGCACGTTGCTGTATTGAATCAAATCAGAGGTAACAGCTTGTCCGTTAAGGAGATTGTTCCACACTCGTCCGCTATTGACGTCTAAGTTAAAGAACCACATTTCGATGGGTAATTTAAAGTCGTAGTGGATATTGCCGACCAAGGATTTTTGGCTGGAAAGGATGCCGATGCGAGATGTGCGGGATAAGTTATCGGTTTGAATTGGCTCGGTCAACAAGTCCATGATGTCACCCAACGTGTGGGTGTAGTAGGCTTGAATGCGTAAAGAAGACTTTGCATTCAGCGAGTAATTGAAGTAGATATTAGGGTTGCAACTGAAATGAAAGCTATTTATGCCGGTGGGGGAATCAGATGGCTGAGAGTTCCTGAAATTGGTGTATTCCCCTTTGACGTTTACACTTCCGCGAAATATGTATTTGCGTTGAGGATGGGTGTATTCATATTGAGGGGAAATAGTGGCGACGAAGTCTTCACCGTTGATGGTGTTGTTGTAAAGATTTTCATCGTGAGAAAGTGCTGTTCTTAGCTTGTCAGACGATAGTTGAAGAGAAATAGGCAGGTAAAATCTAGTGTTGCCACGTTGGTAGATGCCCGACAAAGTTTCGCGAGTAAAGAAAGAGTAGCTGCGAGCCGTTTGATTAGTCACCGAGGTGTTTTGGTCAGTTTCGTTTGTGATGGAAATGCGACCGTGAGGAGTGGTAGTGAATCTTAAAATAGACTCGAAGTTCCATCTCAAATTATGCCGACTCCAATGCGTTGAAAATTGATTTTTCAGGTTGTAATCTTGCAGTCGTTGAAGCTGGCGGTAGTAGGAATTCTCGCTATATGTTGGTAATTCGGAACGCAGAATAGAAGCAGTTCCGGTCAAAACATCCGAAATGTAGCGGTTGTTGCTGTTTAATTTGTAATTGATGCCAAAAGACGGCTTGTGAGTAACGATTGAAGAGGCTTGTATCTGGTCAATCAGCACGTATTCCGAGCCGTCAAAGAAAGAGCGCGAAGATTCTAAATCGTAGTCGTTTTTGGAATAGGAATAACCGATGTTGGACTTTAGCGAAACGTCATCACTTAATTTGTTGAGGAAATTGAGAGAGATGGAACGGTCATTAGGCGATATGAATCGTTCTCTGGAAATGGGAGGCGTTGAGGCGCCCAATAGTCCGATTGCTTCATGAGCCAATGTCTCATTGTTGTTGTCAATGAGGTCTCGGTTTTCGGCATCGGCAAACTCTTTTATGTTGCCGATTTTAGCAGTGAGAATTGTTTGAAATTTTGGTTTGAAAAGCATTCCGGCGCCAGAAAGCTGATATAGGAAATCATTGTCACCGGCACCACCCCAAGCTTCATAAGTGCCCATCGGACGAAGCTTGGCTTTAGAATTGAGTTTGACGTTAATGGCGACATCGTCACTGAAGATGTCCTTGTCGGCTTTCACTTGTTGGTGGTTGTTAAGGACTTGGATAGTTGAGACGTAAGAAGCCGGGATGTTGTTAGTGGCGATATTATAACGACCGCCAAGCAAGTCCATTCCTTCGATGTAAAAGTTGGAGATGTCTTTGCCCAGATATTTGATAGTACCGGCGTCGGCAACTTCGATGCCCGGAATTTTTTTCATAGCATCTTTAAGGCTAACGTCACCGAGCCCGGCAAAAGAGGATAGACGATAGGATAGAGTGTCACCGCGTTGAGTAATCATTGGAGCGCTGACCACGACCTCTTTTAGTTCGGTCTGCTTTTCTTTAATGGAGAAGCTTAATGATTGGTCGCAATTTTTGATTTCGCGATAGATTGATTCATAACCCAAACGCTCAATAGAAAGTTTTAGAAATGGCGCATCAATGTCAAGAGTGATTGAAAATTCGCCATCTTCGTCACTCATAACATATTTGACGACTTTATCACCGTTAAAAAATTTGATGATAGCAGCGTCCACGCCTTCCCCGTTTTCATCCTTTATGACCCCCTTAAAAGTAGCGTTACCGGCAAAGGCAACGATGATGGATAGAAAGGATATTGCAGTCAATATCGCTTTTTTCATATCTAATTAATTTCGAGAGGAATGTATCGGTTGGTTCTTAATCGGAGTTGAACTCCATTAATAAATGCAGAGCTGGAGCGAGGCCCGTCGCCGTGTTTTTGGATAGTCATTTCGCTGATTGACTCAACGGGAATGTTCTTTAGCGGGTCTTCCTCAAACTTATTTTTTAATTTGATGAATTTTTCTCGAGTAGTGGAAACTGCATTTGGAGTAATCTGCATATCAATGGGAGTTGAAGCTTTGCGAAAAGAGATGGCTTTGAACGAGTGAATGCCATCTGAGTCAGATGCTGCAAGAATCAATCCGGGGAGCCCTGTCAATTTCCAAGGGCCAAATTGAACAGGAATTTCGGGCGCATACCATGCAGTCCATTGACGACCGCCATACTCACCTTGAGCGCGGAGGCAAGCGTAACCGCAAATTGTATCGCAAACTTCTTGAAGCGTCCAGTTGATGGGGTTGCGAGATTCTTCGTAGGTGTAATAATTTGGTGTTACAACGCTAGCTGTTGACATTTGCCCTTTGGGGAAGTTTTGATAGATAGTTTGGTCAAAGAAAAATTCGTTTTTAATTGCTTGAACCGTATAGTTTTTCAAAACATCCTCGTCGGCATTGATGCTTTTCACCGAGTCAATTTGAAATGATGTGTAGTCTTGAAATTTGGCGTTTTTTCGGCCAATTTGTAAAATGCCGTTATAAGTTTCTGAGAAATGTTCACCCGACTTATTTTCGCCATTAACATTATATTCATAGATACATTCATATTGTGCTTCAATGTTTTGTTGGGCATTCACAGAAAAATTACCGAAGCACAAAGCAAATGCTAAAATTTTTACAACAGCTTTCATATCAATATCTAATTAGTTTATTGAACTCTTTTAATGATTTAGCGCCGAGAACAGTATATTCAACCACATTTTCAGTTGATTTCGGCACATATACCGCCTCTAAATTATCGCAACCTTCAAAAGGATTGCCATAAATTGTGCTAAACGACTCAGGAAACGTAAGTGTCTTCAGGCTACTGCATCCATAAAAGGCGTTGTTCTTTACCGCTTTAACTGTTGGAGGAATAACAACAGTTTCCAAGTTTTTACACATGAAGAACATACGGTCAGTAATGGTGTCAAGTTCAGCCGGTAAAGTTATTGTTTTTATATTATCGCAGTAACTAAAAGCGAGAGAGCCAATGGCTGTTCCATCGGGAATCTTAGTAATAGAGATGCTATTGCAGCCCATAAACGCGCAGCGTTTAATATTAGTTAAGCTGTCGGGTAATGTGTTTAATTCCAACTTCGCGCAATTGCTAAAGCCTGAAAATCCAATGATAGATAGCGAATTAGGCATTTGTGCGTGTCTTAAATTCACGCAATCAGCAAAGGCGCAGGAGCCAATTGCTTTAAGCTTTTCGGGCAAGGTGACTGATACTAATGCTGTGTTGTTGCGAAAAGCCTCGCGACCAATAAATTGAATGTTGTTTAAAATGGAGTCTTGGCGGAGATTCAATATGCTGTCACGCCCAATATATTTAATGATGGTGTCACCGTTTGCCGAAAGTGTAAAATCGTTATATTGTACATGAGGGGCCTCATTATTTTCACACAATGCCAATATATGTGACTGAAGCGAACATAATACAACTACAATGATGAAAACAAATTTCTTCATAATT
>CAYTFG010000133.1:0-4317 GCA_964436925.1 uncultured Bacteroides sp. | reverse complement strand
TCAATGAAATAAAAAAAACAGCAAGCGTGTCAAAATGACTGCTTGCTGTTTTTTATGCTGTGATAATCAGTCGGTTAGAAGTTGTAACCAACAGAGATTGAGAAAGTGTTGCGATGTAATTTTTGCGGCTTGTAAGTGTCTGAAAGTAGGTTAGTTGCGCCGATTCCGCCCGTTAGACCAACGTAGTAACGGTCGTAAGTAACCGATGCACCGAAAATCCACTGTAAATCAAAGCGATTGGCGCCGTTGCCATACCAGCCGTTTGACTCTGTAACCTTATTCCCGTCGTAGGAGTAGGTCATGTGCTCCTTCATTGAGATGCCATAGTTGAGTTGTGGCCCGGTAAATACAGCGACCTTGATATTGTCCTCAAAATCAAAGTGATAACCGAAAGCTAGAGGGATTCTGAAGCCAAAATTGCGGACACTTGCGTCGATATTTCGGATATTGTCACCTTCAATTTGAGAAATTTTATCTCCAAAAGTGTTGTAGAAAAAGTTCAATCCCGGTTCAAAATAGAGGTTCATGTAGAGCGGGATATTGTAGATTGCGCCGACAGAAAAACCTGCTCCATTGTTCAGTGATTCAGGCAGCCAACCTTCACCGCCGGGTGAAGAAATGTCAAGCGAAATGCGAGCACCGAAATATGGGTCTTGTTGTCCTGCGTCAAAAATGGAATTGTCAGCAAAAGCGCTGATACTCAATAAGAAGCATAATGCTGATGACAATAACTTTTTCATAATAAACGATATTAAATTTCTGTTGATAAATTTCGTACAAAGATATGTAAAATATTGGAAATAATGTAATTAATTGTCCTTTTTGACTACATTATCGGTAATTTTGATAAAAAAATTGGTCGTTTTGGTCACCGGGAATAGTCGCGATGCGCGAATTCCGACAATCCAGAGAATTTCATCGTTGCGAGTGAGCAGCCAAATCTTTGATTTATTGGTAATTGAGACTTTAGCGTTGTTGAAAATGTCGCTGACCTTCTGAGTGCCCTTCATGCCGAACGGCTTCAGCCGGTCACCCTCGCGCCAGTGTCGGAGTTGGAAAACCGGGTTGCCGTCAAGAACCGACTTGTCCAGGTAGATGGAATTGCAGTCGCGTGAAGGGGCGAAGTCGCTGATTACCAGTGTTTCTACTGATAAAGAAATTGGCTCGTCAATGGACGAGGATAGGTCGATGGTTACAGTAGTATCTTCTTGAACATCAATGCTTTTTGTGCTGATTTCCAGCGTTCCGCGGTTAAGAACAGCAGCAGTTGATTCGGTAGAAAATTGCCGACCTGATTGAGCCGATGACGCAATGATGTCCTTTACTTGAGTTATATTGAACCCGTAAGGCTTAAGTAGTTCAAATAGAACGACTTGAGCGTTAGATTCCTCGGCAATTAGTTGGTCAATCGCGATGCTGTCGCCATTGAAATACTTTGCCTTGCAATTGCTGATATATGCTTGATAAACAGACTGTTGAGAAGTGAGATTGGCGATAGTTGCCAATATTGCGTCGCTTGCACCCGAAAAATTCTGTTCAAGCGAAGGTAAAATGATGTTTCTCAGGCGGTTGCGTTTAAAATCATTCTGCGCATTTGTGCTGTCGGTAACGTAGGTTAATCCATTGTCAGCCAGATACTTTTCAATTTCAGCGCGAGTGCAATCCAGCATTGGACGAATGATTTTGCCGTTGCGAGGCTTCATTCCTGTCAGGCCGGCGATTCCCGTGCCACGCAAAAGATTGAGGAAGAACGTTTCGATGTTGTCCTCGCGGTGGTGAGCCACAGCAATCGCCTCCGCATTCAAGCTAACAAGCAGATTATCAAACCATTCGTACCGGAGTTCGCGACACGCCATCTCTAGAGACAACCCTTTCTGCTCGCAATATTGATGAACGTCAAAATGCGTTATATGTAGTTGAATATTAAGCTTTTGGCAAAGCATTTGGACGTGCTTCATGTCGCGGTCAGACTCCTCGCCACGCAGATGGAAATTGCAGTGGGCGGCGATGCAATCATAGCCGAGACTATTGAGAATTGCGAGGAGTGCGACTGAGTCAGCCCCACCGCTAGTGGCGACGATAACGCGAGCACTCGGAGACAAAAGTGCCTCATTCTCAATGGATTTCTTTACTTTAGAGATGATGTTCATGCGGCAAAATTACAAAAATATTTGGTGACGCCCAAAAAAGACGACGCCCAACGTCTCGTGGAGGCGAGAGTTGAGCGCGTATAAAAGGTTTATCAATCTGATAGCCAGTTGTCTAGAAGTAGAAAGAAACAGATTTGTCGTAGTACAACATACCTGAGCCAACTTCTTGAGCAACAGATTCTCCGAGCGAATTAGCAACGATGGCGAGAGCAAAACGAGTAGCAGCAGCCGGACCGTTAGCGGTGATGAGCTTGTCGAGAGCCATGACGGGGACGTCACGCATTGTTGCACCGACGCAGTATTTTTCAAAACCGGGGTAACATGTTGCCTCAAGGCCGGTTAGGAGACCTAGCGGAGCCAAAACTACTGCCGGAGCAGCGCAAATGGCTGCAATTTTTCCACCTTCGGCGTGGTGAGCTTTGAGGAGCGTGCCTAATGGTCCGTAATTGTGGAGATTAGTTGCGCCGGGCATACCACCGGGGAGGATTAGCCACTCAGCATTTTCAAAATTAACGTCACTGAAAGTGTGGTCGGCTAATACACTAATGCCGTGAGCACCAGTGACTTCCTTTTGTGGATTTATGGTAACAGTTTTGACGTCCATGCCTGCACGGCGCATAACATCGACTACACTGAGCGCTTCAATTTCCTCGAAACCGTCAGCAAGAAATAAGAATGAATGTTGTCGTGGCATAATGAATTAATTTTTAAGGGTTTACGAATAGGATTTAGGCTTTGGTTAATGGTATTACTTAAAACTCATAATCCTTTAGTTTAATTAACGCTCAAAGTTACAAAAAGTTCACGGAACATTCCTAATTTTGAGAAAAATAAAATTTTTTGTGATGAAAAAAATGAAAATTATCATGATTTGGGCGGTTGCTGTTATACAATCGATATTAGTAACATCATGTGGCGGAAATAACCAAAGTGCAAGAGAATCAATGGAGTACAGATACAGCGAGGGCGCAGTGTGGAGTACGACCTATCATATCACTTATGAAGCCACGAGTGACCTAAGTGACTCAATAACAGCCGTTATGCGTCAAGTTGAGCTTAGTTTGTCGCCGTTTGATGAATCATCGATAATTTCCCGTGTCAACCGCAATGAAAATCCGGTGGTTGATGCACGTGTGGAGAAGATATTCACTGAATCACAGAGAGTTAACAAGTTGAGCGACGGGATGTTTGATCCGACAGTAGCCCCGCTGGTCAACAAATGGGGGTTTGGCTACAAAAACGGGACCGGAGACTTGACACAGGCAGAGATAGATACAGCGCTGATGTCAGTTGGAATTGCTGATTGTCAGCTTGTTGACCATCATATCGTGAAGAAACATGCCGATACAGAGTTCAATTTCAGTGCGATAACCAAAGGCTTTGGTTGTGACGAGGTTGCTAGAATGTTAGAACGCAATGGCTCAAAGAATTACATGGTCGAAATAGGTGGTGAAATAACCCTTGCCGGCAAGAACAGAAAAGGTGACGACTGGCACATCCAGGTTGACGCACCGATTGAGGGCGATTTTGGCCATAACCGGATGGCGATAATTGTGCTAAGTGATTGTGGTATAGCTACATCAGGAAACTATCGCAACTTCCGAGATACCAAGCAAGGCCGTGTGGGCCATACGATAAGCCCAAAGACCGGGTATCCCGTAAAGACTGATATGCTGAGTGTTACGGTGATTGCGCCGTCAACAATGCTAGCCGATGCATTGGCCACAGCGTCGATGGCTATGCCTGTCAATCAAGCACTTGAGATGATAGAGGGCATAGAAAATACCGAGGCATTGATGGTGACATCCGACGGGAAAGACGGATGGACCCTTCACAAGACCAAAAAATTTCCCGAACTGAGGAAATAGAAAAATTTTTTTCAATTTTTTTTTGATGGCTAAGCGGGTGCTGAATAGACGATTAACTGCAAAATCACTGTGTTAAAAAGTAGTTAATTGTCGGATGTTCGGGTTTTCGCTGTTGGGCTGTTGTAACTTTGCAGTGCGAATCCTCCCAAACACGCCTCACGAAATAATGCCCATAAAACTCCACCGCAAGCCACGAATATCCGGTCAGAACGCCGAAAAACGGGTGATGACAGGTAAAAACAAAAAAAATCGGGTGTCTCACGACAACCGACAATCTTTAACCTTAAATCTAATACCAT
>CAYTFG010000132.1:0-4349 GCA_964436925.1 uncultured Bacteroides sp. | reverse complement strand
TACTTATAATCGCTCTACATTCTCTAATCGACCTCTAATTGGTTTTCTATTAGAAAAATATTAGGAAAAATCATTATATCTATAAAAAAATACTTATATTTGTGGCTGAATCTCACGCTGTATCCTATAAATGAGGAGTTTGGGTTGGGGTTCAGACATAATTGAAAGCGTTTACTAACGCTCTTTCTTGGCGATTCGAAACTTCGCAACTTTCAAAATCACAGTCAAGAATGAAGCAGCAGTAGATGCTCATGGGTATGTTTATTACCCGAAATGGATTGCACCGTTTTATCGGTGTGCTCCTTTCGGTGTTTGCATATCAGCGTGGGCTTCTGCGTTGCTCGTTCAACTGTGATGGGCAATGCGAAGGCCTCGAATCGTGGAACGAGTAACAGTACAGATTCCTACGCTTTTTTTCTTACCTTACTTATTGCCAACGAGAGGATGACCGAGGCTATTTATTCTCATGATAATTAAATATTACACTAGCAATTACCTCTCTGAAAAATTAATTTCTCACCTGCCAAGTCTTGAAATTTAGTAATAGTTGCTTATCCATCATATTTGGTGGATTAACTCGTTATATCCAAAATTCATAATATTGTTGCTTGTGAATAACAAGTTTATTCTTGGCGTATCCCTATTCCGGCTATATTTTCAAAAAAAATCAATAACCAATTTAATTCAATTTTAAACTAATCATGAAGCAAAAAATTTGCAACCTTTTTATGTGCATATCTATGCTTTGCACATGCGTCACTGTCTCAGCATTTGATTTTCAGGTTAATGGTATTTACTACAACAAGCTTAGTGATAATGCTTGCGAAGTAATAACCTCTGGAAAGCACAAGTATTCCGGTACAATTGAAATCCCTCAATTTGTTAGCCATTCAGGTGTTACCTACAAAGTTGTTTCTATCGGTGATTCTGCCTTTTGTGGCTGTTCTCGCTTGAAATCTTTAAAGGTGCCTAACTCTGTAACTTCAATTGGATGTTGGGCCTTTGCCGGATGTAATGCTTTAACTTCGTTCTCCATCCCTAATGCTGTTACTGAACTTAGCCCTTATTCTTTCTTTGATTGTGCTAACTTGCGTTCATTAACTATGGGGAATTCTGTATCTACAATTGGCATCTCTGCATTTTCAGGCTGTTCTAAATTGGAAAAAGTTTTTATCTCTGATTTATCTGCATGGTGTAAAATTCAATTTAAAGATAGTAGTGCTAACCCTCTGCGATATGCAAAGTCTTTATATCTTAATGATGATGTAATTACCGATTTGATTATACCCGATGGAATTACAAAGATTAATGACTATGCATTCTTTTCATACAGTTCATTAAAATCTGTACATATACCCAATTCTACTACTTCAATCGGGTATAGCTCGTTTGCTAAATGCTCCGGCTTAGATTCGGTAAAGATTCCAAGCTCTGTAACTTCTATTGGTCGTGGGGCATTTGCTTATTGCGATAGCATAGAAGAGATAATTATTCCGGAAAAAGTTACTACCATTGGTAGCAAAGCTTTTTACAAATGCTCCGGCTTAACCTCCATTACTATTGGTCGTTCCGTTATGTCAATTGGTGACTACGCATTCTCAGAATGTACCGGACTAAATTTTGTAAACGTGCCTAATTCGGTATCTTCAATTGGTAATTCAGCATTTTGGGCATGCACCGGTTTGACTTCAGTTGGTATTGGTAACGCAGTCAAAACAATTGGTAATGATGCATACTATGGCTGTTTCAATTTGAAAAGAGTAAACATTACAGATTTATCTGCTTGGCGTGACATTTATTTTGAAAGTGAGTCGGCCAATCCTGTGTATTATGCGCAGCATCTTTACCTAAACAATGAGGATGTAACAGCAAAATAGGCTATTCACGATAATATTACCTCGCCCGTATTCTAAATTAAGCATAGTGGCAATATAGCCGTTGTCAATTAAGCTTATAGTAAAAAGGACTGACACATTCTTTGGTGTAGGTCCTTTTTATTGGATGTTGATGAGCTTGTGGGTTTGCAACGAAAGACGCCAATAAGGGTTGTCGCAGATGTATTTCACTGTCTCAGCGATGTTTTGTCCTGAGCATGGCTGTAGAAAATAGTGCTGAGCCCCGGGCAGTTTTGCCGCTATCGCCTCAACATCTTGTGATTGATACACAATCTTTAATTCGTCTATTCGGTTGATATTCAGTGGCTCAGCCTTTGGACTGCAAGTCACCCAATCAACAACTTCAGGCACTGCCAATGTCCCGTTTGTCTCAATTTGGATGAAAAAGCCCACTTCATGGAGCGCTTCAAGCAACTTGTCCTCCAACTGCAGTAACGGTTCTCCACCGGTTATAACCAAGTGTCGTGCAGGGTATTCCGATACTTTTGCAACTATTTGAGCAATAGTCATTTCGGTGAAATTTTCGTGTGCAGTGTCGCAGAATGAACATTTACGGTTGCAACCGCTGAGTCTTAAAAACACAGCGGCTGTTCCTGTAAAATATCCTTCGCCTTGCAACGAGTAAAAAATCTCGTTGACGCGATATGTGGTGTTAATCGAGTTCATAGGCGGCTGTATTTCCTTCACTTTCTTGAATTTCTACGCGATAGCAATGTGGTATTTGTTGGCATATCCAGTGTGCTATATTCTCGGCGGTGGGGTTGCATGGCAATATGTCGTTCATGCAAGCGTGGTCCAGTTGTCCTATTACTATCTCTTTGATTTTTGTAAAGTCAACTACCATGCCGTTTTCGTTTAGCTCTTTAGCGCGACAATATACGGTTACTATCCAGTTGTGTCCGTGGATTCTGGAACATTTGCTCTCATAGTTGAGAGTCAAGAAGTGGGCTGCTGATATTTCCAGCCGTTTTGAAACATAATACATTATTCTTCAGGTGGGTTTACGGGTTTTAAATCAATTTTTTCGGCTAATTGATAAAGATACTCAAGTGCAGCCTCGCGAGTGTGGGGTATCTCCACGTCGAGTTGTGCTTTCTTGAGGTTATCCATAAAGTAACCAACGGTTTTGCCTTGCGGAATGTTGAAAATACGCATTATTTCATCTCCTGAAACCGATGGCTTAAAGGTGCGTTTGTAGTCCTTCACGTCAATATCCTTGAACTTTTCTTCAACAAGCTCAAAGTTGGCCAAGAACTTATTCTTTTTCTCCTCATTGCGCGACGTAATGTCTGCTTTGGCGAGAATCATGAGATCTGCGAGGTCAGGTCCTGCATAGTTGATTAGACGGCGCACGGCACTGTCGGTAACTATGTCTTCCACAAGCGCTATCGGGCGCATATGAAGCTCCACAAGCTTCTGCACATAGCGCATATGCTCATTCAATGGCAACTTGAGTTGACGGAAGATATCAGGTATCATCTTTGCTCCTACAAAGTTGTGGTTGTGGAATGTCCATCCTATAGCGTCATCCCAGCGTTTTGTCACCGGTTTGGCTATATCATGGAGTAGGGCAGCCCAGCGTAGCCACAGGTCTTCGCTGTTGCCGGCCACGGTGTCGAGCACTTGGAGTGTGTGGTAAAAATTGTCTTTGTGACCGCGTCCTTTCACCACGTCAACGCCTTTTAGCGCATCAAGTTGAGGGAAGATGAGCTTAAGCAAGCCCGATTGAAGCAGTAATTCCCATCCGATGGATGGTTTTGCTGACTTCATGATTTTGTTCAACTCGTCGGCAATGCGTTCACGCGAAATGATTTCTATTCGATAAGCGTTACGCTTAATGGCCTCAAACGTTTCGGGATATATGTCGAAATTCAATTGTGTGGCAAAGCGTATCGCACGCATCATGCGCAGTGGGTCATCGCTGAACGTGATGTCCGGGTCCAGCGGTGTGCGTATGATTTTGCGCTCGATATCTCCAATGCCGTCATAACGGTCCACGAGCTCGCCAAATCGGTCACTGTTGACACATAGAGCCATTGCATTGATGGTAAAGTCGCGACGAGCAATGTCATCATCGAGAGTGCCGTCTTCCACGATGGGGTTACGGCTGTCTCGTTGATATGACTCACGGCGTGCTCCCACAAATTCCAGCTCCATTTCTCCGCGTTTTACTTGCGCGGTGCCATATTTGCGGAACACGTTTACTCTTGTGTGGAGCTTTTTGCCCACTGCTGTTGCTACTTCAATACCTGACCCCACGGTAACAAAGTCTATGTCTTTGCTGTGTCGTTTGAGGATGAGGTCTCTCACATAACCTCCCACGACATAACATTCGCGTCCCATCTCGTCGGCACAATTCCCCACGAGATGAAACACTGAGCGGTCAATGAGTTGGCTATAGTTAGTTTCCATTAGTCGAAACGTATGATTTCTTGAGGCGCGTTGGTTAATGAT
>CAYTFG010000131.1:0-4413 GCA_964436925.1 uncultured Bacteroides sp. | reverse complement strand
AACTTAATTTTTTTCATACTGCAAAGCTAGTGATTTTTTGAAATGCGACAATATTTAGCCTCGGTTTTTAAGAATGATTATAGATAAAAAAAGAAGCATACTTTTCAGTACACTTCTCTGTCTTTATTTAGTGGCGGGGGCAGGATTCGAACCTACGACCTTTGGGTTATGAGCCCAACGAGCTACCACTGCTCCACCCCGCGATGTATTGTCTTTTGTTGTTGTTTTCGTTTTACGTTTGCAAAGGTATGAACTTTTTTCTTACCGTGCAAATCTGTTAACATATTTTTGTTACAATTCTGCTGGTTTTTAGCATTTGTTTATTAAAATGCCACAGAATCCGCCGTTTTTCGCTTATTCTTCTAACTTTTTGAGTTGTTCTTCGCTCAAATCACAGCTCATTATTTTTTCAACCAACGGCAAAATTTTTGACATTTCTTCTTCTTGTTGCGGTGTCATATTGTCGCTGTTGATGTTTTCGCATTGCTTGTTTAGCTTCTGCACATAGGCAATCATCTCGTCTATCTGAGCCGGTGTGGGATTTTTTATTGCCATAAATTTATCACACACGTCTTGGTCAACAACCACTTCTTCAGTGCTCGCTTGGACTTGCTCTGTAGTGTCGGTGGCGATGCTGTCGCTTGAGTTTGCCGCCGAGTCATCGGTATTGGCTCCGTTTCCGCCGCATGATGTTACGCCTGCTATTGCTAGGGCAGATACTATATATAATAATTGCTTGTTCATTACAAATTCATGTTTATCAAGTCGCCTACGTGACGTTGAATCTCGTCTATATCTTTGGCATATAGTGGCGTCATACGCTTATAAACCGCAGTTATATATTCTCTGAGTTGTGACACTTCACTCGTCAACTTGTTTCTTCTTTCTATTTGTCCTTGGCTCAAATCCATGTTGAGCAGACAACCATAGATATATAATGATTGGTGTACCGACTTTCCGCTCATCACATCGACAGTCACATTGTATGCATCGGCATTATCGTCGCTGTGAGTTACAATATCAAGCTGGTGTGCAGCTTCGTTAAATGTCTTGTCAAGCAAACTTATGACCTTATCCAATTCTTTGCCTTGTGGAGGATATCCCTCTTTAAATAGCTCGAAATAGTCGTCAATGGCTTCGGCATCCAGTTGTCGTTCGGTGAGCTGTTCGTCCGGGCGCTCTTCTGTCGCCTGTGTTGAAGAATTATCGCTCTTACTACCACATGAGCCGAAGCTCAGTGGTAGCAATGCGATAAGAAGTATTCTTAAAACTTTCATTATTCTGAGGAGAGTTTTTGTTGGGTGAATAATAAAGGTAATATTAGTCTTCAATTAAGTTCTTACCGGTCATTTCGCTCGGTTGTGCGAGACCCATGATGTGAAGAATTGTTGGTGCAACATCGGCCAAAATACCGTTTTCTACCTTAGCTGACTTGTTCTCTGTTACATATACACATGGAACCGGGTTGAGTGAGTGAGCGGTATTTGGTGTACCATCGTTGTTGATTGCGTTATCAGCGTTACCATGGTCAGCGATGATGATTGTTTCGTAGCCTGTAGCCTTAGCTGCTTCCACAACATCATGTACACATGAATCTACTGCCTTAACTGCTGTTTCGATTGCTTCGTAGATACCGGTGTGACCTACCATATCACCGTTAGCAAAGTTTACTACGATGAAGTCATACTTGTCTTCCTTGATTGCGTCAACGAGTTTGTCCTTAACTTCATATGCGCTCATTTCGGGCTTGAGGTCATAGGTTGCAACCTTTGGAGATGCCACGAGGATGCGCTCTTCACCTTCGTATGGAGTTTCACGACCACCATTGAAGAAGAATGTTACGTGAGCATATTTTTCAGTCTCGGCGATGTGCAATTGCTTCTTGTTCAGGCTTGAAAGGTATTCGCCAAGTGTATTGTTTACGTTTTCTTTGTCAAACAAGATATGTACGCCCTTGAATGATGCATCATACGGTGTCATGCAGAAGTATTCCAAGCCGGGAATTGTTTCCATGCCTTCTTCCTTCATGTCTTGTTGAGTAAGCACGATTGTCAACTCTTTTGCACGGTCGTTGCGATAGTTGAAGAAAATGATTGCGTCACCTTCTTTGATTGTGCCGTCTACGGTTGAGTTATTGATTGGCTTGATGAACTCATCGGTTACATCTGCATCATAGCTTGCTTGCATTGCTGCTACCATGTCTGTTGCTTGTTCGCCTTCACCCTTAACGAGTAAGTCGTATGCAACTTTTACGCGGTCCCAACGTTTGTCGCGGTCCATTGCGTAGTAACGACCGATGATTGATGCAATCTTTCCGGTTGTCTTTGAGCAGTGGTCTTCTAGTTGTTCGATGAAGCCCTTACCGCTGTGTGGGTCTGTGTCACGACCGTCCATGAAGCAGTGTAGATACACATTTTCAAGCTCATAATGCTTGGCAATGTCACACAATGCAAAGATGTGGTCTAGTGATGAGTGTACACCTCCATTTGAGGTCAAACCCATGAAGTGTATTGCCTTGCCGGTTGATTTTGCATAGGTGAATGCTCTCTTGATTTCAGGGTTCTCGAGGATGGTTCCTTCCTTGATTGCCTTGTTGATTTTTACCAAATCTTGATACAACACGCGGCCTGCACCGATGTTGAGGTGACCTACTTCAGAGTTACCCATTTGGCCGTCGGGTAGACCTACATTCTCTCCACTCGCTTGTAGTTGTGAGTTTGGATAGTTTTGCAACAACGAGTCCCAGTAAGGTGTTGGAGTTGAATAGATAACATCACTCTTGGTGTGATTGCCGATACCCCAGCCATCGAGGATCATTAGCAACGCTTTTTTACCCATAATTATTTATTTTAGTTGGTTACTATATTATATAACATTTTTTCTTCTGCAAAAGTACACAAAAATCACCACATATTTTAATTTTTCTCCCATTATGTGACTCCATTTTTGCACACAAAAAAAGCAATGTCGTTATAGGCATCGCTTCGTTCAGTTATTTACAATCTTTGTTTCCTAAATTTTCTTACAAGAGTGTAATAATAAGTTCTTTTTCATCATTTGCGTCTGGAGCAATAGAAACTTTGTTCTCTCTTGCGAGCCAACCTATAGCTGCATATAGCTCCTTCTCTTTGAGTTTTGTTGCTTTCTTTAGTTGTTTAATACCTAAAGCTTCTTCACTGAGGGCTTGCCACACTTGGCCTGCCCATGTTCCAATTGTTTCTACATTCATGTCTTAAAAAGTTTAATATTAGACAGTTTAATGTGCGTATTAATTTTTATAATTTGAAATACTCGATGCAAATTTACAAATTTTTTCTAATATTTTGTAAAAAATAGTCATTTATTTTTTGAACTATGCGTTTTTTATCATCCCCGACTTGCTACTAAACCCAATTAATGCTATCTTTACACTAAATTTTTAATTCATTTCAGCATGGAAGGTTTGGTTATTAAAAACACCGGTAGTCATTATGTCGTTCGTCTTTCCCTTGGCGGTGAGGAACTCCAATGTCGCATTAAAGGCAATTTCCGCATTAAAGGCATTCGCACGACCAATCCCGTTGCTGTCGGTGACAATGTCCTCGTTGCTGCTAATCCCAACAAAGATGAGGCTTCTTGGATTACCGAGATTTTGCCGCGTCGCAACTATATCATTCGTCGCGCCAGCAACCTCTCCAAAGAATCCCACATTATCGCTGCAAACATTGACCAAGCCGTCCTCGTCATCACTCTCGCTCATCCGGTTACTTCAACCACTTTTGTTGACCGCTTCCTCGCCACTGCCGAAGCTTATCGTGTTCCCGCAACTCTCGTTATCAACAAAACTGATTTGCTCCAAGATGCCGATGACCGCGAATATCTCGATGCCTTCGCTTATCTCTATCGCTCAATAGGTTACAAAGTGATTATCATGTCGGCAACCACCGGTGAAGGCTTGGACAAGCTGCGAGACTGTCTCAATGGCAAAATTACGCTTTTCTCAGGCAATTCCGGCGTTGGCAAATCAACCATCATCAATCATCTCATCCCGGGCTTGGATCTCCGCACAGCCGATATCTCCTCAACCCACGATACCGGTATGCACACAACCACTTTCTCCGAGATGTTTGACCTTCCCGACCGCTCCGGTGCCATCATTGATACCCCGGGAGTGAAAGGCTTTGGTACCATCGACTTCGATTCTGTTGAAGTCAGCCACTTCTTCCCCGAAATTTTCAAAATAGCCCAAGATTGTCGCTTCGGTAATTGCACCCACACTCACGAACCCGGGTGTGCTGTTCGGCAAGCCCTCGATGACGGCCTCATTGCTGCTTCCCGCTACACCAGCTACCTCAGCATCCTCGAAGACTCCACCGCCGACAAATACCGCAAATCCTTCTGAAAAAATTGTGGCTATTGACAGCGCTCTCTGTC
>CAYTFG010000130.1:0-4771 GCA_964436925.1 uncultured Bacteroides sp. | reverse complement strand
AGCGATTACGAAGCTCCCTAGTTGTGAAACTCGGGAGTTTTTTTTGCGCCTAACCGGCACGACAAAAAAAATTGTTTTGTCACAGAAATGTAACCAACTTTCGTCAAATTATAAAGTAAATCTCCGTCATTTTATAAAGTAAAACGCCGTCAAATTATAAAATAATTATTATCTTTGCAGCCTAAAGCCTTGATTATGAACAACAACTCTTATTTACCAAGAATCAGCGACAAACTATTACTGAAGAAGCTTAGAACTTCAGGCGCATTACTGATTACAGGATGCAAATGGTGCGGAAAAACGATGAGTGCCGAACAGCTTGCACACAGCATTATCTACATGCAAGATGTTGATAATTCACGGGCCTACATGGCAATGGCCGACACCAAGCCGTCATTGCTTCTAGCCGGTGACACTCCTCGACTAATTGACGAGTGGCAAATGGCACCGGTGCTATGGGATGCCGTGAGAGCCGAAGTGGATAGGCGCAGGGGCTTACCGGGACAATTTATCCTCACCGGCTCGGCAGTTCCAAGAGATAACACGACTGCCCACACGGGCACAGGGCGCATTTCAAGAGTAAGGATGCACACCATGAGTTTGTTTGAATCAGGCGAATCATCAGGTGAAGTTTCTTTGCAAAAGCTATTTGACGGCACACAAGAGCAGGGCGCTTTTTCATCGCTTACCATCGAGAATTTGGCATACGCTATATGCCGTGGCGGATGGCCCGCATCGCTGTCCTACCCTCGCAATGACGCACTCGAAGTGGCTCGAAACTATGTTGACGCAATTATAGAAGAAGACGTGTCACGAGTTGACGGCATCGAGCGCAATCCTCAACGAGTACTCAATCTACTGAAATCTCTATCAAGAAATATTTGCACAATGGCAACAAACGCCACAATCATTGGAGACGTGGCAGCATCAGAATCATCAATGACTGCGCCCACACTAGATTCATATCTCAATGCTTTAAGGCGCATATATGTCATCGAAGACACGCCGGCATGGTCACCGGCTATGCGTTCTAAAAGCGCGCTACGCACATCGGCCAAGAGAAACTTTGTTGACCCGTCAATTGCAGCAGCAGTGCTACGCTCTGCACCGGGAATGATACTTGAAGACTTCAATACATTCGGATTTTTATTTGAATCGTTATGCCATCGCGACATGAGGATATACTCACAAGCCAATGACGGAGATTTATATCACTATCGCGACCGCAATAACCTTGAAGCCGACATGATTGTCTCATTACGTGACGGGCGATGGGCGGCCATAGAAGTCAAGCTCGGGAGCAAACAAATCGAAGAAGCAGCCGCCAATCTAATAAAGTTATCAGAGAAAGTTGATTCAGAGAAGATGGGACATCCATCATTCCTCATGGTGCTCACCGGCGGTGAATATGCTTATCAACGAGCCGACGGTGTGTGGGTTGTGCCAATTGGATGCATGAAAGACTGAGAAATATTGAGCGAAGGAGGAGCGAGAGGGTGTAATTTGGCTATTCCTAAAGAAATAGCTATCTTTGCATTGTAAAAAAACGCTTTATTTAATGAAAGATATTATCATCAGCCAAGAAACTTCAGAGCGCGCAGTCCTCGTGGGCCTCATCTCGCAACAACAGAATGAAGCCAAGGCTCGCGAATATCTCGACGAGCTCGCATTCCTCGCCGACACTGCCGGCGCTGTCACTGTGCAGACGTTTCTCCAACGTCTTGACTACCCTAATCCGCGCACATTTGTGGGCAAGGGCAAGCTTGATGAAATCAAGCAGTACATCGAAGAGAACGAAGTGGGAATGGTCATTTTTGATGATGATTTAACCACCAAGCAAGTTACTAACATTGAGCGTGAGCTCCAAGTGAAGATTCTCGACCGCACGAGCCTCATCTTGGACATCTTTGCACGTCGTGCCCAGACAGCAAGCGCAAAAACACAAGTTGAACTTGCTCAATATCAATATCTTCTCCCCCGATTGACTCGTATGTGGACTCACCTTGAGCGACAACGTGGTGGTATCGGTATGCGTGGTCCGGGTGAAACACAGATTGAAACCGACCGTCGTATCATCCTCGACAAGATATCGCGCCTCAAGAAAGAATTGCGCGACCTCGACAACCAAAAGTCCATACAGCGCAAGAACCGCGGTAAGCTGACACGTATTGCACTCGTGGGATACACCAATGTGGGCAAATCCACCCTCATGAACCTTCTGAGCAAGAGCGACGTATTTGCTGAAAACAAGTTGTTTGCAACGCTTGACACGACAGTGCGCAAGGTCATCATCGACAATTTACCATTCTTGCTCACCGATACCGTTGGGTTTATACGCAAACTTCCTACCCACCTCGTGGAATCATTCAAGTCAACACTTGACGAAGTGCGCGAAGCCGATGTTCTCATTCACGTCGTTGACATCTCTCACCCCAACTTCCAGGAACAGATAGAAGTGGTCAACAAGACGCTCCAAGATATATGTGGCGACGACTCCAAGCCCACAATCCTTGTGTTCAACAAGATTGACGCCTTCAGCTACAAGCCCAAAGATGAAGATGACCTCACACCGCGCACCCGCGAGAATATATCACTTGACGAGCTCAAAGAGACGTGGATGGCTAAGATGAACGACAACTGCGTGTTCATTTCGGCTAAGAAGAGCCTCAACATCGACGAGCTGAAAGCAAAATTCTATGAGAAAGCCAAAGAGATTCACCTCCAACGCTTCCCCTACAATGACTTCTTGTTCCAAAAATACGACGAAGAAATGTAATCGTAGATTTTTATCAAAAAATACATTTCCATTCAAAAAATATTACTAAATTTGTAATCGCTACGGCCCATTAGGGAATCAGGTGTAAATCCTGAACAGTACCCGCTGCTGTAAGTTCTAACCACAAAAAGGCTTAGGCGCACTCATGCCACTAGGTTGCAAAGCCCGGGAAGGCGCGCCATAAGCTCAGAACAAGTCAGAAGACCTGGCCTCACTAGCACATTACATATTTCCCCTCTTGATGAACTCCGCCTGCGGGACCACGGGCAACATCAGAAACATTTTCATAAAATGGCACGCTACGACGGCCCTCACAATCACACCTGTCGAGCCACACAGCGCCTCCATCTTATAACCAACATTCTGATTATACCCAAGCCCCCATTGCGCGAGACACAAGACGCTCCGCAATGGGCTTTTTTATTATACAAAACTTATATAAACAAAACTAAAGATGAACAAAAACATTAAATTCATTAGCATCGCAGTACTTCTCGCAGCTTCAACCACATTCACATCTTGTAGCGACGATGACGACGATGATGACAACAACCTCTCAACTAGCGAAACAACTCAACTCATTGACTTTGAAAATACAGGTCTAGCACTCGCAGGTCCCACCTCTTACGGCGAAAACCTATATTCATCATACGGCGAAGACCAATTCAAAGGTGGCTCAATCGTCCTCAAGAACAACGAGACCTTCAGCTTTGAAACCAAATTTGGTTATGGTTCAATTGACTTCTGGAACGGCGGTGCAGCACTCTCTCAATGGAACTATCGTTCAAATACAGGCGCAGAACAAGCAGCATCATGGTGGTGTGGCAGCCAAAACCAATGCAGTGTTTACAACACAGCATCAGTTGACGGTGCAAACGCCGGTGCAGGTCACAACTCATCAAACACCTTCATGGTTATCTTTAAAGAAGTAGACTTCACACTCTCAGCACCTCACACTATCGAGAGCATGTATGTGTGCAACTCATCGTATAGCTACTCTTCAATCGTTAACGGTGACGACTGTGCAACCTCACTCGAGAAAACCAACGGCTACCTCAAGCTCCAAGCTTATGGTTACGACGCTGAAGGCAACGCCACAAACAATGGTAACCCTGTAGAATTCTACCTCTGCGACTATGCTAACAACATTCCTGCAGTAAGCACTTGGACTAAATGGGACCTCTCAGCGCTTGGCAACGTAAGCAAAATTTCAATCTCATTTGACGGTTCTGACAAGACTAGCTACGATGGCGGGGTAACTTACTACCTCAACACAGCAGCATACGCTTGCTTCGACGATATTACGATTAAATAAAGATTTACACACATATAACAAAAACCTTTTCTGCAAATTGGCAGGGGGAACGTTACTCTAGCGACACGTTCCCCCTTTTTATTTTTTAGCGCCGAAGACACAATTAACACATTAAGTATCAGAAAAATATTGCCAGTTTCAAAAATTCTTTCTACCTTTGCACCGCAGAAATTAGGTCAAGGCCTGATTTCCACACTTATTAATTAACTTTATTTATTAACTTTTTAATGGCAGAACTAAAAAATTCACCCATCGAAGACTTCGATTGGGAAGGCTATGCTAAAGGCGAAAACCTTAGCGCTCAAGCTCGCGCAGAGCTTACCAAGACTTACGATGAATCACTAAACACCGTAAAGGACAAGGATGTAATCGAAGGTACCATCATCGCGCTCAACAAGCGTGAAGCAGTGGTTAACATCGGCTACAAGAGCGACGGTATCATCCCTGTTAGCGAATTCCGCTACAACCCCGACATCAAAGTTGGTGACGTAGTTGAGGTTTTCATCGAAAACCAAGAAGACAAAAAAGGTCAATTGATCCTCTCTCACAAGAAAGCTCGCGCATCACGCTCATGGGAACGTGTTAACGAAGCACTTGAAAATGACGAAATCATCAAGGGTTACATTAAGTGCCGCACTAAGGGTGGTATGATTGTAGATGTATTTGGCATCGAAGCATTC
>CAYTFG010000129.1:0-4773 GCA_964436925.1 uncultured Bacteroides sp. | reverse complement strand
ATATAAAAATAAAAGGCGCCGGGCATTCAGCTCAGCGCCTTATTATTTTTGTATTTTGAATTCCTTAGAGTGCAAGAAGCTCTTCAATCTTTTGTACAAGAGTTTCGCGGCTTTGTCCACCTGCGAGGCGAATGTTTACTTTCTCGCCATTCTTGAAGAATAGAATTGTAGGAATTGACATAATGCGGTATTTAGCTGCAAGGTCATTTTCTTCATCAACGTTGTATTTACCAATCAAGACTTTGCCTTCATATTCTGATGCAAGCTCATCAATGATTGGTGACATACCCATGCAAGGTCCACACCAAGTAGCCCAAAAGTCAATAAGGATAGGTTGTCCGCTAGCGATAAGTTCGTTGACGTTTTCGTCGGTAAATGTAAATGCCATAATCTTTTAGTTATAGTTTTTATGTGATAAAATTAAGTTATGATGCACGTTCCACATCGTATTCTATATTCATGTCATTGAGCATATTTATCAGTGTGCGATTCACAGGAATCCTCACTGCTGACCTCATATAGATTGAACGATTGATTTCGGGGTCAAAGATACTGAAATTTAGCGTACCAAGGTCACTATTTGTCGAATTTATGTGCTCTCGGAGCATAGAATTAAACGTATCGTTCAGTATATCCTTGGTCACCTTGATGGTAATACCTGAGATTACTGTCCCCTTTATTTCTTCCAATAGTTTGATATTGGTTATATTGAAGCGCAATTCGCTTGAATTGTAGCGTTTGGCAAATCGGCCGGTAACCATGATTGGCGTTCCCGGTTGCCCGTATTTTGCAAATTCGATGAAATCTTTGCCAAACAGCATCAACTCGGTGCTGCCTGTTGCGTCCTCCATCTTGAGAATACCGAAGTTACCACCGTTTTTGGCCGGTTTTACGGTGAATGAAACCACCATGCCACCAAACGATATCTCTTTCTCCTCAGTTGGCATCATTTCGCTTTTCTCCTTAATATTGCTGTTGCAACCGTAAGTTAGCTCCATGTAATAAGGGTCAAGAGGGTGGGCGGATAGATACATTCCCACAAGCTCGCGTTCTTTCTCGAGTCTCACTGCGTCAACCCAAGGCACTGCGTGCTTAATTTCGGGGCGTGAATCGGTCTTAAGGTTCTCATCATCAAATCCAAACAATGAAGCCGTTTGGTCTTGCTGATTACCTTGGTATTTTTGTCCATATCGGAGCAATACTTCCGACATACTCTCTTCCTTGTTGTTCTTCTCAAAGAAGTCCTCACGTTGTAAATCCTTGAAGCAGTCAAATGCTCCCGCCAACGCCAAGCTTTCAAATGTTCTGCGGTTAAGTGTACCGCCGGGCACACGCTCCACAAAGTCATATATGTCTTCAAACGGTCCGCTCTTGCGCGCCTCGATGATTTCCTTCACCACGTTCTTGCCAACGCCCTTGATTGCCGACAACCCAAAGCGTATATCGCCGTCATGGTTCACCGCAAACGACTCAAACGATTCATTCACGTCAGGGCCCTTAACCTCGATGTGCATAGACTTACACTCGTCCATAAAGCCGGTCAACTTGGCGATATCCGACAAGTTTCGCGACAGCACTGCAGCCATGTATTCCGCAGGATAATTAGCCTTCAGATAAGCTGTCTGGAATGCTACCCAGCTATAACATGTAGCGTGGCTCTTATTGAACGCGTAAGATGCAAATTTCTCCCAGTCGGCCCAAATCTTTTCAAGAACTTTCGGGTCGTGGCCATTTTTCTGTCCGCCACTGAGAAATTTACTCTTCAGCGAGTTCATCTTCTCGATAAGCTTCTTACCCATCGCCTTACGCAGTGAGTCGCTCTCGCCACGTGTAAAGTTGGCGAGCAAACGCGACAGAAGCATCACCTGCTCTTGGTAAACAGTTACTCCATAAGTATCCTTCAGATACTTCTCCATCTCGGGAATATCATATTCGATAGGGGAGCGCCCGTGCTTACGAGCGATAAAGTCGGGAATATACGACATAGGCCCCGGACGATACAGCGCATTCATCGCAATAAGGTCCTCAAATGTTGTCGGCTGTAGCTCGCGCAAATACTTCTGCATACCCGCCGATTCAAACTGGAATGTACCTATGGTCTTACCTTCGCAGTATAATTGATATGTTTTTGGGTCATCAATCGGGATATTGTCAATATCGAGATCAATTCCGCGTGTTTGCTTTATATTGGCAAGTGCTTCCTTGATGATTGACAGCGTTTTGAGGCCCAAGAAGTCCATCTTGATAAGTCCGGTCTCCTCGATTACTCGCCCTTCATACTGTGTTACAAGCAACTTACCTTCTTCTTTATCCACCGCAGTGCTCACAGGCACCCAGTCGGTAATATCGTCACGGCAAATGATTACACCGCAGGCATGCACACCGGTGTTGCGCACATTTCCCTCAAGAGCCTTCGCAAATTTCAGCGTCTCTTGAATCAATGGGTTAGGACTTTGCAGCTCGGTCTTAAACTCCTGCACATATTCGTAGCAATTTTTCAGCGTCGGCTTGAGTTCCTTGCCGTTCACCTCGGGCATGTGCTTCGGAATAAGCTTCGCCAAACGGTCACTCTCGGGCAGCGGCAACTGTTCCACGCGCGCCACATCCTTTATGGCAGACTTCGCTGCCATTGTGCCGTATGTGATAATATGCGCGACCTTTTCCTCGCCATATTTTTGAGTTACATACTTGAGCACCTCGCCACGTCCGTCATCATCAAAGTCGATATCAATATCAGGCAATGAAATACGGTCGGGATTCAAGAAACGCTCAAACAGCAAGTCATATTTTATCGGGTCAATCTGCGTAATCCCCAGGCAGTAAGCAACCGCCGAACCGGCAGCCGAACCACGGCCCGGTCCCACGCTCACGCCCAATTGATTTCTCGCAGCATTGATAAAGTCTTGTACGATAAGAAAGTATCCGGGGAAACCCATCGTCTTCATGATGTACAATTCAAACTTTATTCGTTCCTGCAATTCAGGCGTCAATGGGTCACCATAGCGCTTCTTTGCGCCCTCATAGGCGAGCTTTGACAGATAATCTGCCTCAAATTTTATGCGGTAAAGCTTGTCATAACCGCCAAGCTTCTTTATTTTCTTATGTGCATCTTCCTCGCTCAGCACCACATTGCCGTTTTCGTCGCGAGTAAACTCGTTAAACAAGTCCTCCTCGGTCAATCGTTGGCGATACTCTTCTTCAGTTCCAAATTCGCTCGGAATGACGAAGTTAGGCATGATAGGGGCGTGGTCAATGTCATACGTCTCCACCTTGTCAAGAATCTCCAATGTATTGCTCAGCGCCTCGGGAATGTCGCTGAAAATAGCGTTCATTTCCTCCTGAGTCTTCATCCACTCCTGCTTTGTGTAAAGCATTCGGTTTGGGTCATTCAAGAATTTGTTTGTCGACAAACATATCAAGCGGTCGTGAGCCTCAGCGTCCTCTCTGTTCACAAAGTGCACGTCATTAGTAGCCACAATCTTGATATTATGCTTGCGTGCGAGCTCAATCAACACCGGGTTAACTTGCTCTTGCACTGTAAACGTCGTGTGATTAGCTCTCGGCACGTCGGCCTTGTGGCGCTGAATTTCTATGTAATAATCATCGCCAAAAGTCTCTTTCCACCACATCACTTGCTTCTCGGCCTCTTCCAGGTCGCCCGCTTGAATCAATCGTGGTATTTCACCACCAAGACACGCCGAACAGATTATCAATCCTTCCTTGTGCTTCGCGAGCTCCGATTTATCAGTGCGCGGGTGAGAATAGAATCCTTCAGTCCATGCCTTTGACACCAGCTTGATAAGGTTGTGATAACCCACCTCATTCTTTGCCAGCACCACCAAGTGACGTCCGGTATCTTTCTTGTCAACGTGCTCATGCAGTGACGTCAGCGCCACATACATTTCGCATCCGAATATCGGCTTAATCGTCTTTTTCTTTTGCTTCTCAATCTCCTGACGCTTCTCCTCAGCGAGCGCAGTGTCACCGGCCTCCTCAGCCGCTGCAATTTCCTCGTTGAGCTTCTTTATGGCGTCTTTCACCTTGCCGTTTTTCTTATTGGCATAATTGAAATACTCCTTGATGCCAAACATATTACCATGGTCAGTAATCGCCAGACCGGGCATTCCATCATCGATTGCCTTGTCCACCAATGCGGTTACTGCTGCCTGGCCATCAAGCAGCGAATATTGCGTGTGTACGTGAAGATGTATAAACGGCTCCATTTCTTTTGTGATATTCTGATTGAGATTTCTATTTCAGTATTCAAAAGTACACAAAAATCTCCTTATTTCCCACCGATTCGCCCTAAAATTATCAACTAATTTTCAACACTCACCCCAACCACGTGACTCATAGCTCTTTTGGCAACAAAGACACCCTTCAACAGGGTGCCCTTGTAATGGATTAGATAAAGGTGGCGCGCCTTCCGACCATTCAATCTCGCTCTTCAAGCGCACACTTATTTTTGGGATTACGGAATATTATCTTGATATTTAACACATTATTCAACTAACTTTTTTACGTTCTTGTCTAATTATCATTTGGTTCCGTAACATATTATAAGGAAGTAAAATCACACACTTTTATGTACTCATGCTACACCCACAAATAGTTGTAGGTCCTGACAGTTACGTCAGAACCTATATAGATATAGTATATTTGCGGATGTTGCATAAAAGATAATCGTGTAATCGCAAGTATATTTTAGTTTCACACTGCAAAATTACAAAGAATTACACACAAAAACAAATATTTAACTAAAAATTACTTATT
>CAYTFG010000128.1:0-4777 GCA_964436925.1 uncultured Bacteroides sp. | reverse complement strand
TACTGATAGAAGTATGTTCATAGGCATATCGCGGTTTACCTTGTTCTGCGGAGTTGAAAAACCTCGCAGAGCAAGGTCTTTGTGCATTAATTTATGCCGAAATCGCTAATTCACTGAGTGTGAGTGTTAAATCCGATGTTAAAATTACGATTTCGCTTGCACGGCAACATAGAAGAAGAAAGTAAAATAATAATTTTATTTGAAGCAAAGGTATAATCTCTCTCTATGATTAATCAATATTTTAATGAGGAGATTGTGAAGAACGTACGATTTGATAAACTTTCTATCGTTTCCAAATCTGTATAGGACTAGTTTAATTCCTATATAGAATATTCATTTTCAGCTATCTGTACGCAAAGTTAATAAAAAATCACAAAATTGATACAATTATAATCCATTTTTTTATTTGAAGTTTATGCAATGTACGTTAGTATTGAAATACACGCTGGAAGTAGTGCTAACGGCGAGATGGCTGATGATTGAGAAGTGAAGTATTTGCTGATGAGTACTACTCGGAGCTGAGCACGAGCATCTTCATTTTGCAATAGCTGAAACAGTTCAGGGTCAATTAGTGCGTAGCGGTAGTTGGCACGAAGTGTGCCGATTGCGTAGCTCACAGACTTTTTGCCATAAGCGGCCTGTGGATCTGCAGCGATGCCAAGTTCCGCAGACGCTTCCGCCGGCACGAGATGCCAGAACGGTTCGTGCTGAAGGTGGTAAAAAGGCTGACCAATGTTCGGTGAGAACAATTTCGAATGACCGATATATTTAGCGGTGTTCGACTTAAAAGCAGCTACAAGTGCATCGCTCAGCTCGATGCGGTTAGAGCGAATAACGCCACACTCCACAAGGTCGATGACCGACAACAGCAATAGCGGTTTGTGTGGAGCAAAGAAGCCTTTCGACTTGGCGGTGTGCAAAGTCGAAAAGCATTCTTTATAGTAGCTAAAGTCTTTCATCAAAGAATTATTCTTCTGTTTCTTCGTCATCGACCTCATCATTTAATGAATATGAGGTTATCGCAAGAATTTGCGGTTTGATTCTTTTAAGTTCATTATAAAACGCTTCGCGTGGTAGAGAACTTAACAATCTTGAGCCTCCGAGTTTATTCAAATACTTAGTAATAAACCGATTTCGAGGTTTCAAGTATGATGCTGTAATATCGGGATTATCCATTAGAAATTGGAAATAGCCAAATACTGCTTCTTTGCATCTTGCGATGGAATATTTTGCAAAGTTCGTTCTGAAGCCAAAACTAGTAAAGAAGAACCTCGTGTATTTGTACTTATCTTCTGAATCTTCGTCAATAGTTTGATATACAAACCACCATAGTGAAGCTAGTGGGTGACGCCACGTCCAATCATCGCCGCAGAACCAGTGGTCATAAACGTAGGGTATGCTATCGAAATCCGGCTCTTTTACTTTAGGAAAACGAGCTTGAACGTATTGAAATAAATCAACATGAGTTAGATAAGTCCAGAAAGCACGGTCAGAGGCTTGGAGCGGAGTTAACGTAGGATAAGCTTCGTATAACGCAATTGCAGAGTTGCAGTCAGCAGAAGCAACTGGTATCATCTTATCAATCAGACCTTCGGGGTGACGCAATGTTGGAATAATAACGACTTGGTCGCTGTCATAGTCGAATGATTCGGCCGCATAGCGTTCTATCCCTTGTCCGCTCTTTACGGCAGCAGCTAACTCTTCTACGTATTCTCTTCTGAATGTTCTTTGTACTAACATGATTCGTCGTCCTCCATAAAGTCAGTAAGGTTAGTCAATGATTCAAATAGTCGCTTGTACGGGTCTAAAAGCAATTCTTGGGCAAGCTCCATGACCTCTTCAGGTTCCTGAGTTTCCAAGGTTTCACGATATGGTTCCAGCTGAGTTTCATGATCGATTCGGTATTTTAATGTGCGTGCCCACAGAGTTTGCTTGTTGTCATTGTAATACAACAAGCCGGTAACAAGTGCATTAAACACGATTGACGAATGTATGATGTGAGCGAACTGGGTGTTGCCTTTAATTGAGCTACGATATTGTTCATAGAGGGTAGGCGGTAACTTTATGTCAATTTTATCACCACTAAGCACGAAGCGAGGTCTTTTCTCCATTCGTCCTTCGGTAATCTGCATAAACGAGCCGACTGATTTAAGTTTATCATACTTAATATCAATATCGTAAGAGAATTGTCCGATAAAAGCCAAGAGGTCGCCGGGCTCTAAGTCAAACTTATAGCCGACGTAATCTTCATGGAAATCTTTATTTTCATAGCCCTCGATAGCCTGCATCACCACAATTGAAAATTGGAAAGTGATACGTTCTGCAATGGCTTTTCGCGACAATTCTATTTTGAAGTGCGGAGTGTTTGAGAAATAGCATTTTCTCAACAAAGTGCGGCTGCACTCAACTTCGCACACATATTTGGCGTCACCTGATTTTACAAGCTCGTAAATATCGTGGTTTCGCATATCCAAATCCGCTTCAAACGTATAGCTTGTAGCAGACTTTGATACTTTCGGTTCTGATGCAAAGCCCGGTCTTGGTGCGATGTCATCACCGATGCCAAGCACCGGATACGGGAATGAAAGATTATTGATTTTCATAAGCTTTCAATTTTAGTGCATGGCGCATATTGTCACTAAACAAAATCTTGATAGTGTTCTTGCCTTCTTCCAAGACTACGTTAGTCAAGAGATTGTCTTTAATCTCACCGTTGTCGGTTTCTATGATGTCGACAACATCATCGGTTTGCTCACCGATGGTCACAAGCTCCAATTCGCCGTCGATAACGTCGCGCGGTGAATGAATAATGAGGTTGTGGAAATACTTATCTTTCTCCTTTTGAGCGACTACACGGAACTCAACAGGGAGAAACGCTTTGTAAGTACCACCGTCCTCAGTCATGTTACTTTTTACAAAGGTATTTCCGGCAGTGGGTTTCCCACCCTTTTTGCGAGAATGCTTTTTAGTGTGACCACCGATGCCGGCAACGTCGGTTTCGCCATCATCAGGCTCTTCCATGTCATCGGTAGAGCCGGGCAATGCAATTTTCACCGAACCGATGTTTGACGAGTCATCGCTTTCGCGCGTTGTCGGGTCATCAGCGATGTCGGAGGTTATTGAAAGACCTTCTTCCTTGATTTGTCCGGTAGGATTGCCGAACGTTTGGTCGCCTTCTTCAGTATTTGCCAGTAAATCTTCAGGGATATACAGCAAATCTTCAAGACCGGTAATTTCAAGAGCGGTGTCTTCGCTTGACGCGAACAATTTAGAGAAGCAACGCTGAACGAAATCGGCAATTTCGTTCTTTGCCATCTCGCCGCGTTCGTCAATCTTATTGTAAGTATTTCTCCAGTTCGACGGTTTCCACTCATCGTGAGCGGGGTTTTCCATCGATTGAAGAATCTTATCTCCTTTGTCGTTTTCACAGACAAACACGCCGAACACTCCGTAGCTTGATTGAGTGCGCTTAGAGTAAACAAGCATAAGCGGTTTACGCATATAGAGTATCTTATCTTTTGCATCACGGCATTTGATGAGATACAATGAACACTCACCCAACGTTGGCAGTGCTTCTGTGAAACACTTTGCATTAGGCGAAGATTCAGCTTGGGCTACTGCATTATAATACGGTCTCGGAAGATAATGACCTTTATTGCGAGTGGTATCATTTTCATCAGGGAAATATTCGATGATATATTCCTCTAATGAATCTTTGTCTATGGTCATATCCTCGATTTTAACCACAAGTCTATTACGATAAATTGCGAGCCAGAAACTACGTAAGGTCTCTTCTACCATATCCTTGATAGCTTCATCTTTGGCGGTCTTATCAAAACCAATAATGAAGAAACTGGTTCCAGGCTCACCTTTACGACTAAATCGAGCCGGGATATCATCTTCAACTACAACGGGCTTACCATTGTTGTTATCGTAATATCCAACAGAGCTAACTTTCTGTCCATCATGATTGTGGGAGCAAAGCCACGAAACCCCTTCGAAGGCGACTGATGATGGTTTAGTCAATGTTGGAGCTGTCTGTGTTGAGATAAATACAGTGCCAATCGTTGACAGTTGAAAGTATGCTGATTTGCCAAATCCAAAAGAGCCACCGCTCTGTTGATCTATTTTAGAACTAACACCGGCTGCACGAGCAAAAGCATAGAACGGAGACTTCGAAGAGCCGGGAGTATATTCCATGCCTTTTGTATTAGAATCGGCTACGCGTATGTAATCAATCTCGTCTCTAATGTTACTTGCGAAGAATTGACTCATGTACGTGTACATATCAAAGGCATTAACATTCCAACTGAAATAGTCGCGACATTCTTCAATATGTTTTTTTAGATCAAAGAAATTAGGAAAATTGTTTGCAGTTAGCTTACCGAATTTGAATTCAACTGTTACAGGCTGTGATTGGTCATTTACCGCATCCAACGAGTTTTGCACAGACTCGCGTACCAACGAATTGTATGGTTTGGAGCGGAAATTCTGCATCATAGCATCATTGGGACCATCTTCGCGACCACCTTCCTGCGGTGCGAAGACCCACTGACAATCTTTCTCCGGATTAGTTTTTGCGATTAGTACCATTGCTGCAATGAATTGAAATAAGTATTTATTTTGACTCTATAGTTTTGTTCTATTATGCAATGCTTATTGTATTATGCAGTTTTTCAACAAATTGAGCCACGCCATTGAACTTACCTTTGAATATTCTTGTTACATCAATCTCCGAGAACGGTTCTTCATTGACCAATGTAGCCTTTTGCATATC
>CAYTFG010000127.1:0-4813 GCA_964436925.1 uncultured Bacteroides sp. | reverse complement strand
ACGCGTACTCTAACCTGGCTGAGCTACACCCCGGTTTTCTCAAAGGCGTTGCAAAATTAGAGAGATTTTTTTAATCTTGCAAGTTGATACTGCTTATTTTTGCTTTTTTTTACATGCTGCTTGCTCTTGCTGTAGGTCGTGTGATGGTATTGGTAGCTTGCAAAATTCTATAAATCAGTACTATGTTTTGATATTTTGCAATGTTGCCGATTTACTGTAAAATTTAATAATTTTATCACTTTTGAACCCCCTTAAATTTTGTTGTAAAGCGGATTTTTAGTAACTTTGTTTGCTCAATAAATCTATTGAGACACAATGTCCTATAATAGGCTAAAAACGATAAGAAAATACAATTCAAAAATTATTTTGACTTTAAGTTATGGCAGAACAACACGAGGAATACAGCGCCAGTAATATTCAGGTTCTAGAAGGTCTTGAGGCTGTGCGTAAACGTCCCGCTATGTATATTGGCGATATTAGCGCAAAAGGTTTACATCATCTTGTTTATGAGGTTGTTGATAACTCAATTGATGAAGCTTTGGCCGGATATGCCAAAACAATTAACGTTACAATTAACGAAGATAATTCAATCACTGTTGTCGATGACGGTCGTGGTATCCCTGTCGATATGCACGAAAAGGAGCACAAGAGCGCTCTTGAAGTCGTTTTGACCGTTCTCCACGCCGGTGGTAAATTTGATAAAGGTTCTTACAAAGTTTCAGGTGGTCTCCACGGTGTAGGTGTTTCTTGTGTGAATGCGCTTTCAACTTACCTCCGTGCCGAAGTTCACCGTAACGGTCAAGCTTACGTTCAAGAATACTCTTGCGGTAAGCCCACCACCGACCTCCGCGTCGTTGGTCCCAGCCAGCACACCGGTACTTCAATTACCTTCAAGCCCGATGGCTCAATTTTCACTGTTACCGTCTATGACTATCCCACACTTGCCAATCGCCTTCGTGACCTCGCATTCCTTAACGCAGGTATCACTTTGTCACTTACCGACAAGCGTAATATTGATGCTGACGGCAAGCCTCATAGCGAAGTGTTCTATTCAGCCAAAGGTCTTAGCGAATTTGTTGAATACATCGACTCAAACAAAGAAAGCCTTATCGAAGACGTTATTCACCTAAACACTGAACGTCAAGGTATCCCTGTTGAAGTAGCTCTCACTTACAATAACACTTACAACGAGAACGTTTACTCGTTTGTCAACAATATCAACACCATCGAAGGTGGTACTCACTTGACAGGCTTCCGTCGCGGTTTGACTTCTACCCTTAAGAAGTATGCTGAAGACAACAAGATGCTTGAAAAAGTGAAGATTGATATCGCCAGCGATGACTTCCGTGAAGGTCTCACCGCCGTAGTTTCAGTTAAGGTTATGGAACCTCAATTTGAAGGCCAAACCAAAACTAAACTCGGTAATAACGAAGTGATTGGCGCTGTTCAATCAGCCGTTAGCGATGCCCTCCGCACCTATCTCGAAGAGCACCCAAAACAAGCTCGCACAATTGTTGAAAAAGTGATTATTGCTGCACAAGCTCGTCACGCTGCTTACAATGCTCGTGTGAAAATACAACGCAAGTCTCCGCTTAGCGGTGGCGGTCTCCCCGGTAAACTAGCCGACTGCTCATCTCGCACTGCCGAAGATTGCGAATTGTTCATCGTCGAGGGAGACTCTGCAGGTGGTACTGCAAAACAAGGTCGTGACCGTACTTTCCAAGCTATCTTGCCATTGAGAGGTAAAATCTTGAACGTTGAGAAAGCTATGGACCACAAAATCTTTGATAACGAAGAAATTACCAACCTCTTCCGCGCAATGCGTGTTACCATCGGTACTGAAGAAGATCCCAAGGCTGCTAACCTCTCTAAACTCGCTTATCACAAGATTATCATCATGACCGATGCCGATGTCGACGGTAGCCACATCGCCACTTTGCTCATGACTTTCTTCTTCCGCCGTATGCGCCCCGTTATCGAGAACGGTTACCTTTACCTCGCTACTCCTCCGTTGTACAAGTGTATGCTCGGTAAAAAAGAAGAATATTGCTGGACCGACCAACAAGTGCAACAATTCATCGCTGCTAACGGCGAACGCACTAAGGTTCAACGCTATAAAGGTCTTGGTGAAATGAGCGCCGCTGAATTGCGTGACACCACTATGGACCCAAATCAACGTCTCCTCAAGCAAGTAAATATTAGCGACGCTGCCGAAGCTGACCGCATCTTCTCTATGTTGATGGGTGAAGACGTTGGCCCTCGTCGTGACTTCATCGAAAGCAATGCTAATTACGCTAATATAGACGCGTAATTTGCCCCAATATACCTAGGCGCGCTGTCAATCTATTTTTCTACGATTGACACCGCGCCTTCTTAATTCTCCGATAATTATAACCTTAAGCGCTCGACTTCTAAAATCAGCGCCATCGTTAACATAAAAACATCGCTAAAATGGCACGTACTACTAAAAAATCGCAAGCCGCTCAACTCCGCGCCGCAGTCGCCGAGTTTATTAGCAAGCAGAAAAATAATACTTTTAATTACCGTCAAGTATCTTACGCTCTCGAGGTTGAGGCTCCTGCGCGTCAACGCGAAATCGCTTTATTGCTTGCTGAATTGGCCTTTGACGGTGAGCTTATTGAAGTTTCACCCGGTAAGTACAAATCTCCACAACGTTCTAACGTCACAACCGGAGTGTTTGTGCGTCGTAGTAATGGTAAAAATAGTGTCATTACTGATTCTGACGGCGAAGCCATCTTCGTTGCCGAGCGCAACTCTATGCACGCTCTCAACGGCGATAAGGTGAAAGTTAATATCGCAGCCCACCGCCGTGGTGTTGAGCCTGAAGCTGAGGTTATCGAAATCGTTGAAAAAAATGAACAAGTGTTTATCGGTACGCTCAAAGTTGAAAAACACTTTGGTATGCTGAACACTGATTCTAAATATCTTGCCAATGATATCTTCATCCCGCGTAGCAAGCTCAAAGGCGGTGCTACCGGAGATAAAGCCATCGTCCGCATCATTGATTGGTCAGACGATGACAAGAACCCAAAAGGTGAAGTCATTGATATCCTTGGTAAAACAGGTGAAAACAACGCCGAAATTCATGCTATTCTTGCTGAATTTGGCTTGCCTTACAAATATCCCGAGGCTGTTGAAAAAGCAGCTGAAAAGATTGATGCCGGAATCACTCCCGAAGTTGTTGCACAACGTGAGGATATGCGTGACGTTACGACATTCACGATTGACCCTAAAGACGCCAAAGACTTTGATGACGCATTGTCAGTCAAATATTTGCCTAATGGTAACTATGAAATCGGCGTGCACATCGCTGATGTTACTCATTATGTTACTCCCGGTTCAATCCTAGATAAAGAGGCTCAAAACCGTGCAACTTCAGTTTATCTTGTTGACCGCGTTGTGCCTATGCTCCCCGAGCACCTCAGCAATGGCATTTGCTCGCTTCGCCCCGATGAAGATAAATTGACTTTCTCGGCTGTTTTTGAAATGAACGATAATGCCGAGGTTATTAAATCGCGCATTTGCCGTACAGTTACACGCAGTAACCGTCGTTTCACCTATGAGGAAGCTCAAGCCGTGATTGAAACAGGCGAAGGCGACTATAAAGAAGAAATTTTGCTCCTCGACCGTTTGGCTAAAATCTTGAGAAAAGAACGCTATGAAAACGGTTCTGTTGAATTTGACCGCTGTGAAGTGCGTTTCGAGATTGATGAAACAGGTCACCCCACCAGCGTTTACTTCAAGGAATCTAAGGACGCAAATAAACTCATCGAAGAATTTATGTTGTTGGCAAACAAGACTGTTGCTCAGTTTGTTGGTCAGCCTGCTAATAAGAAAAAGCCCAAAGCAATGGTTTATCGTGTTCACGATATGCCCGATGCCGGTAAGCTAGCCGATTTGTCTAAATTGTCGCGTAACTTTGGCTACAAAGTTAAGGCAACCGGCTCATCTCGTGAAGTTAACAAGTCAATTAACCGTATGTTGGCCGAAATTAAGGGCAAAGGCGAGGAAAATTTCTTGTCTACTCTTGCTATACGTTCAATGGCTAAGGCTATTTATACAACCCAAAACATTGGACACTATGGCTTGGGATTTGACTATTACACCCACTTCACCTCTCCAATACGTCGTTACCCCGATATGATGGTTCACCGCCTTCTTGAAAAATATATGGCAGGCGGACGCAGTGTCAATGCAAGCAAACTTGAAGACTTGTGTAAGCACTCATCAAATATGGAGCAACTCGCTGCTAATGCCGAGCGCGCTTCTATCAAGTACAAGCAAGTAGAATTTATGAATGACCACTTGGGCGAGATTTACACCGGTGTTATTTCGGGCGTTACTGAGTGGGGCTTGTATGTTGAACTCGATGAAAACAAGTGTGAAGGCTTGGTTCCCATCCGTGATTTGGCTGATGACTACTACGATTTTGACGAGAAAAACTATTGCTTGGTTGGCCGTCGTCGCAACAATCGCTATCGCCTCGGTGACCCCATCAAGGTCCAAGTGGCTCGTGCTAATCTTGACCGTAAGCAACTTGACTTTGCTATTGTTGACGAGAAAAACCGCCCGTTAGGGCAAGATAATATGGGCGAAACCGTCACTGTTGCCGAAGCTCTAACTCGCACTTCTTCTAAGAAAAAATCCAAGGCAAAGCAGTCGTCAAAGTCCAGCGCTAAGCCCAAAAAGGAGAAATCCAAGAAAGATAAAACTCGCACTCGCAAACGCAGTGCCAAGAAATAGCCCCATAATCCCCATGTCTAACGCAATAATTGCAGTTAATCGCCTTGTC
>CAYTFG010000126.1:0-4922 GCA_964436925.1 uncultured Bacteroides sp. | reverse complement strand
CCACGAGGTCAGAAATCTTCAAAGGATAACCGTTAAGGTCAATTCTACGACCATAAGGGGTAGTTGAAGTAACCATGCCTTCGAGGGTGGTAGGAGCCATTTGGCCGCCGGTCATACCGTAGATACCGTTGTTGATGAAGATGATAGCGATGTTTTCGCCACGGTTAGCAGCGTGGATAGTTTCGCAAGTACCGATAGCGGCCAAGTCGCCGTCACCTTGGTAGGTAAACACGAGGTTTTCGGGGTGGAGGCGCTTAACGGCAGTAGCGATAGCTGGAGCACGTCCGTGAGCGGCTTCAATCCAGTCGATGTCGACATAGTTGTAAGCAAAAACGGCACAACCCACAGGGGCGATACCCACAGTAATTTCTTCAACGCCCATTTCTTCAACGATTTCGGCGATGAGGCGGTGTACTACACCGTGGCTACAGCCCGGGCAGTAGTGCATATAATTGTCGGTCAACAGCTTTGGACGGCTGTAAACCTTATTTTCGGGTTTAATAATTAGGTCAGTATTCATAGCTCAATCATTCGTTTGCGTTAGGGAAATCACTAAGAAATGCGTTTAAAATTTCGGTAGGGCTTGGAACAATACCACCCAAACGGCCAAAATGATATACAGGGACACGTCCTTCAACAGCCAGTCTCACATCTTCAATCATTTGACCGGCATTCAGTTCGACAACTTGAATACCTTTGACTTGCTTAGAAAGCTCTTCGATGCGGTTGTAGGGGAACGGCCATAGAGTAATGGGACGAATAATACCAACCTTGATGCCTTGAGCGCGAGCGTCTTCGATGCTCTTGAGACAGATGCGAGCAACCGAGCCGAAAGCGACAAACAAGTATTCGGCATCTTCGGTGTAGTGTTCTTCATATCTCACTTCGTTGGCTTCAATGAGGCGATAAGTGTTTTGGAATCGCTCGTTGTTTTTCTCCATAACAGCGGAGTCAAGCTCAAGAGATGAGATGATGTTGCGTTGGCGAGATTTAGGTTTGCCGGTAACAGCCCAAGGACATTGTTGGGCGATTTGTTCGGCAGTGCGGCGAGGACGGAAAGGAGGGAGTACAACTTTTTCCATCATTTGACCAACGACACCATCGGCAAGAATCATGGCGGGGTTGCGGTATTTGAAGGCTAAGTCAAAACCGAGAGCAACAAAGTCAGCCATTTCTTGAACGGTTGAAGGTGCCAAGACAATCAAGTGGTAGTCACCGTGACCACCGCCCTTGGTAGCTTGGAAATAGTCGGCTTGAGAAGGGTGAATTGTACCGAGACCGGGACCGCCTCTCATAACGTTAACAATAAGCGCCGGTAACTCAGAAGCAGCGATATAAGAGATACCTTCTTGCTTGAGACTGACACCGGGGCTTGATGATGAAGTCATGACAGCTTTACCGGTAGCGGCACCACCATAAACCATGTTTATAGCAGCGACTTCGCTCTCAGCCTGCAGAACTACCATACCGGTAGTTTCCCACGGCATTTCAGCTTCTAGAGTTTCTAGAACTTCAGATTGAGGAGTGATGGGATAACCGAAATAGCCATCCACGCCATATCTGATAGCAGCATGAGCGATGGCTTCGTTTCCCTTCATCAACCTAATTTCTTCTTCCATATCTTATTTTACTTTTTGTATATTTTTATTTGAGAACAACGCGATAAACCTCGATACATCCGTCGGGGCAAACTGTAGAACAAGCTGCACAACCAATGCAAGATTCGGAATTGCACATAAATGCAAAGTGATAGCCGCGATCGTTTACTTCTTTTGGTTGCAACTGTAAAACGTCTTTAGGACAAGCAACTACGCATAGGTCACATCCTTTGCAACGTTCATGATCAATTGTTACGGCACCTTTAACTTGTGGCATATTATCTAGATTTAATATTAACTATCGAAATTCTTCTATTGCAAAATTAATTAAAGTTTCTATACGACAATGTTCTTTAACATAAAGTTAACCTTTGGCACAAACATTATTAAAATGTGCCAATGTGAGCATTCTCTCTAGAATGGGCTTTTGCGATTGATATCTTTATATAAAGATTTAACGTCTCAAACAGTGCATTTATTGCAGTGTTGAGACGCTAAATAATTTGTTTTTTTACATGGCTTGCATATCGACAAGTCGTTTGTAATATCCGTTGAGCGCTAACAGTTCATCGTGGGTTCCGCGTTCGACCACTCGGCCTTCATGCATGACGCAAATCATTGAGGCGTTTTTGATGGTTGACAATCGGTGGGCGATGACTATAGTTGTGCGGTTTTGCATTAATCGGTCGAGAGCTTCTTGAACCACTTTCTCGTTTTCGGAGTCAAGTGCCGAAGTTGCTTCATCGAGGATTAAAATAGGCGGGTTTTTCAAGATGGCGCGTGCTATAGACAGGCGTTGACGTTGACCGCCTGACAATCTACAACCGCGGTCACCGATGCTTGTTTCGTAGCCTTTCTCGGTGGCGATGATAAACTCGTGGGCGTTAGCAATCTTGGCAGCTTCTTCAACTTGCTCCATTGTGGCATTGTTGACGCCGAAAGAGATGTTGTTGTAGAAAGTGTCGTTAAAGAGAATAGCTTCTTGGTTAACGTTGCCCATGAAGCTGCGCAAGTCGTAAACTTTTAAATCGCGGATGTCAATGCCGTCGATGGTGATTTTACCGCTGTCGACGTCATAGAAACGAGGGAGCAAATCGGCAAGAGTGGATTTGCCCGAGCCTGATTGACCGACGAGTGCCACTGTTGCGCCGGCGGGGATGTCGATTGAGACATCGTGGAGCACGGTGTTGTTGCCGTAGCTGAAGGTAACGTTCTCGTAGCGGATGTCGCCGCGAAGTTTCTTGATGATTTGAGGCTTCACGGGGTCGTGAATGGGGTTTTCAGCGCCAAGAATCTTGTCGATACGGTCCATTGAAGCCAAGCCTTTCTGGATTGAGTAAGTAGCCTTAGACAAATCTTTGACCGGATTGATGATGCTGTAGAAAATCACCATGTAGTAAATGAATGATGCAGCATTCATTGAAGAGTGTCCCGACAAAATCAATGTTCCACCAAACCACAAAACGATAGCGATAACGGCAGTGCCGAGAAATTCGCTCATGGGGTGGGCGAGAGATTGACGGCGGAACACGCGGTTGAGGAGGTTGAAAAAGACGTTGCTCTCGTAGTGGAAACGTTTTTTGACTTTATCTTCGGCGTTGAAAGCTTTGATGATGCGCAGACCGCCCAAAGTTTCTTCGATGTTTGCCAAGATTACGCCCCATTGATTTTGGCCGTCGAGCGATTGGCGTTTCAGACGTTTACCCACGCGGCCGAGCACTAATCCTGCAAGTGGCAACAATACAAACACGAATATTGTCAATTGCCAAGAAACAGCAATCATGGTCACCAAGCACACGACAATCATGATGGGGTTTTTAAACATCATGTCGAGCGATGACATGATGGAGTTTTCGATTTCCATGACGTCGCCACTCATGCGCGCCATGACGTCGCCCTTGCGCTCGGCAGTGAAGAATGATATAGGGAGGCTCACAATTTTGTCGTAGAGAAAATTGCGGATGTCGCGGGCGATACCCGAGCGCATCGGAATCATGAAGTAAGAGCTCAAGTAGGTGGCTCCGGTCTTAAAACCTGTCATAATCACCAACGCAATTGCCAGCAAGGCGAGGGTGGCTGACGGACCGAAATCTTTGATTGATAGTTGGGTATAATAATAGAAATTATTGACGATAACTTCTTTGAAAGAAGCGCTGCCAAGAGGCATAAACTCGTAGGATGCAGTCTTTATCCGGAAAAGCATTTCCAAGATAGGGATAATCAGAGCAAACGAGAATAATGTCAAGAAAGCTGCCAAGATATTGAAAAATACATTTAGGAATAAGTATTTTTTATAGGGTGGCACAAAGCGCCTCAGCATTTTTACTAATTCACGCATATAGATGAAAATATTGATTATACGATTGCAAAGTTACGATAAAAAGCCACAATAACAATATCACAAAAGCAGTGTGTTAAATTTTTATTCTATATTTTTGGTTTTTATGACAAAAAGACTGTACCTTTGCGCCAATCAAACCAATTAAATTAATAACTATTTATTCACCAATCATGAAATTAATAACACTTTCAATAGCAACCGTTCTTGCATTGTCATTTGCTGCTTGCTCAGGCAGTTCGAAGGATAAGCAAGAGTCAGAGGGGGCGGTTGCCGTTTATTTTCCCGATGATGACGAACATCAATTCATACTGGATTCACTTAATGCCGATTCATTGTTGGCGTTGACCGATTCAGGTGTCGCTTACAAGATTCTGGCAGAAGGCGTGGGCCGACACGTGACTGAAGATGATGATGTGTTGATAAATTATACCGGCAAACTTTCTGACGGAACTGTTTTTTATACCACCGAAGGAAAAGAGCCCGAGCAATATCCTGTAAAAACACTTGTCAGCGGATTTGTTGAAGGTATAAAAATGCTGGGTAGAGGCGGAAAAATTCACATGATAATTCCAGCCGAACAAGCATACAAGGATAAAGGATATAAAGATGCCGGCATTTATCCCGGAGCAACATTGGTATTTGATGTTCAAGTGCTGGATATCAAATAAAATGTGAAGCTGAAGATATTGTCAATCAAAAGTATAGCGCGCCATTTCCTAAACAAGATTGTGGCGCGCATTTTATTTTGAAGTTTATTAAAATATATCATAGAAAAGTTTGGTTTTTGTGATAAAAAGGCAGTATCTTTGCTAAGAGCAATCAATCTTCATTGTACCGAAACTGCTTGAAGACTTGATGATTAAAATCAGAAACCAATAAAATAATATATCAATGAAAAAAGTACTACTTGCTTTGTTTATCGCATTAACTGCAATAGGGGTGTCCCATGCGGAAACGGTTGATTTATACACGTGCTTGTTTGG
>CAYTFG010000125.1:0-4979 GCA_964436925.1 uncultured Bacteroides sp. | reverse complement strand
CCCGCCGCAAACCATTTGCCCACTGGCGCTCCCACTAAATACCTTTACGATATTCGCCCGGAGTCTTTTCCATGAGCCGTTTGAACAGTTTTGAGAACTGCGCCTTATCGCTAAATCCAACCATTTCTGTTATCTCTTGAGTGCTCAAAGTTGTATCTCTCAACAAAGCACATGCTTTTTCAACTCTTTTGCGCTGTATATACTCTATCGGAGTTAGCCCTATTACCTTCTTAAATGTTTTGGTAAAATAATCGGTGCTCACGCACATTAGCTCAGAAAGTGACGTTACTGACAGATTGTCTGAAATATGTTCGTGTATGTAATGAATCACGTTTGAGATTCGGTTATGAGAGAAGCCCCCTTTAAGCCGAGTGTCAATGCTGTTTGTGGTGATAAAACGTGAAAATAGTTGTAAGAGTATTGCTTCCTGCTCCATTTTCACACACATATCTTCGTAATGCCGTGGCGGTAGGTACACTTCTTTCTTGTTGTCGTAGTCTGCCGGATTTGTTGATTGTAATTCGTATGATGGCGATATCTCAATCAAACGTTTGAATAGGCTCTTGTCTAAGTCTGTAGCACGAACTTGTCTACGTAGCAAATTTTGATTTATAAGCACATTCTGGTTTGTCATCCCGTCTATCAAGCAAATATAATAGTGCTCCATTTCTGTTTCGCATAGATAGCTCACCTTTGTGTATTTGGGCACAAGAAATAAGTCTCCCGAGCTCAGTTGATAGCTTTGGTTGTCCACTTTTATTGTGCATGAACCGTTTGTTATCAGATAAAGACGATAAAAAGAGCTGGTGAGATGTGTAAAATTCCACCATCCTCCAACTTTATAAAATCCTGCATAGAGCAGTTTCAGTGAGAGTACTGTTTTCTCGTGTCTTTTTTCTGTCAATGTGTTCATGCTGTGTTTTGTGACGGATTTCAACATCAATTAGTCGTTTTTCCCCACACGGTTGACCTTTCTTTTTGACTATCTTTGCAAAGTTAACTAATTTTTTAACATATTTCATCGACATCATGAAAAAATTCTGTATCATATTTTGTTTGTTGTGGGCGTCGCTGTTTTATTGCTGCACGCTTGCTCAAAATGTGCTAAAACCTTCTCTAGCTCAATTGCATTGGCAAGAGCAAGAGCGCATCATGTTCGTGCATTTTGGCATGGCAACCTGGCAAGGTAGTGAAGGCGACAATTGGACTACTCCGCTCAATCAAGTAAATCCTACTGACCTCAACACCGACCAGTGGTGTGAAGTAGCTCAATCATGGGGCGCTAAGATGGTGCTCTTTGTCGCTAAGCATGTGGGTGGTTTCTGTTGGTGGCAAACTGATACTTCCGACTATGGGGTGCGACAAATTCCGTGGCGTGATGGGAAAGGCGATGTGTTAGAAAGTTTGTCGGCATCATGCCGAAAGTATAATCTTGACCTCGGGGTCTATATCTATCCCGGTGATGAGCATTGGGGCGCTATGGTTGGTAGTGGTGGCATTACCTCCGACCCATCAAAACAAGAGGCTTATACACAGATTTTCAGACGTCAATTAACCGAAGTATTAACTCGCTACGGAAAAATCTCGGAAGTATGGTTTGATGGAAGTTGTAAGATACCGGTTGACGATATACTTGAAAAATACGCTGCAAATAGCGTGATTTTCCAAGGCCCAAGTGCTAATATACGGTGGGTTGGTAATGAAGATGGCATAGCTCCTGATCCCAATTGGTACACACTTAAAAAAGATGATCTAAAAACGGGAACTTCTACGGCATTACATTCATCTGTCAACGGTGATGCGTATGCCCCTGTTGAGGTTGATGTGCCATTCCTCAAAAATGGTGGTCACAAATGGTTCTGGGCTCCACAATCTGACTCCCTATTGATGACTAAAACTCAATTGATGAATTTATACTACCGATCGGTGGGGCGTGGTGCAGTATTATTGCTTAATTCTACACCCGATACAACCGGCTTAATACCCGACTCGCACGTCAAGATATACAAAATGTTTGGTGATGAAATTAACAGACGTTTTGCTAATCCTATTTCGCAGGTAAGCGGAGATGGCGATTGTTTGATAATACACTTCGACCAACCTACCTATGTAAACCACAGTGTGATATGTGAGCAGATTGCCGAAGGTCAAAGGGTGCTGTCTTATGTGGTAGAAGGATTAAATAGCAATGGTGAGTGGGGCATGTTATGTCAAGGTAGCTCTGTCGGCACAAAGAAGATTGATGTGTTCCCAACTACTCAGGTGTGTGCTATGCGATTGCGCATAACTTCTTCCCTTAAAACCCCGTTGATATCAAATTGGTCGTTATATCGCATTGATGAAGAATCATTACAATTGTTATCGCAAACTGAAAATTATAATTTCACGGTGTTGGTTGACTCAAAATCGGCTACCGATGCTAAATGGCACACATACACTTTTAACTTGACTCCATATATGCAACAAGTAGGCACTTACGAACTGATATTTACACCGTCGCCGGAATGGACTTTTAAAAATGCGAATTTGGAGATGTATGGTAAAAATTGCTCGTCAAGTATTGAGCGTATTGGCGATGGAAATACTTTTCGCCTCACCAAGTCACAGCAAACAGATGTGCAATATCCGGTAAATTTTTCTGTTAAGGCTAAACACACCGGCAAAATGCATGAACAGTTAGAAGTGAGACTCAAACAAATTAATTACCAATAAATACTCTCATCATGAAAAAATTCGGTTACTTGGTGGCGTGCATCGCTTTATCTAGCTGTGTAAATGCTGTAAAGTTTGAACAAGAGTCATCTGTTGGTGACTTGCATTTTAATTATATCGCCCAATCATGGGATGAAGGTATCCCTTTGGGTAATGCCGTTGTTGGCGCCTTGCTGTGGAGCCATGACTCGACATTGCGCATGTCGCTTGACCGTGTTGACCTTTGGGATTTACGGCCAACTGATAGCCTATCCGGCGATAATTACCGCTTCTCGTGGGTAAAAAACCAAATTGCAAAGGGCGACTATCTCCCTGTGCAAAAAAAGTTTGATGAATCATACGATAATGAGGCTGCTCCTTCTAAGATACCGGGCGCTGCACTCGAATTTACATCGCTTGGCGAAGTTGATAGTGTGCATCTGGTTTTGCAAAATGCTTTAAGTGAGATTGTTTGGAAAAATGGTGCCAAGTGCTACTCTTTTGTGCAAGCAAATCATCCGGTGGGGTGGTTTGTTTTTGAAAACTTGCCTACCGAGGTTGAGCCTATTATATGCCCGCCTCGGTATAAAAACGCTCAAATTAACATCGCTGACCCGGTGACAGGTCAAGATTTATCTCGACTTGGTTATGAACAAGGAGAAGTCATTTCATCTCCCGGCTTGTGCGTATATCATCAGAATGGATATGGTGACTTTTCTTATGACGTGGCTGTGCGTTGGAAAATGGATGGCTCTCGTTGCATTGGCGCTTGGAGCGTCACGTCTTCGCTTTGCAATGATAACGCCGTTGACGAGGTTGACCAAGCTTTCAATCGCGGTGTGATGGCTGATTATAAAGACCATTTAGCATTCTGGCATGACTTTTGGCATCAATCAGCGGTTCATGTGCCTGACTCGGTGCTACAACGTCAATATGAAAACGAAATATATAAGCTTGGATGCGTGGCGCGTGAAAATTCTTATCCTATTTCTCTACAAGCTATATGGACTGCCGATAATGGCAAATTACCGCCATGGAAAGGCGACTATCACCACGATCTTAATACTCAGCTTAGCTATTGGCCTACTTACACCGGTAATCACCTGAAAGAAGAACTTGGCTATCTCAATACTTTGTGGAGCCAACGAGATGTCTATAAAAAGTTTACTAAACAGTATTTCGAAAAAGACGGGTTGGCTATACCGGGGGTTTGTACTCTCACCGGAGAGCCAATGGGAGGTTGGATTCAGTATGCCATGTCGCAAACTACTGCTGCATGGCTGGCGCAACATTTCTACTTGCATTGGAAATATTCTGCTGACCGCGACTTCTTAAAAAATCGAGCTTATCCGTTCGTTCGTAACGCTGCTGTGTTTTTGGAACAGCAAACCGAACTTAATTCTAAAGGTGTAAGAACTCTAACTTACTCTTCAAGCCCTGAAATTTTTGATAATTCTATTCATGCTTGGTTTCATACAATAACCAATTATGACCTATCTTTGACGTCGTTCCTATTTAAAATCGCGGCTGAAATGGCTACAAATCTAGGTCTAGACGATGAAGCAACGCATTGGTCTCATTTGCGTGCCCAACTCCCTCCTCTAAGTTTAGATGAAACCGGTGCCCTTACTTATGCAAACGGATTCCCTTACAACGAATCGCATCGTCATTTCTCTCACGCAATGGCTATCCACCCGCTAGGTCTGATAAACTATGAAGAGGGTGGCACCTCACGTCAAATAATAGAAGCAACTGTCAAAAAAATGAAGGATTGTGGCTCTGCTTGGTGGACTGGATATTCATTCGCCTGGTTCGCTCACATGAAAGCTCGCATGTTTGACGGTGAAGGCGCTCGTGACGACTTGAAAACATTTGCAGAGTGCTTTTGCTTGCCTAATACTTTTCATGCAAATGGCGACCAATCTATGTCCGGAAAATCAAATTATCACTATCGTCCGGTTACCCTTGAAGGGAACTTCGCGTTTGCTTCCGGCATACACGAAATGCTTCTACAAAGTCACACCGACACTATTCGTGTTTTCCCGGCCATCCCTGATGATTGGAAGGATGTTTCGTTTGAAAACCTCCGTGCTCAGGGCGCATTTTTGGTTAATGCCAAGAAATGTAATGGGAAAATGCAACGTGTTGAGATATTGTCTGAGCAAGGATCTGACTTGCTTATGATATCTCCTTTTGATGGCTCTATTATTCGTAGACCCACAAAGAAGGGTGAACGTATCGTTTTTACCGGTGAATAGGGTGGTAATCTGCCAAATTTATCGTAAATT
>CAYTFG010000124.1:0-5047 GCA_964436925.1 uncultured Bacteroides sp. | reverse complement strand
CTTCCGACACCACAAAGTTACAACCTCCCGGCACCAAAAATCCGAACATCCAACCATTAACAACTTTTTAACACAGATCAAAAAGGCGCAACCTGTTGTAGGTCACGCCTTTCACTGCTGAAAATATTTTCAAAAAATTATCTCGCAAGATTTAGATTAAACGAAATACCGTATGACGAGTTCGTCGTTGGATAGCTCGATGTCGTTACAATCGGCGTATTTACTTGGTGGTCAAAATATGCCGAAACTGTCATTTTCTTGCTCAAAATATAACTTGCCGTGAAATTGATGTTTATCGTTTTCGCACCACTCGTCGCTTGAGAATAATTATTCTCAATATTGCGGATAAGCGCTTGATTATGAGCAAATGAGAAATCAGCGTTAAGCGTTAAGTCATTTGACACGCCCTGTTGTGACCCCTTCATCTTCAGCACCGAATTGAAACCGACAATCTTATATCCCGCGCCAATGGTCAGCCCGCGTTGTGTAGCTTCAACTATCTGGCCTGCCGATGAATTAAGCGTCAACGTGCGGCTGTCGCGATACTCAGCGCTAAGTTGAAGATCATTCTTCAGCGTCACATTCACCCCGATGAGCGGAGCAAATTTCTCAGTAATTGCCACTGACGAAATGTTATACGGCGATGATGGTATCGGTGCCCCGGTGAGCTCGTCGAGCGTGAACCCAAGATTGCCGTCATCAACAGTCACCCAGTTAAGATACGATGAGTAAGACCCAACACTGTAGGTACATTGATAAGCGTGAGTCAAAGTGAACGCCTTGAAATAATTGCGCATATTTGCCAAATTGATAAAGCCGTCATACGTGATGCGCCAGTTTGGCAAAACATTCGCAAACGATGGGAATGGGTCAAGATACTGCTTCTTGGCATCCGTGCCCGTGTATGCTGCGATAAATGCCGGAATTAGCACGTCACTAGATGATTCGCTGACGGTGCCCACCTCAGGATTAAACTGAGTGCCCGCTTGAGGCGTGTCCTTGATGAATCCGCTGTTAGGGTAGGTGAGGCCTGCATATTGACTCTCAATGCGGTCACGGATAATTGGAATATTGCTGATGAAATCGTTGAAAGCCTTCGATTCATACCCATTATTCGCGTTTGACCCCTTCAGCGCTGTCAAGATTGCACAGTGCGTTTTGGTGTAGCTACCCGTGCGAGTCGTCGGCATGTTGTCATACATGAATTGCACCTGATTAGTGCGGTTATCAGTGCGGTTTGTCGTCAACTGAACCTTGAAGCCCTTGAAAAATTCAAAGTTTAGCTCAATGTTCAACTCCGTAGCCTTTGACCATGTTGCCGGCGATGTTTGACCGTCATCAGTAATCAACCATCCGCGTTCAAGAGCCTTGTCAATGTAACTCTCATCAGCAAAACCAAAGGCAAAATCCAAGCCCGGTGCCATGGGCCCATAATTCGTCGTCTGTCCGAAAACATCACCGATATTCGGGTTGAACAGCGGAATTGACATTGTCTTGGTGTTACGCCAACGCACTGATGCCGAACGCGGTGAAGTTACAAACCTCACTGTGTAGTCGGCAAGATTGCGCCATACACTGCGCTCAACCTTATTGTCCTCAGTAATAGCAAATTTGATATTCTCATTACCATGTGTCAATACCGTGATGGTGTTGGCGTCAACAACTTTGGTCTTCACTGCAAACGGCTTCCCGTCAAGCGTCGTTGCCACTACCTTCACCTTGGAATTGCGCAGATTATGCTTGATTGTTAGTGTCGTGTCCGGCAGCAATTTGAATGTTCGCTCAAATTTCTTGGCCTTCTTCTCTCTTGTGTTTGTGCTTGGTTTTGTGTTCGCAAAACGTTTGGTAACATCCTTGAGATAACCCACTTTGTTGAACAGCGATTCAAAGTTTATGCGCCCGTCAACGTTCCACACAGCTTGATTGCTGATGGTGTTTCCAAGTTTTGTGTCATCAATTGTGGCACCGCGGTCCCAGCGATAAGTCGCATTGTAGCTCACATTTCCCGTGAGGAAGTCAAGCACCGGAATTCGTGAAAATGGAGCCTTGTAGGACGCTACAAATGTTTGGTTGTAGGACCATGGAGTACCCAATGACTTAATTGACTGCCACACAGTATCTTTCCACTCGCGATATTTATCAGGGAACAATTTGCGGTTAACTGCCCCTGTCGTCTCTTCAATGCGCGCCGACGTATTTGAATTGAACGATAGCGACAACTGCTTGGTTAAGTTCCATGAAACCGATAACTGACGGTCCCACAAGAAGTTCTTGCTCACCGATACCGGCATTTGGAAGTAAACGTCGGTCTCTGACCTCGTCTGCTGCTCGTAATAGTAGCGCGACATCGTGGTGAGGAATGAAATATTATTTGGCAAATAATTTATCTCCCATTCCTTGAAGAACTTAAGATTCTTATTCTTTGACTTAATCCATCCAAACGGCTTGAGCCCTTTGACGTATGGCGTATAGTTGTACTGGAAGCTACCACGGTAGTCGTTAGTGTACTCATACTCAGTGGTCGGGTCCATCTTGGTTTGCTTGTTAAACGAGTAATTGAGCGTGAAATTCGCCGGGTCCCAAGGCATTGGATTCTTGCTGGCAATGTTAAACTTGAGTCCCGAGATAGAGAAGCTCTTTATGATTGAACGTTCAACGGCATAAGCATTAATCGAGTCTTTCTCGGCTTGTGTCGTCGCTTGGTCAAGTGCATCCTGGAGCAGAACATCTTGGTCAAGAGGATTATACTTTGGCGTTGTGGTCTCTTTTGAGTACGAGTAGTAGATTGGCGCTTTCAACTTCACTTTCTCAGGGACAAATCGTCCGAGGTCAGTTTGAACCGCGATATTGTACTGCTTGTAATCGTCAAGACGTCTGTCATTTAGCGCTTGGTCAACATTACCAAATCCTGCTGTCTCCACGTGAGCGCCAAAGTTCACCGTCGCGATATCCGACAAGTTCACGTTTACACTCGCTTTTGCTGCCCAACCGCCTTCTTCATCAAAGTCTGTAACCTTCAACTCATTGACCCACACTGTTCCATCCTTGACCGACGAACTGTTGTTGCGCACACCAATGAGGAATACACGCACATCGCTCAATGATGGATTACCTATCACCGCCATGCGATTACGGTCATTATCCGGGTCGCGACCTGTGTAGAGTGTGGCATATCCAACTCCCGAATTTTCATTACGTTTAGCTTCGTTGCGCTCTTTCTTGAGACTTACGAGGTTTTGTAAGTTGAAATTGAGGTAGTTATCTTCCGGCCATACGATATATCTGTCAGTTGAAAGCTCATTGTTGTAATTTCCGGCAGGTGTAAGTGTCAATGGAATTTCATACTCGTAATAATTGCTCTTGACATCAGTACCCATGCGCACAAAAATTGAAAGATCACCCGATTTCAAATTCTTTGTGTCGGCTATCGGCGCTTCTGCGTGTACCCACATTTGAATGCGCTTATAGTTGCGCAAATCAAGTGATGTGTTGCGATACACACCGCGACCGTCACCCGCCTGAAGATCTGTCACAGTCATTGTCATTGACTGCTCATTGAGCTGAGTGATTTGTGATTGTCCCGGGTCAATGATACGTGTTACGCCCGGAGGTAGAACATAGTTTACCGGCTCGCGTTTGGCGTTTTCCTCGATGTTCACGATTGATACGTCAAGCTGACCGTCGGCAGGAGCATCACCACGGCTATTGAGGTTGAAATCATAAGTACGCCATTCTCCGCGCACAAGCTCGAGTGTGGCAAAACGCAAGTGTGTCTCTTGCTTAAATCCGGTCATGAACATACGGATAAAGCGTATTGTTGAAAAGTCTGATATTGAACCAACTATGCGTTCATAATCCTCCAAGGGTATCTTGAATTGGAACCATTCAGCTTGTTGGTCTTTACCGTCGCGAGTTCTCACCAATGACACTTGCTTGTCAGTGATATAATTTTTACCCACAACAAGGTCTTCTGGACGAATCGAAACCTTGTATTGGAAGTATCTTTCATACTCGTTGAGCGTGTTATCTTGGTTAATATCCTCTACATCAGGAACGGTACGCGCTGATTGATAAAGCTGGTCATCAGCATCTTCAGGTGACAGTGAGTTGCCCTCGACACCATTGTAGTGCTTGTAACGCTCGAGAATTGATAACCGCTCTTCATCAAAGTCATAGCCACGGTAGAAGTGATAATTATCACCGGCAGGGTCGTTGAATGGTGAGAAACGGTCATTTTGAAGCTTCTCGATTGCGCTTGGCGACAATCGTTGGCGCAGTTGGTCAAGATAATTCTTGTAGGAAGAAAATTCAAATTCATCATCATTGGATAGCCCGTCGAGACCCACGTCTTGGATTTTACGCGAGTTAGAAGCGTTATCAAATGAGTATGTTAGCGAGTTTTGTGATGAAACTCGGCCCCAAACAGTCTCTTGCAGATATTGATTGTTTCCATCTGTGGGTATGCCGTTTTCATAAGACTTAAGTCCGTCTTTTAGAATATCTTCCGACATTTCACCGAGGTTAAAATATAAGTCACCACCGTCTTCGTTTGGGTTATCGGGGTCGAGAAATGGATTTAGCATCCAAAATTGGATATATTCGATGTTACTTTGCTCAAAGTTAGTGTTATCCATTTTGCGCATGATACCGCCCCAACGCTTTTCGGGGTAGAGTAGGTTGCCTTCCTCGTCAATGTTTGTTGCATCAAGGTTGTAGGGACCACGTTCTGTTGGGTAGAACGACAAGTTAAGTGTTTGAACCGTTGATGATTCACCGTAGTTTTGCTCACGTCCCGGGAATATTTCTCGAGTGTTCACCTCACGCACATACGGATTGGATAGTTGAGCTAAATCGCTCTTGATATATCCCGGCGCAAGTGACGAATTTCGTTGAGTAAACATTCGGTCAATGTAGTACCATGAAAGCAAAGCACGATTTTTACCGTAGTCAATGTTGTTGCTCAATGATGCTTCGGGGAATAGCGCATTGTTACCTGTTTCATAAGGTGTTGATGCTAAGAACCAAGAGTAGGGCGAGCGCAAGTCTA
>CAYTFG010000123.1:0-5138 GCA_964436925.1 uncultured Bacteroides sp. | reverse complement strand
TTAAAAATAAAAAAATGGGTCATGAAATGAAAATATAATCCAAAACAATATTTTGATTGTTACTTTAAATCAAAATTAATACATTACGCCATCAATACCAATTAGAAATTATACATTTAACATATATTCATACCTAGCTTTTAATTTACACTATTTTATGTGTTGACAACGGGGTCAATGGTTTTGTAATTTTGTAAAGTTACAACTATTACTTCATGCCAATCAAACGATGAACCAAAAGAGACAAAGAATTCATCTGAAAATTATTTATCGGAGGAAACAGTTAAAACAATGATTGAATCCTCGTTGATTGTATATTAACAAAATAATCATTAAATTTAACAAATAGAATAATCACATAAAAAACTTCATTATGAAAACATCACTCTTAGACAAAGTACCGTCAGAAAATCTCACTGATTTTTTAATTGCCGCCAACTTATGGATATATGGAGCATACGCAACTTTTCTATTATTTGGCAAAGACTTTTTCACAACACTATGGGTTAACATAATTTTTGGAATATTCTTTGCTTTCTGCGACGTAATCTTTATATACATGATGCTATTCCATTGGTCAAAAATCCAACCGGAAGACAAATGGAATTTTGTAACATTAAGCCTAATAAACATTGTATTTATAATAGAGAAAGTAATATGGCTACAATAACAAAGTTTGATAAAATAGTTGACATTATAGGATTTGTCAATTTAATAGCATATGGAGCGCCAGATTTGTTTAAGGACAAAATACCTGATATCATCAAATATATAGCGCTATTCTACTTAGGATTTTGCGCGGTATTATATATCATATTGATGTTAACACGATGGAAACAACTAACGCCTAACAAGAAAAAATTCTTGCCGTTAGGAGCTTTTTTCAACATCTTCAAAATCTTGTTTTCGATTTAATAAAAAGTTTCAGCGATTGCATCGACCGCAGTTGCTACAACCGTTACATATTAATCTACTGCCACAGGTCATACAGCCTTGGCGGTAGATTGGTTTATATAGCATGTCATCAGCTATTTCATCGCCAAATTTATCTCGGAGGGTAAACTTCATGGGACGGCCCACATGGTTAACGCCTGCCTTAAATGCCATTTCGCTCTGAACTTGCTTGGAAGGCATGGAATAGAGTCGGCCATCTTTGATGAATTTGCTGCCTGTCTCAATAAAGCAAAATGTCACGTCATGGCGCTTGCACTGCTGTGATAATGACTTTACCCACTCAAAATCGCATGGACGTGCGCCGTCATAGTTCTCTCCGCCGGTGATTACTTGTTCAATCTGTCCGGTAGCTAAAAAGTGGTCAATTTCGATGCCTCCAATCAACGGTGCAGTCATAATCCCTTTGTGCTTGAATGGCAGGCTCAATAAGATGGGAATACGCTCATCGGCTCGGCGCTGGTTCTCGCAGGTGACGTTAAAAAAAACGTTGTCCCACCCGTCGCCCCAATCTTCGGGCAAACATGCGGCTACTCGCTCGGGGCGCTTGGTCAGCAGAAAGAACTTGACATCGCTGCGCACTCTCATCACTTGCCAAGCATCATCACGCCAGCAATCAGCCTCTTCGACAAAAAAATCGGAAGCCATGCACACACGTATCAACTCGCCGCTTTTCACTTTAAACGCGCCGTCGCGAGTTTTTTGGAGCGGATAGGTATAGCCGTTGCGAGTGCGGTAGACGACCGAGCCATCCATTCCGCGCTTTTTGTCGAGATAATACATGTAACAATGTTGGCACCCTTCGCTCACCTTAGTGCATCCGTGCCATGGATTCCATATATCGTGCATTTTGGAGACAAACTGATACTTCTTGTTGATTTTCTATACAAAAATAGTAATATTCGGGCAATCGCGGGCGTTTTTTGGCATCATTTTTATTTGCACATACTTCAATTATTAATTAACTTTGCGTTAAAGGCATCGGGACGCCGACAACTCCCGTATATGCATCTAACTCTTAACATTTTAAACATTCTACCGTTAAATGAGACGTTTTTTATTAATAACCATTTCAGCTATCATTGCATTTATTGCAAGCGAGATGAGCGCAAAATCGCTCGTTGTCTATTACTCATGGAGTAGCACCCACAATACAGCTGCTCTTGCCAAAGAAATAGCAAAGCAAACAGGCGCTGACATAACAGTGCTTGAACCGGCAACAGCCTACCCTACTGACTTTAAAGAGTGTGTAAAACAAGCACGCTATGAACACGAGAACAGCATTTTCCCGGCGTTCAAGGCTCTCAGCGTCAACGTCAAGAAATATGACACAATCTATGTGGGATTTCCAAACTGGTGTGGCACAATGCCCATGTTTGTTGCAAAATGGGTAAAATCAGTTAACTGGAAAGGCAAAACTGCAATTCCTTTCATGACTCACGGCTCGGGCGGTCGTCAAAACTGCTTCACCGACTTTGCAAAATATGCCACCGGCGCAAAAATCAAAGACGGCCTCAGCATTGAAGGCACCAAAGCCCACAATGCAAGTGAGAACGTGACTAAATGGATTGAAAACGTAGTAAAGAAATAATCTCGCAAAATAATGGCAACGACAGTTAACACCTATACGCTCAATCTCAATGACATAAAGACTTACATCATTGCTGTGGCGCTGATAGTTGGAAACATTGTGTTACCCCAACTGGTTCACTTTATCCCAAACGGTGGCTTGACATGGCTTCCCATCTACTTTTTCACGCTCATAGGCGCATATAAATATGGCTGGAAAGTGGGCGTGCTCACTGCCATATTGTCGCCGGCGGTAAACTGCTTGCTATTCGGCATGCCCGCACCGGCAATGGTCACAGTGATTGCCGTCAAATCTACAATTCTGGCTCTTGTTGCAGCATGGGTGGCTAAACGCATGGGCGTTACACTGTTGGCATTTGTTGCTGTTGTCATCGGCTACCAAATTATTGGCGGATTGTTTGAATGGGCTTGGACCTCATCGTTTATCGCTGCGGTGCAAGACTTCAAAATAGGCATTCCGGGATTGCTCTTGCAAATCTTTGGTGGCTACGCTATTTTACGCTACATTCTTAACGACTAAAAAACATTTATTCCACAATGGGATATATTCACGTTTACACCGGAAACGGCAAGGGTAAAACCACCGCCGCTTTCGGTGTTGCTTTACGTGCGGCAATGGCAGGCATGAACGTTTACATTGGCCAATTTGTAAAATCAATGGCTTATAATGAGACTAAAATCGCTGCACTCACTGACCGCATCGCAATTGAACAACTAGGCCTCGGCTGCCGATTAATCACCAAGCCCGACGAGAATGACATCGCAGCGGCAAAAGCTGCCCTCGACAAATGCGCGGAGATTCTAAAATCCGACACGTATGACATGGTCATTCTTGACGAGCTCACCATTGCCATTTATCTCAAGCTCATTGATGAGAAAGACGTGCATGAAGCACTTGATGCCCGCAACCCCAATATCGAGGTTATAATCACCGGTCGCTACGCCTCTCAAGCGCTGATTGACCGCGCCGACTTGGTCACCGATATGCAAGAAATAAAGCATTACTACACTCGCGGCGTTGAAGCTCGCGACGGAATAGAGCGCTAGCGCTGAAACACCCCAAAGGGGTGCTCCAAGCACTGAGAAATGACTTTTTTTGTCCTTTTATTACAATTTATTGGGCAAAAAGTCCTATATTTGCCCTCCATTTCCTCGCAATCTATATTTTTACATCGTAAATAGGATAAAAAATGAACGACAATTTTACTGAAGTTTCTAGTAGCTATACTATTGCTGAAGCCATTGCCGAAGCTAAACGTTGCCTACATTGCAAAATCCCATCTTGCAAAAAAGGCTGCCCTATATCAAACGATATTCCCGACTGGATTGCCGAACTTGCCAAGGGTAATTTCGGTAATGCCATGAGCATAATTAATAATCGCAGCAACCTTCCGGCTGTGTGTGGTCGCGTGTGTGGCCACGAGCGCCAATGTGAAGGTAACTGTGTTCTCGCCAAGAAAGATGCCCACATCAACATTGGCAAGCTTGAGCGCTTTGTCGCTGACTTCGACTCAACATCAGGTATTACCCACGAAGCTATCCCAGAGAAATCGCGCGGACGCGTGGCTGTCATCGGTAGCGGTCCTGCAGGTCTAACTATCGCCGGCGACTTGTCTCGCCAAGGCTTTGACATTGAAATTTTTGAGATGGAGCAGGAGCCCGGTGGCGTTTTGATGTATGGTATTCCCGAATACCGTCTTCCCAAGGATATCGTTAAACGCGAAATCAAAAAGATAGAGAATCTCGGCGTAAAAATTCATCTGAACACTACTATCGGCTATAACTACACGATTGACGACCTCTTTGAACAAGGCTTTGATGCTATTTTCATGGGTACAGGAACAGGCCACCCCAAGCGCCTTGATATCCCCGGCATCAATCACCAAGGTGTGCGCCAAGCAATATGGTTCTTGCGTCGTGTCAGCCTATTCCAAAACGGCTACATCGGTCGCAAAGAAGTTGTGGTGAGCCAAGGCGATAAAGTGTTTGTTATAGGTTGTGGTAACACAGCAATGGACGCTGCTCGCTCGGCACTTCGCATGGGCGCTGCCGAAGTTACCATCATCTACCACCGCGACATCGAGAAAATGTCGGCACTACGCGCCGAATATGACGACGCTGTAGCCGAAGGGGTTAAATTCCGTTGGAACTCATCGGTTACCGAAATCACCGGCGGCGAGAACAACCACCTCAAGAGCATCACCATCCAAGATGAAAATACGACAACAACAGTTGATGCTGACTTTCTCATCCTCGCTGTGGGCAGTGCTCCGGCATCACGCATTGTCTCAACAACAACAGGCATTGACGTTGACGCCAAGGGTTATGTACTCACCCGCGATATGCCCTATGGCATGACAACTCGCCGTGGCGTATTTGCCGGTGGCGATGTTACCAACCGTCCTGCCACTGTGGTTCACGCCATGCAAGACGCTAAGAAAGTTGCTGAAGGTATTATCAAATATGTTGACGCAGTGAAACTGATGTCGGCTATTGACGCCCCCTCAACAACCGAGCAATAATATAAAATCCTCATAACCAAAAATAAGTCTATAGGGAGACGTGCCACCATGGTTGCGTCTCCACTTTTTTATTAT
>CAYTFG010000122.1:0-5274 GCA_964436925.1 uncultured Bacteroides sp. | reverse complement strand
CAAAATTTTGAACATATAGATAATAAATATAATTTTGTGACGTTATAAAATAAATACGTATAATTCTACCTGAACATAATATATCTAAAATATGAGTTTTAAAGTAAGCCATTTGGCTGTCCTATTTTTTGCAATGGCATTTGTTTCTTGTTCTACGAGTAAAAGTAACCTTGCCTATTTTGAAGATATTCAGAACAATTCGTCGATTCAATCAATTACCAACGATTATGTCGTCAGTATTTTGCCCGATGATGAATTGTTTATCACTGTCACATCTGAACAACCCGCCGCTTCGGCTGCGTTCAATTTGCCAATGGTAAATCCTGCCTATTCAGGCGATATCTCAACATCCAGCCAAGGACGCCAGCAGACTTATGTTGTCGATACCGATGGAAACATTAACTTCCCTCTTTTAGGTAAAGTTCAGGTTCAAGGTTTAACCACCGAGCAACTAACCAAAAATTTGACCTCACAAATCAGCAATTATGTCAAGGAGCCTATTGTAACTGTTCAATTGGTTAACTTCCGAGTTAAAGTCCTGGGCGAAGTAAAAACTCCCGGCTCTATCACCATCACTCGCAATCGCTATTCCATCCTTGACGCTATTGCCGATGCCGGTGACCTCACTGAATATGGCGAGCGCAACAATGTCCTCCTCATTAGAGAGGAAAATGGAAAAATTAATTACTATCGTTTTGACTTGACATCTTCTGATGTGTTGACTTCTCCTTATTTCTACCTCAAGCAGAACGATGCAATTTATGTTTCTCCCAACAAGATTCGCGAAGATAACTCTAAATATAATCAAAACAACGCATTCAAATTATCTGTGACTTCAACAATCGTGAGCGCCTGCTCTGTTGTAGCTTCACTCATCATTGCACTCGCTGTAAAATAATAAATAACCATGGCTAATAAATCGTCCTTTTCTCTATCTTCTCTCATAAAAGATTACCGTGATAAATGGTATTGGTTTGCCATTTCTGTTGTAATTTTCTTGATTCTAGGGCTCTTATACGTTAGAATCTCTAAAACTATATACCAAGTCCAAGCCAATTTGTTGATTTCTCAAGACGACGGTACACCGGGATTGAGTAATTTGACCGATTTGTTCGGCTCCAGCGGTGACGTTGATGACGAAATTTTTGTCGTTGCTTCTCACACTGTCTATCATGACGTTGTCAGAGACTTGCAACTCAATAAAACTCATAGCGTTAAAACAGGTTTTCTTAAACGCCAAGTCTTGTTCCAAGATTTCCCCGTTGACGTCTTTATGAACGAAGATATGGCCGATACCCTCAAAACTTCATTGCTTTTCAAACTGAAAATTGATGAAAAAGGTATCGCTGATTTGGTAGTGAAAGATTCTGAAAAAAAGATTTTGGAGCTATCCGGCAAAAAATTGCCTTTGAACATCAAAACTCCCTATGGCAATTTCCAAATCGTCAAGACTCCGCAATATGTTGAGGGCGAGCCATTGAACACCACAATTTCTGTTGCAGGTTATCATGCTGCCGCCGAGGTTTTATCTCATCAGGTACTTGCCGATTTTGCCAGCAAGAAATCTAACGTTATCAACTTGTCTTTGAATACGTTTGACCCTGAGTATGGTAAGAAAATCATTAACGATATCATTACAAAATACAATGATTACGGCATCCGCCAAAAGAATCTTCAAAGCCAACAGACACTTGAGTTTGTTGACTCTCGTATCCGTCTTTTGGCTGGAGACTTGAATGACGCTGAATCATCTATTCAGACCTACAAAGAAAAAGAAGGCATCGTCGATGTGCAAGCCGAGACTTCTTATCAGATGTCCAAGAAAAGCAGCTACGATAATCAAGCTGTTGCTGCTGAAACATCCCTTGAACTCATCAAGATGACTCGCGACTACATTTGCGACCCTGCCAATGAATATAACTTGATTCCTGTCATGGGCGCTATCGGTGAGGCGCAGTCTCTTATCAGCGCTTATAACGGATTGGTTATGCAGCGCATGAACCTTGAGAAAACTGCTTCAGCCAATAACATTGCCCTCAAACAACTCACTGAGCAATTGGCTGCTCAGCGCAAAAACATCAACATCACGCTTGACAAGATGTATGAAACCGCTAAAATCAAGCTCAATGATTTGCGCGCCGAGGCTAATCTCGCTCAAGCCAAGTTAAGCAATGTCCCCACTCAAGAACGTGAATTCCTCAACATGAAGCGTCAGCAAGAGGTGAAGCAACAACTCTATCTATTCCTCTTGCAACAACGTGAACAGACTGCGATGTTAATGTCAAATACCGTTGCCAAGGGCGTCATCATTGATGAAGCATTTACCCTCAACAAGCCCGTCAGCCTGGGCTCTAAAGTCATACTCTTCATCGCATTCCTCTTAGGCTTGGCTGTCCCCGCCGGTTTAATATATTTGATTAAACTTTTGCGCTCCAAGTTCTCTACTCGCGAGGAAGTTGAACGCATCACCAATGTCCCCATTTTGGGCGAAGTTTGCACCGTCAACTCTTCAAGCCCATTGGTTATCACTGCCACCACAACATCGTCTTGTGCTGAATTGTTCCGCCTCATTCGCACCAATCTGCAATTCGTGCTTAATGGTAACACCGATAAAGTATTGTTGATGACTTCAACTGTCGCCGGTGAAGGTAAGTCGTTCATTTCTATTAATTTAGCTGCTTCACTTGCACTCCTGAAAAAGAAAGTCCTCCTCATTGGTATGGATATCCGCAATCCGCAACTTGATAACTATCTGTCACTCAATGCTTCACGTGGATTAACCAATTATATTTCAAGCGACAGCGTCTCTATTGATGATATAATCTTGACCAATCCTCTTGGTAACAATGTAGATATTATCACAGCCGGCCCAATTCCTCCCAACCCCGGCGAATTGCTCCTCTCTGAAAAGGTTGACAACTTGTTCACCGAGATGAGAGCCGGATATGACTACATCGTTGTTGATAGCGCACCTGTGGGCATGGTCAGCGACACATTCTCTTTGACTCGCATTTCCGATGCGACAGTCTATGTGTGCCGTGCCAACTATACCGATGTCAAAGATTTGAAATATCTCAACGACATTCACGCCGAAGGCCGACTCAAGAAACTTGCGCTCGTTATCAACGGTGTCGCTACCAAGCGTGGCTATGGTTACGGTTATGGCAGGACTTCGTCTTCAAAGTAACATCCGGTTACAAAAAATATCAATGCATTTAATGAACTTCTGAATCAATCATAATGGATAAAAAGATATTAATATTTGTTCTATTAGCGGCTTATGCTTTCTTCAATCCATTCTTGATTTTTTCTCCCCAAATTCAGAAGCTGATTTTTTATGTAGCCGTTGTTATTGCCGGTTTATACTATGTTAGCAACCGCGATGATAGCCGTACTTCCGACTTCCCTTATTTAAATTATATGGTTCTGCTGGGCGCCATTTTAGTTTCTGACTTTATGGCATCAATCCAGCACGAACAAGGTTTCCTGGCAACCGTACAAACTTCATTATCCTATTTACTCGCTTATAGCTTTGTATTGGTCTTATTGCGTAGTAATTTGGAAGTTAAGGATGTGATTAATTGCATCTTGATAATCTGTGGATTGTCCATTGTAATCTATTTCGGTAATTTAATTACATTCCCCAATAACATTTTCATCAAGCCTCTTTTTGAAGACATCAGCCGTGGTATGTTGCGTATTCCCGTGCCTTTTGGTGAGCTATTTATTCTTCTCGTTTTCTATGGAATCAACCAGATAAACCTCGAAAACGACAAGAAAAAATGGACTTGGGTTGTCGCTATTTCGCTCTTGATGATTTTGCTCTCTGTGGTTCGTCAAATGATTGCTTTGACATTCATTTTGGGATTTTGGTTCTACCTCAAGAATATATCGGCTTTAAAGAAGATTATTTTTTCAGTTATCGTACTCGTCGTCATCTTTTATGTTGTCCCTCAAATTCCCATGTTCCAAGCCATGATGGAGTTGACTCAGTCTCAACAAGAAGATGCTGAAGATGAAGACGATATACGTTTACAAGCTTGGGAATACTACACAGTTGGCAACCAATCCTCAGTTGTCAGCCCCATCCTTGGTAACGGCGTTCCCGCCCTCGGCATCAGCCGTTGGGGTAGATATATTGACCGTGAACGTTATTTCACCGAGATGTACCCTGAAGATGTGGGTTGGGCCGGATTTTTCTGGTATTTTGGCGGTGTCGCCACCATTGCCCTCGCCACACTTTTAATAAGAGCCATACTCAAGCGCAAAAACGAAGATGAAAATTATCTAACCTATTGGTTCATTTATGTTTTCATCACATCAATCGCTTCCGCGCCTATCTTGTATTATAATCAGATTATCTCAATTTCAGTGGCTTTATATCTCGTTTATATCCCTAAGAATGAAACAGACCGCCATCATAATTCTAACCTACAACAATTGCGCCGATACGCTTAATTGCATTGACAGCGTTGAGCATTATAATTCGGCTCCCGTCAAGTATATCATTGTCGACAACGGTTCACAACAACGTGACACCGTCGATGCCATTGATAGCTATCTCAGCTCCCGATTCAAAGGCGATTATTTATACTTGACCGATAGCCTCACCAAAATTGATTGCCCGCTCCCAAAGGTTACTTTCTTGGCCTCTGCTTCAAATGACGGTTATGCCTGTGGTAACAACAAAGGCCTCCAACTAGCCTATCAAGACGATGACATTGACCGCGTGTTAGTGCTCAACAACGATATCCTCTTTGTTGACGATATAATCCCCCAACTCAGTCACTATCAAGACACATTGCCCAATTGCGCCATTATCAGCCCGATGCTCTTTAAGCGCGATAAAGTCACTGTTGATTACAATTGTGCGCGCAATTGCCCCTCCATTAACCAAATGATTAAGGCTAATGTGCTCAATTATTGGTACGTCTTTAGAAACAAGCCGCTCTATAACAACAGCTACCTCCTTAACAACCCGTCAATTGACCTCACAAAGCCATTTGCTATTGAATTGCCTTCAGGCTCATGTATGCTCATCAAGAAAGACATCTTCAAGCAAATCGGCTCATTTGACCCCAATACATTCTTGTATTACGAAGAAAACATTTTGTACCGACGCATTCAAGCTATCGGCATGGTCAACTATATCTCGCCGGCTCAACATTGCATACACCTCGGCGCAGAGTCTACGTCGAAGTCTCCCGGCCTTAAAATCGCGATGGCAGCCTACGATAGTCAGAAGTACTATGTCAACCGTTACGAGCGCTCTAG
>CAYTFG010000121.1:0-5348 GCA_964436925.1 uncultured Bacteroides sp. | reverse complement strand
TCGGCTATCGCGTACAATTCAACAATGCCATTGGCCCGTACAAAGGTGGTATCCGCTTCCACGCTTCAGTAAACCTCTCAATCCTCAAATTCCTCGGTTTTGAGCAAACATTTAAAAATGCCCTCACTACTCTACCAATGGGTGGTGCTAAAGGTGGTAGCGACTTCTCACCACGTGGTAAGAGCGACCGCGAAATCATGCGTTTCTGCCAAGCCTTCATGCTAGGTCTATGGAAGAACTTAGGTCCGGACCGCGATGTACCTGCAGGTGATATCGGCGTTGGTGGCCGTGAAGTTGGTTACATGTTTGGTATGTACAAGCGTCTTGTAAACGAGCACACCGGAACATTCACAGGCAAAGGCCTTGAATTTGGTGGTTCACTCATCCGTCCTGAAGCAACAGGTTTCGGCGCTCTCTACTTTGTACAAAGCGTACTTGCTACCAAGAATGACACAATCAAGGGCAAAACAGTTGCAATATCAGGCTTTGGTAACGTAGCTTGGGGTGCTGCTACAAAAGCAACCGAACTAGGTGCTAAGGTCGTTACAATCTCAGGTCCTGACGGTTATATCTATGACCCCGCAGGTCTTGACGCTGAAAAGATTGATTATATGCTTGAACTTCGTGCTACAGGTGACGATATCGTTGCTCCTTATGCAGAACGTTTTGCAGGTTCAACTTTCTATCCAGGCCGCAAACCTTGGGAAGTTAAGGTTGACATCGCTCTTCCTTGCGCAACTCAAAACGAACTTGCTGAAGAAGATGCTAAGCAATTGGTTGCAAACGGTGTTGAACTCGTTGCTGAAGTTTCAAACATGGGTTGTACTCCCGAAGCTATTGACACATTCATCAAGTCTCGCACAACCTACGCTCCAGGAAAGGCTGTAAACGCCGGTGGTGTTGCTACCTCAGGTCTTGAAATGAGTCAAAACGCTATGCACCTTCAATGGACTGCTGAAGAAGTTGATGAAAAGCTTCATCAAATCATGAAGTCAATCCACGAAGCTTGTACTAAATACGGAACTGAACCTGACGGCTATATCAACTATATGAAGGGCGCTAACATCGCCGGTTTCATGAAAGTTGCTCACGCCATGATGGGACAAGGTATAATCTAATAAGTATTTAGAATCTTCTAGATAAATCCACAATATCCACTAGCCACTAAAACAAATTTATGTAGCTAGTGGATATTATGATTAATAAAAAAATTGTCCAACAGTTCAGCTCCCCTCTCTTCCGGAACGACTACTACCTTAATATCGGTATTTTTTGGGACAAACACTGCTTGACAACACGTGCTAAAGGTCCACATTGACAATTACTATCAGCGGTTTTTACGCTAATATTTTTGCTATATCCTTATTCTTTATTAAATTTGTTGTCAATATTGTATTCTATACGACGAAACGTAATTTTTTGTACGTAACCCTAGAACAAGAATAACCAATAAAACTCTTAAATAATTTACAAACCAATTATGGCAGAAAAGAAAGAAAAATTGTTCACCGACTTTCCTAGTGTGAGCTATGATGAATGGCGCGCCAAAGTTGAAGTTGACCTCAAGGGTGCTGACTTTGACAAGAAGTTAGTTTGGAGAACAAATGAAGGCTTCAATGTTCAGCCCGTTTACCGTGCCGAAGACATTGCTGACCTCAAAACAACAAACTCCCTACCGGGAGAATTCCCTTATTTGCGTGGTACTCGCACTGAAAATGATTGGCTCACTCGCCAAGAAATCATCGGCGAAACCCCTGAAGCAGCCAACGAAGTTGCTCTCGACGTTCTCAACAAAGGCGTTACCTCTCTAGGATTCACTGTCAGCGAACCCACAATCGAAACCATTTCAAAGTTACTCAAAGACATTTATCTATCTGCCGTTGAAGTTAACTTTAACACATGCCCGAACAAAGCTCTTGACCTTGCTCGCGCACTTGTAGCATACCTCAAGGAAAACAACGCTACCGAAACTTTCAAGGGTTCAATTGACTACAACCCATTGCGCAAAGCTTTGAAGCACGGTGCTAATGCTGATGTTGCTGAAATCGTGGCTCAAGCTAAAGAATTGCTCGCAATCGTTAAGGACGTTCCTAACTTGCGCGTACTTGCCGTTGACTCTGACATGTTCACCAACGCCGGTTCTTACATCACTCAAGAACTCGGTTACGCTCTTGCTTGGGGTGCTGAATGGCTCACTATCCTCACCGATGGCGGCCTCACTGTTGACGAAGTTGCTCCTCGCATCAAGTTCAACATGGGCGTTTCAACCAACTTCTTCATGGAACTTGCTAAATTCCGTTCAGCTCGTATGCTTTGGGCTCAAATCGTTGAGCAATACAAGCCCGCAAATGCTGACGCTTGCAAGATGGTTGTTCACGCTTCTACTTCTAAATTCAACCAAACAATCTACGATGCACACGTTAACTTGCTTCGTAGCCAAACTGAAACCATGTCAGCTTGCTTGGCCGGTGTAGATTCAATCACCACCACCCCATTTGACCTATCATACAAGACTCCTGATACTTTCTCTGAACGTATCGCTCGCAATCAACAATTCTTGCTCAAGGAAGAAAGCCACATGGACAAAGTCATTGACCCTGCCGGTGGTTCTTACTACGTTGAAACCCTCACCGTTTCTATCGCTAAAGAAGCTTGGAAAGACTTCCTCGCTATCGAAGATGAAGGTGGATTTGTTGCTGCTGTTGATAATGGTTCTATCCAAAAGGCTGTTCAAGAATCTTCTAAAAAGCGCCACACCGATGTTGCTCGCCGCAAGGAAATCCTCCTCGGTACAAACCAATACCCCAACATCAACGAAATGGCTGCTGAAAAAATCGAGAAGAAAGCTTGCTCATGCGGTTGCGCTGCAGATGCTAATCCCGAACGTTCACTCCCAACTTCTCGCTTAGGTAGTGACTTCGAAGCTTTGCGCTTAGCCACTGAAGCTGCTTCTAACCGTCCCAAAGTGTTCATGTTGACCATCGGTAACTTGGCTATGCGCCTTGCTCGTGCTCAATTCTCAAGCAACTTCTTTGGCTGTGCCGGTTATGAAATCATCGACAACCTCGGGTTCAATACCGTTGAAGAAGGCGTTGACGCCGCTCTTGCCAAAAATGCCGATGTTATCGTTCTCTGCTCTAGCGATGACGAATATGCTGAACTCGCTCCTGCAGCATTCAAGTATCTCAATGGCCGTGCACAATTTGTTGTTGCCGGTGCTCCTGCTTGCTCAGAAGACCTCAAGGCCGTTGGTATCAACGATTTCATCCACGTGCGTGTAAATGTTCTTGAAACTCTTCAAGATTTTAATAACCGTCTTCTTCAAAAATAAACAGTTACGTTAATTATGAGACCCGATTTTAAAAATATAGATATCACATCTGATGCTTTCGGCAATCAATCACATGCCGTAGCTGCCGGGGAAGAATGGCTAACCCCTGAATTAATCCCTGTTAAGCCTATATATTCAAAGGAAGACCTTGAAGGCTTGGAACACCTCAACTTCATGTCAGGTATTCCTCCATTCTTGCGTGGCCCGTACAGCGCTATGTACCCTTTGCGTCCTTGGACAATCCGCCAATACGCAGGTTTCTCTACCGCTGCTGAATCTAACGCATTCTATCGTCGTAACCTTGCTTCAGGCCAAAAAGGTCTTTCTGTAGCATTTGACCTTGCTACACACCGCGGTTATGATGCTGACCACGAACGCGTTGTGGGTGACGTTGGTAAAGCCGGTGTATCAATCTGTACACTCGACGATATGAAGGTACTTTTTGATGGTATCCCCTTGAACAAGATGTCAGTTTCAATGACAATGAACGGTGCCGTGCTTCCTATCCTCGCATTCTACATCAATGCAGGTCTTGAACAAGGCGCTCGTCTCGAAGAAATGGCCGGTACTATCCAAAACGATATCCTCAAGGAATTCATGGTGCGTAACACTTACATCTACCCACCTGAATTCTCAATGCGTATCATCGCCGACATCTTTGAGTACACTTCTCAAAATATGCCTAAGTTCAACTCTATCTCTATCTCAGGTTACCACATGCAAGAAGCAGGTGCTACTTGTGATATCGAGTTGGCTTACACTCTTGCCGACGGTCTTGAATATCTCCGCGCAGGTGTTAATGCCGGTATGGACATCGACGCATTTGCTCCTCGTCTATCATTCTTCTGGGCTATCGGTATGAACTACTTCATGGAAGTTGCCAAGATGCGTGCTGCTCGTATGCTTTGGGCTAAGATTGTTAAACAATTCAATCCTAAGAACCCCAAATCTCTTGCATTGCGTACTCACTCTCAAACTTCAGGTTGGTCACTCACCGAGCAAGACCCATTCAACAACGTTGGCCGTACTTGTATCGAAGCTATGGGTGCCGCTCTCGGTCACACTCAATCACTTCACACCAACGCTCTTGATGAAGCAATCGCGCTTCCTACTGACTTCTCTGCTCGTATTGCTCGTAACACTCAGATTTACATCCAAGAGGAAACTCTCGTTACTAAGCAAATCGACCCATGGGGCGGTAGCTACTATGTAGAAGCTCTCACCAACGAAATCGCTCACCGTGCTTGGGAACACATCCAAGAAATTGAAAAACTTGGTGGTATGGCTAAGGCAATCGAAACCGGTCTTCCTAAACTCCGTATCGAAGAAGCTTCAGCTCGCACTCAAGCTCGTATCGACTCAGGTCGCCAAACTATCGTTGGTATCAACAAATATCGTCTCGACCACGAAGATCCTATCGACATCCTCGAAATCGACAACACTGAGGTGCGCAAAGAACAAATTGAACGCCTCAACAACGTTAAGGCTCACCGCGACGAGGCTGCAGTTAAGAAAGCTCTCGAAGCTATCACCGAATGTGTTCGCACTAAAGAAGGTAACCTCCTCGACCTCGCTGTTAAGGCTGCAGGTCTCCGCGCTACCTTGGGCGAAATCTCTGATGCTTGCGAAGCTGTTGTTGGTCGTTATAAAGCAGTAATTAGAACTATTTCAGGCGTGTATTCAAGCGAAACTAAACAAGACAAAGACTTCATTCGCGCTCAACAAATGTGCGAAGAATTTGCAAAACGCGCAGGTCGTCAACCTCGTATCATGATTGCAAAGATGGGTCAAGACGGTCACGACCGTGGCGCTAAAGTTGTTGCAACCGGTTATGCTGACTGTGGATTTGACGTTGATATGGGACCATTGTTCCAAACTCCGGCCGAAGCTGCTCGCCAAGCCGTTGAGAACGACGTTCACATCCTCGGTGTTTCATCACTCGCTGCAGGTCACAAGACACTTATCCCGCAAGTTATTGCTGAGCTCAAAAAACTCGGTCGTGAAGACATCATGGTAA
>CAYTFG010000120.1:0-5550 GCA_964436925.1 uncultured Bacteroides sp. | reverse complement strand
GGCCGGCTACATAGTTATTGCCGTTTCCATCAATATCAAATGCCTTGCCGTCTGCATCAAAGAAATAGAATTGTAATTTGTCTTTACTTACAACTGCGTATTCATCTGCTGTACCGTCTGCATATTCATCTGCACGTGAATTACTGTTGTTCGCAACGAGGCTTACTGCCATGTAGCGTGCGTTGGCCTCTGTCTGTTGTACTACATTAGGTTCGTCGTTACTTGAGCATGCAGCAAATAATAAGCTGGCAAGCCCCATTAAATAAATCTTTTTCATTTTGGTAATAAATGTTTGATTAAAATAGTATTAATTAATTTTCTTGTTATGGTATTCTTTTTTCAGAACTTTGGTATAGGGTCATTATCAGAATCTACTGATAACTTCTAGCACGTCACCGGCTTCTTGGATGCCGGCGTTTTTCGCGGTGGTTAGATATCCTTTCGCTGCGCTGTAGTCGCCTTGTAAGGTGGCTAGGACGCCGCGGGCATATTGCGATTCTGCTGTGTCCCCGGCTTTTGACAGATAACTGCTCGCTCTTTCCAGCTCGCGGCGGCTCATTGCCACGTTTGCTGCGTTCAAGTTCGCTGTCTCGTCATTCGGGTAGAGGAGTACTGCTGTCTCAAATATCTTGTTGAATTCTGAGCTGCCGGGCTCGTAGGTCTGTGCTGCCAGGTACAACTCGTTGAGGCTCAACTTTCGCGGATTCTCTGAGAATACTCGCTTGATGTCGTTCACGTCACTATATCGGCGTATGTTGTAGGTCACGCGATAATCGGTGTGGCGCAATGCCGGATAGCAATTTTCCTTCAATTCTGTGTATGACTCGGGATAATGTATGCGTATGCGATATTCTCTTGCATCGGGATTGCTCTCTTTATTGATGATGTCGAGGATTTCGTCGCGATCACTCAAGTTTGATGCTGCCAAGTAGTTCTTTACACCTTCCCAGTCCTCGGGCTCGCTGCTAGTCTTCAACAAGCTGTTGTCAAAGTTGTACAAATTCTTGATGTACGTGCGTATCGCCTCGGTACGGCCGGCTGCCAAAACCTTATTGTTCTCATATTTTCCATCGGGTGATGCATATCCTTTCAACCATATTCCCGTGATTGTGATATCGTTATCGTTCTTCACCGAATCAATCGTTGCGTATATCTTGCCGAGCTCTATGCTGTTGTTTGCCAGTGACGGCTGGATATACGTTTGATTGATTGGGAATTGGATGTTTGCGGAGCCTTCCAGTTCGTCGGTCTTCACCTCTACTGCCTGTGGCTTGACATAAACCATCTGTGGCATGTAGCTCGCTCTGTCAAAGTAGCTGCCTATGCGCCCTGTCTCTGACGCTAGCTCCTGATTACAGCACGCATATTCTTTGCGAGTCATGATTACCTCGGCTCCGTTCATCCAGCTTTCGTATGGAACGGTTGTATGGTAATTAAGATTGTTAGGTTTCTGTGATGCTTTGTAAGTCAACTCGTCTGCGCTCCCTGACAACATCCCTTGCTCTTTACGTTGATAGTAAATGTAGCGGCGATGTCCGTAAACGCCTATCGAGTTTAGCTCTACACTGTTTTCTCCATTTGTGATGACCGGTGTCAGCAACACTGCACGATTTGAACTTACCTTCAATGCACTCATGTCAACATTCATGTCAACATTCATCTTGCTCTCCTCGCGATTGAGCTGTACATCGCTCACTGTTACGCCGCTCACTAGCTCTGCTTGCGCCGGCATTACTAGCCCCATCAGGGCAATTACTGTGATTATTATTTGTTTCATAGCTCAATTGGTTTAGAATAGATACACAAGATTTACTGCCGCTTTCGTCGGCCCTACATAATGATGACTCTTGTCTTCTTCGATTTTTTTACCGCAGCCACTGCATTTGAATCGGTCATATCTGCTGTACGCCCAGCCTATACCGATTTCTCCTTCTATGTTCCAGTGCTTGCTTAGAGCCCACGCATATCCGTATGCTACGCCGGCGCCTACCATCCACCCTTGATAGCGGGTGTCCTTCAAGTTGTTGTAGTCCGTTCCCAGTAGCGTGAAATCTGCTCCTATCTTGGCGAGATTATATTGTCCGCCAAATAGGTGTACTCCAAAAAAGTGTCCGGCAAATCGGTCGCACAACCAATATCTTGCTTCGGGTTGCACATACCAGTGTTTCCATTTTCTCTGGTGTGACATGTTCCATGCGTTCATCTCGCCCGTGACGTCCAAGCTCCATTTCGGTGCTAGGCCCACTTCAATTCCCAGGTTGGCATTGAGTGTTGCGTCCATTACGAGATTAGTTTTTATCGCTGCTATGTCTTGGGCGTTGCTCTTGATTGTTAGGGCACACGCTAGAATGAGGAATAACCCCATTAGTTTTAATCTCATAGTAACTCTGTGTTATAATGTATTATGATGTAATAACTAGTAACTAGTAAGCACTTTGTACTGGTAGAAATATAATGTTTTGTTTAGTAATGGGACCGATGGCTTGGTATTCTAACCTATCGGTTCAAGGGTTTACCCCATGATGGTATTAAATGGGGTAGGGTCGGTTCAATATGCTGTGGCCCGAGTCGTGGTTTTTCTTCACATGACTTTTTGACCTAAACATTTTCACTGACACTCTGCAAGTGCCGTCTTTCGTTGGGCTTCTGGCAAGTTGCTTACCCGTGAGTCAGTTTTTGCGCTGGTTCGCTTGCGATTATCGGTTGGAGGCTTGCTCGGCTTGGCTGGTTCGTGGCATGTATGATAGTGAATCTTTTTTGCCATCCTTGCTCGCCTTTATGCGATTTATCAACTGTGTAAGTAGCTTTGTCTGGAGCAAAGCGGAGAACGTTGCTTCTAGAACTATTCAACTGAAAATGCGGGGGGATTTTTTCGAGCCTGTTCAGCTCGGCAGTGGAAGTATTAGCGCAATCTCTAAGCGAATAGTGAAGTATCTTCGTTTTTCGGTTCGCAAATTTAATACCTGCATTGACCCTTTTCCAAATATTTTATGTTAATTATTGTAAATACTATACAATTTTGACCTTAACTTGTTGATTATTAGCCTATACATCTATTCTTTTTTATCCTAGCGTGTTTCTCATCACTGTCCACCCTATTATCCCGACCATTATCGCTATCGGCACTATTGGGTGATGTATTGCTCGGTAAATGCGCTGGCTCTTAGTCCTGTACATCTCTCCAAGCCTCAAAATTGCTATCAGTGGTATCGCCACAAACAGCCCGGCATTGTATTCCCACGCCCGCGCTATTTCTCCGTGCAGCAGCGCGTGGACGGCTCGCTGGCTCCCACATCCGGGGCAATCCCATCCTGTCATCTGCTTGAACACGCACTGCGGGAAAATTCCGCTCTCGGGGTCAAACCGATAGTACAAAAAACAAATCGTGGCGATGGCTATTATCCCCATCACCACGATTATCTTCTTGTATCTCAGCCACATAATACTTTTTTATCCAAGCATCGACATTATCGAGAACGGCAGCGTTATCAATCCCAGCGTGAACCCAATGATTATCCACCATTGCGCCTTTTCCGACGATTTTTTCGCTCCCTCATAATTTCCACGACGATATTGGTCGTTTACTTGAACCGCATATACTATTGCAATTATTCCGGCTATCATGCAGCAACACACCGTGATAGCTATCGCCCACACCAGATAATTCTTGGGGCAGGGTGGCACGTCTTCTCCACTCTGATAGCCCGCACTTTGTTGATTATATGGTTGGGACACAGCTTGTTGTATAGGCTGCTGCTCGTGTCGCTCCTCGCGCGTGTATAGCTCTTGCTCTTCCGGTTGTGTCCATTGTGTCGATTGTGCCGGTTGAAACAAAACTGCCGTCAACGGCGCTTTCCCCGCCGGCATCCAGTCGCTCAACCCTTCATACCACACCGGTGTCGCCTCGCTGATGTACATATCTCGCAGCTCCTCAAGCTCATACGGCCCCATTTGTTGGTTGTTGATGTATAGCCAGATTTTCATTGTATTATGTGTAATTGATTGTCTTTTACTGTTTTAGAAGAATTTTGTCTCTGTGCCGAGTATGCTGCTCAACAAGTTGTTTGCTAGGCGGCTCGCTCCAATTCTGAAGTATTCGTTGGTCAGCCATTCTTCTCCAAGAACTTCCTTAACGACTGTGTAATAGGCAACTGCCTCTTCGGTAGTTGCTACACCGCCCGAGGCCTTGAAACCTACCATTGTGCCGGTCTTCTCGTAGTATTCCTTTATGCATGAGCACATTACGTATGCTGCTTCCAACGTCGCTCCCGGGAAATCCTTGCCGGTTGAGGTCTTCAAGAAATCTGCTCCTGAATATAGCGCGAGTACTGACGCTGCTGCTATTGACTTGGCGCTCTTCAATGCTCCTGTCTCCAAGATGACCTTCAAGCGCGCGCGGTCACGGCACACTGCCTTCAACTCCTCGATTTCGTCGCTCACGCCTTCCCAATCTCCATCTAGGAAGTCGCCCACGTTCAATACGATGTCTATTTCGTCAGCTCCACCTTCTATTGCTAGCGCTGTTTCTGCTACTTTTACTTCTGTGAATGTTTGGCTTGAGGGGAAACCGCCTGATACACAAGCTATTTCTACATCCGATACATCCAATACTGTTCTTACTACTTGCGAGAAATTCGGATATACACAAATTGCCGCAACGTTCTTCAACTCTGGATGTTCCTCATCAAATAAATTCACTTTTTCTACAAACTCTGATACTGATTGGGGACTGTCTGTACCCTTAAGTGTCGTCAAATCAATGGTGTTGAACAAGAATTTGTACACTTCTTGTGTCTTGTTCTCTTCCAAATGTTCAGCAATAATCTTCTCAACGGCTGCTTTTACAGCGGCATCATCGGTCTCGACTTTGCTGGCAGCAACGGTTTCGTGATATTTGTCGCTCATATCGTTGTAAATTAAGTGGTTAATAAATTATCCTAATTTCGGGTTGGACTTGTGACGGTCCTTATCCCTGTTCGTTTTCTTCTCGATGTTTTGCTTAAACGCCTCGGTCAAGTCCACTCCTGTCTGGTTCGCTATTGCTATCGTTACCCACAGCAAGTCTGCTAGTTCGTCTCCGAGATTGTCTTTCTCTCCGGCCTTGAACGACTGGTCTCCATATTTACGCGCCATTATCCGCGCTACTTCGCCCGTCTCTTCTGCCAGAACTGCCATATTTGTCAACGGCGAGAAATATCTCACCCCCACGGTCCTTATCCATTCATCAACCATGGTCTGTGCTTCTCTTATTGATATTTCACTGTCTGTCTTCATATTTCTAACTAGCAAATTTACACAAAATTATTTACATTCCTCACAATAACCCCCTAAAAATTCTCCCTATATATTATAATGCTAAATTTGTATCACTCTACGCGCCCACGTTTGCATATTTTGAGCTCGCACCCTCTTTTTATTGCGACGTAATCGCTTGAAATATAGATAACAAGCGGTTTTTAACGGAAAATTAACAGATTTTTGTTCGGATAAAATTTGCATATGTCAGCGCTAACCTGTAATTTTGCACTCGCTTTTCGGGAGAGCGCTCCC
>CAYTFG010000119.1:0-5589 GCA_964436925.1 uncultured Bacteroides sp. | reverse complement strand
ACATACGGAAGTAGTTTTGGAGGGTGATAGTAGCGAAAGTTTGAGTAGCGGCTTCCACTTTAACGCCTTCCTTGGCTTCGATTGCTTGGTGCAAACCGTCGCTATAACGGCGGCCTTCCATGATACGGCCTGTTTGCTCGTCAACAATCTTGATTTTGTTATCGTCGATAACATATTCAACGTCCTTTTCAAAGAGGGTGTAAGCCTTGAGAAGTTGAGTAACTGTGTGAACGCGTTCAGCCTTGACAGCGTAGTTTTGCATGAGCTCGTCTTTCTTGGCTTGACGTTCTTGGAGGTCGGGGATGTGTTCAAGTTCAGAGAGCTGAGCAGCGATGTCGGGCAATACGAAGAATTCAGGGTCATTGTTGTGACCGGTGAGTTCGTCAAGACCTTTATCGGTCAATTCCACGCTACGATTTTTTTCGTCGATAACGAAGTATAGCGGGTCAGTTGCCTTAGGCATTTCGCGAGCGTTATCTTGTAGATAGTAAGCTTCGGTTTGGAGCAAGATGTTCTTCATGCCTTCTTGGCTCAAAAACTTGATGAGAGCGCCGTTCTTTGGGAGACCTTTGAATGCGCGGAACAACAAGAGGGCACCTTCTTTTTGGTCGTCTTTGTTGTCAGAAGCTAATTTGGCCTTAGCGTCAGAGAGTATTTGGGTAACGAGACGACGTTGAGCGAGAACAACTTTTTCAACGTTAGCTTTGTATTCGTCGAAGTATTGGTCGTCACCTTGAGGCACGGGACCTGAGATAATCAACGGGGTGCGAGCATCGTCAATCAAGACAGAGTCGACCTCATCGACGATGGCGTAGTAGTGCTTGCGTTGAACCATGTCGCCGGGGCTCATTGCCATGTTGTCACGGAGGTAGTCAAAACCGAATTCGTTGTTTGTACCGAAAGTGATGTCGCAGTTGTAAGCGGCACGACGAGCGGGAGTGTTGGGTTGATGCTTGTCGATACAGTCAACGGTAGAACCGTGGAACATGTAAAGCGGGCCCATCCATTCAGAGTCACGTTTAGACAAGTAGTCGTTGACGGTTACGACGTGAACGCCGCGACCTGAGAGCGAGCGGAGGAATACCGGAAGAGTAGCCACGAGGGTTTTACCTTCACCGGTAGCCATTTCAGCGATTTTACCTTGGTGAAGCACGATACCACCGATGAGCTGAACTTCGTAGTGAATCATGTCCCACATAATTTCGTTACCACCGGCAACCCAGTGATTTTTCCAAAGGGCTTTGTCGCCTTCGATGCTGACGAAGTCGCGACCTTGAGCAGCTAAGTCGCGGTCAAGTTGAGTTGCGGTAACTTCGATGATTTCGTTTTTAGCAAAACGAGCTGCAGTTTCTCTGATGGCAGCGAAAACGACGGGAAGGTTTTCGTTAAGTTTGTCTTCAATTGTGTCAAGAATGTGTTGTTCATTCTTGTCTATCTTGTCCCAGAGGGGTTGACGTTGGTCAAAAGGAAGTTTTTCAATTTCAGCGCGCACTTCAGTGTTTTCGTTTTCGTAAACAGCGATGCTGTCAGCGATGCTTTTGCGCACTTGTGTTATGCGACCGCGGAGCTCGTCGTTGGTGAGAGCTTCCATTTCAGCGCCAAGAGCTTTGATTTGCTCAACAATAGGTCTGATGGCCTTTAAGTCACGTTGAGACTTATTACCAAAGATCTTGCTAAGAACTGATGTAAATGACATTGTAATGTTATGTTTGGTGTTTATATTTCTGAGTTAAATTCCGTCGTATTGAGGGCTATGATGACGGATATTCACAAAGATACGATAAAAAATTGTGACTTTTATTGTAACGCCCGTTAATTTAGTTGCAAAGAGGGGATAGAAGCGCCATTGGGGGAGCGAATGCGCAGTAAACGGGTGATAGTCGGTGCAATAGAACGAGCATCGACGGGAGTATCTATTTTTGTTGCTTTAAGGTCAGGTGAAAGAATGAAGAGGCAACCCATTGCCGGTGCAACGCGGTACACCATTTGGGTTGAGGCACCGTTATGGGTGCTTGTTTCGTCAATAATCTGCCATCCGGGAGCGACGTTGATGAAGATGTCGCCGGCGTTGGCAATGACAATGTTGCGTTTCAGAGCCAAAGCATTTTCGCCACCGCGATTGTTGATTATGTCATCAAGGGTGTAGGCTGAAGTTACGCCTGTCATGCGGCAAAGGAAGTCGGCTGACTCAATGCGCATGGCTTTGATGTCTTTGTTGCGGTCTTTAATTAGCTTTTGGTTGAGGAAGAATTGGCCGTTGTGGTATCCGCTCACCCAGTCACCGTTGCCGTAGATAGCCATCAAGTACATGTTGAGCAATGAGATAGCTCGGCGAGTGGAGAATTCACCCGATGGGATGTTCCACTTTTCGTCATCTTTGCGGTTTTGTGATGGTGGAGGAGTTGCGGCAAGATAAATCAGTGAGTTGCCGAGTCCTACTTTGCGGTCAATTGTCGCAAATAGTTTTGCTAAGTTTTGGTCCAGCTTTAAGTAGCTGTCAATGAGTTCAAAACGAGTGTCGGAGTTTTTGCTGTAAACAAACGGCTCAAGTGTTAAGCCGATGCTTAGCATGTCAGTGCCTTCGTGCTTGCCGAGGCCGAGATTGTTGATGTATTCGATGGCAATGTCGGTAGCTTCGGTGTTGTAAAGCGCTGAATTCTTGAAAGCTTTGTAGCGTGAACTGCTGTTGTGAGCAAAAACGTGGTGGAACGGGTAGTGGCGCAAATGCTCGGGCAGAAGAGTGTATTCTTTGGCTTTTGCTCCGGGGACCCAGTTCATTGTGTCTAACCGAGTTGCAAGCGGTTGCAAGCGGTTGCGGTTAGAGATTATAGCGGGGATTTCTTTGTAGTAGGTTGTAGTGGCCCAATTGCCTGTGTTGTCATTTAACCACACGGCGCTATTGGCGGCGTGACCAGCCAATAAAATCGCCTGGCCGGCATCGGGGGCAATTGAGTAAACAAGATTTTGACCGTTTCCGGCGATTTTCAGTTCGTCGCCAATGGTCGATATTTTTAATGCTGAAGGAGAGTAAGTCTCGGTGGTGTAATTGCCAATGAAAGACTTGTCTTCCATGATTGGCTCCGACTTTAACGATGTGCGATTGAAGATGTAGCTGTCGCTGATGCCCGAAACTGAAGGTGAAGCCCCGGTTGTCAATACGGCAGTTGCGGCTGTGACATCAAGATTTGTGCCATAATCGACGTTGTTGATGCTGACGCCGTCGCGCAAGAATCGTTTTAGCCCGTTTTCCGAGAGATAATCTTTGAGTAAATTAATCTGTTCTTGTTCTAATCCTTCGACAATCAGGCCCATAACGAGCTTTGGCTGTGACACCGCATAGACGTGCTGAGGCATTGCCATCGACATTACCGAGGCAAGTAGAGCTAGGATTAATCTATCTTTGCGGAACATAAGGATTATCTTTTTTTATAAACAGCGTTGCAAATTTACACAAAATTATCTAATTATTGGGCACATAGCCATTATTTTGTGCATGAAATGACACGACTATATCCCGAATACGTAATATATAGCAATAATCGTGCCATATTTTTAAATAAAAAACCGTAGCTGCCGAAAAATATATCGGCGCTACGGCTTTATCTTATTTTTTTTCAGTGGGGAGACTATCGTGGATTATTGGAGAGTTCCGGCTTGAGCTTGTTGAATCATAGTCTCGTCGGCAGTGATGTAGATTTCTACACGACGGTTTTGAGCACGACCTTCTTCAGTGTCATTTGAAGCAACATAGTTGGTTTGAGGGAAACCTTGAGAAGTTAGACGGGTTGAAGAAACGCCACTGTTGAGGAGGTAAGTGCGAACAGCATCAGCACGGTTGTTAGCGAGTTTTTCGTTAACTTCATAGCTACCGGTGCTATCGGTATAACCGTAGATTTGCACGTTAGTGCCGGTGTTGCTGTTGAGGTTGTTAGCGAAAGCAGTTAAGTCAGTCTTAGCATTGCTGTTGAGGGTATATTTGCCGGTAGGGAAGAGGATACCGCCGTTGAAAGTAACCTTGATAGCTTGAAGACCGTTGTCGTCGGTAACTTGTTCAACTTGAGCTTGCTCAGCAAGTTGAGCTTCGAGTTCTTTTTGTTGCTTATCCATCTTTTTGCCGATGAGAGCGCCTGCACCTGCACCAACGCCTGCACCAACTGCAGCGCCGATAGCTGCACCTTTGCCACCACCGATGAGAGCACCGATACCGGCACCAAGAGCGCCACCACCACCAGTGCCGATAAGAGCACCTTTACCGGTGTTACTCATTGAACTACAAGAAGTTTCTCCTAATAATAGACATGCACTGATGAGCGCGATGCCTGCTACTTTGAACATTTTCATAATGTTTGGGTTTTAATGTAATTATAGAATTGTTTTGAAATTTGTCAGAACTTGTAAATGGCAAAGGTATTGAAAAAATTTAGTTTTGCAATAACTTTTTAGCGCTTTATTGAACAAATCTCTACTAGCAACCTATTTCTTTGTATAAAACCGCCCTTCGGTGTCATACATAAAGTATTATAGTTCTTCCAAGAGGAAGTTCTTTAGACTAACAATCTTGATACCATCCTCGTTGTATCCTGATAAATATCTGTCTGCCACTACGATGACTTTTCTAAATCCGTCATTGATTTGCAAAAGAGAAGCTTGTTCCTGTTCCATCTTCTCTCTATCAGGTAATGCATAGGCAGACTGAATATATATTCTCTCCGGCCCACGATTACATACAAAGTCTACTTCTAACTGAACTCTTTGGCTACGGCCTTCGGCGTCTTTGACGTTTTTCGTAATAACTCCCACATCAACAGTGTATCCACGGAGACAGAGTTCATTAAATACCATATTTTCCATTAGATGAGTCCTCTCTACTTGACGGAAACCGATGCGCGCATTTCTGAGCCCCAAATCTTCGAAATAATATTTCTGAGGCGTATCAATGTACTTGCGGCCCTTTACGTCATAGCGTACAGCTTTCTTCACAAGAAACGACTCTTCCAGCATTTCCAGATACTGTTTGATTGTGTTCTTGCTTATCCCGATGCCTTTGACGGTCTTGAATGTGTTTTCTATCTTTGTCGGGTTAGTCAATCCGCCTATTCCGGAAGCCACAACATCAATCAGTTCGCTCATAATATCACTACCCTTAATGTGATAACGTTCCTGGATATCCATTAAGTAAGTTCTCTCGAATAGGCTCTTTAAATACGCTTCTTTCTCTCGTGCATCAGATTCCAAGCACACCATTGGCAGCCCTCCGTATGTCATATACTGCTCCAGCGCCTCATTGAAAGTCAATTCAGGATGAGCGCCAACAAATTCACTCATAGACAAAGGAGTAACATGGATTTCATGACCACGACCACGGAACTCGGTAATCACATCCTTCGACAGAAATTTTGAATTACTTCCTGTTACATACACATCCACATTCTTAATGCTTAAGTAAGAGTTTAGAACATCCGCAAACTCAGGCACCAATTGTACTTCATCGAGCATCACATAGTACCATTCATTTTGGGGAACATCACCGGAGGCCTTATATTCTACAATCTGAGAGTCAATCCAATCTAGTAAAGCATCCGGATCTCG
>CAYTFG010000118.1:0-6040 GCA_964436925.1 uncultured Bacteroides sp. | reverse complement strand
TTTGCTTATATTCAACTGAAGCGATTAGCCTCCGAAGTTATCATAGTGGATGCTTGAAGGTTCAACACCAAGGCTGTCGAGCATCTTGTTAACTGCTGCACTCATCGGGCCCGGACCACACATGTAGTATTCGATGTCCTCAGGTGCATCATGGTCCTTAAGATAAGTCTCAAAGATAACTTGGTGAACAAATCCCGGTGTGTACTTAACACCCGCTGCATCTGCTGCAGGATCAGGACGGTCAAGCGCCAAGTGGAACTTGAAGTTGGGGAATTCCTTCTCCAATTGCAAGAAATCCTCTAGGTAGAACACCTCGTTAAGCGCACGTGCTCCATAGAAGTAATTCATCACACGGTCAGTTGTGTGCAATGTCTTTGTCATATGCATGATTTGTGCACGCAATGGAGCCATACCGGCACCACCACCTATCCACATCATCTCTTTCTTAGAATCAAAGATTGGGTGGAAATCTCCATAAGGTCCACTCATGATTACCTTATCACCGGGCTTCAATGTGAAGATATAGCTGGATGCTATACCCGGCATTACATCTTGGAATCCAACTGCAGGTTTCGGCTTAAATGGTGGAGTTGCAATACGCACTGTCAACATAAAGCGATCACCCTCAGCAGGATAGTTAGCCATTGAATATGCACGGATAGTAGGCTCGGTATTCTTACACTTTAATGAGAATAACCCGAACTTCTCCCATGCAGGAAGATACTCATCACCGATGAGTGACTTATCAATGTCCTTATCATAATCCATTTCATAGGTAGGAATCTTGATTTGTGCATAAGAACCAGGAATAAAGTCCATGTGAGCACCCTTTGGTAGCGCTACGATAAACTCTTTAATAAACGTTGCTACGTTCTTGTTAGAGATTACCTCACATTCCCACTCTTTCACGTCTAGAACCGATGCAGGAACAAGTATATCAAGATCTTCCTTTACCTTCACTTGGCAACCAAGACGCCAATTAGCTTGTTGCTCCTTGCGGCTGAAGTGAACCTTCTCTGTGGGGAGAATTTCACCGCCACCTGCAGGCACTTGTACCTTACATTGACCGCAACTACCCTTACCACCACATGCCGATGGCAAGAACACATTGTTGTCAGCAAGTGCACTTAGCAATGACTTGCCCGATTGCACTTCTACGTTGGTGTCACCATTGATTTTGACGTTTACAGCACCGGTGTGAACCAAATACTTCTTGGCTACAAGCAACACAGCCACCAATACCAACATCGTGAGTAGAAAGATTCCTACTCCTGCCATTAATGTCAACGATGCAACATTCTCGGCCAGTAATATAGTTGATGTTACCATTTCCCTTTAGATTTTTATGCCAAGGAAGCTCATAAATGCGATTCCCATTAAGGCTGTTAGAATAAATGTGATACCTATACCGCGCAATGGCTTCGGTATATTTGAATACTCTGCAAGACGCTCACGTATTGCTGCTACGGCTGTGATGGCCAGCAACCATCCGAGTCCCCAACCACCTCCTGCACACACTGCTGTAAAGGCGTTGGCAAATTCACGCTGTTGCATGAACAATGAGCCACCAAGTATCGCACAGTTCACTGCGATAAGAGGCAAGAATATACCTAGTGATGCGTAAAGCGATGGACTGTATTTCTCTACTACCATCTCCACTAATTGTGTCATTGATGCTATCACGGCAATGAACATGATAAGTGACAAGAACGACAAGTCTACATTTGCATATTCTGCTCCGAGCCATGATAATGCGCCTTCACGCAACACGTATGTCTCTAGTAAATAGTTTATTGGCAAAGTGATGACCAGCATAAACGTTACCGCTATACCCAGGCCAAAGGCTGTCTTTACATTCTTTGATACGGCCAAGAATGAACACATACCAAGGAAGTAAGCAAACACCATATTGTCGATGAATATCGACCTTATAAATAGATTGAAATTTTCCATAATCAATTTAGAGAGTTATGCTTTGGTTGGGTTTATTTATCTTGTAATTCTTTGTGGGTACTGCGGTGAACCCAAATGATACATGCTACTACGATGAGTGCCATTGGTGGCAATATCATCAATCCATTGTTTGAATAGCCATGCTCATAGCACCATTGTGGGATAACTTGGTAACCAAACAATGTCCCTGAGCCTAGAAGCTCACGGAAAAAGCCTGTGATTACTAGGATGATGGCATAACCCACACCATTGCCCACACCATCCAAGAATGATGGCCAAGGCTTGTTACCCATTGCAAACGCTTCAAGACGTCCCATCAAGATACAGTTCGTAATAATCAAGCCGATAAATACCGATAACTGCTTGCTCACATCATATGCGTATGCCTTAAGTAACTGATTTACAATTACTACTAGACCTGCTACAACAACCAGCTGTACAATGATACGGATGTTTGTCGGTATTGTGTTACGTAACAACGAGATGATTACGTTTGAAAATGCCAGCACAGCGATTACCGAAAGTCCCATAACTATCGCCGGCTCAAGCTTTGCTGTTACAGCAAGTACTGAACATATACCCAACACTTGGACAATCACTGGATTATCCTTTGAAAATGGGTTTAATAGTACGCTCTTATTATTTATTTTTTCTGCCATAGCTATATTAATTTCTTAAGGTTCTCAAATATGCTTCATATGGGCTTAGACATGCGCTTATCATCGCACTTACACCCTTACTGGTGATTGTTCCACCCGAAACACCATCAACATAGTCCTCATCGCCCGCAGGCTTTTGATTCTTCTTTACTACAGCGATGGGTAGGTAATTGTCACCCTTGAACATTTCCTTGCCTTGGAATTGGTCCTGGAAGGCTGGCTTCTCAATTTCAGCTCCAAGTCCCGGAGTTTCACTCTGGTGTGCAAAATATGCGCTATAAACTGTTGATGCATCGCTATCTAGTGCGATATATCCCCAGATTGGGCCCCATAGACCTGCACCATAGACAGGAAGTATATACTTTACTTCTCCGTTATCAAGAGTGCACACATAAACAGGCAACTTACGCTCGCTGGCGTCAACCTTTGATTCTGTTGCCATGTTGATGCTGAATGCATCATCCGATACAACTTCGCCTTCAACGTTAACCACACGTTGCTCGGTTATGTATTTACCAAAGTCGCTGATGACATTCGCCGGTTCCGGCTCGATTTTTACCGATGCCAAGATTTGCTTCATTGTATCAGCTTTCTCATTATTCTGTTGCTTATCCTTTAATGACATTGCTGTCAATGCCAACGCTGCGCCCACAACAACCACAAGCACAACGATATAAATTACTGTATATACGTTACTTTGCTTATTCATAGTTATGATATTTTAGCGTTAAGTCGACGTTGACGACGACGGATATTTGATTGTACCACACAATAGTCGATGAGCGGTGCAAACGCGTTCATCAACAATACTGCTAGCATTGCACCTTCCGGATAACCATTATTATATGTACGGATTAAGATTGCAATAACGCCAACCAAGAAACCATAGATATATTTACCCGTATTTGTGCGCGCTGCTGTTACTGGGTCTGTTGCCATGAACACCGCTGCAAATGCAAATCCACCATATACAAGTTGGTCAATTGCTGTTAATGAAGAAGCAGGGTAGGTGGGGGTTGCAAATGCATGTGCGATTCCGCCCATTACAAGTCCGCCTACAAATACTGAAACAATGATGCGCCAGCTAGCTATACCGCTAAGTAATAGTATCGCTGCACCTATTAATATACATATTGTAGATGTCTCACCAAATGAACCCGGTATCAAGCCTACAAATGCATCCCATGTGCTGCTTGTTAAACCCAAATTACCATCTGTGCTTGTCGCTATTTGTCCAAGCGGTGTAGCGCATGTGAAGCTATCTGCAACTTCAGGTCCAAAACCAAACACCTTGCCTGTCGCTACAAACACGCTGTCACCCGACATCTTCGCAGGATATGCAAAGAACAAGAACGCTCTGGTTACCAATGCTACGTTAAACACATTGTAACCTGTTCCTCCAAACACTTCCTTTACAAATATTACTGAAAATGCTGTCGCTACAGCTATCATCCATATCGGAGTCTCTATTGGGCATATCATCGGTATCAATATACCCGATACCAAGAACCCTTCTTGAATCTCCTCATTACGCCATTGCGCAACTACAAACTCTATGCCGAGTCCTACTACATAGGAAACGACTACTCGTGGAAGTACAGCTAGGAATCCATATAGCATCAACGACCAGAACGGAAACTCTGTCTCGCCGGCTGCCAACCAATGTTGATATCCTGTGTTATACATTCCAAAAAAGAAACATGGCAACAAGGCCAAGACCACGATAATCATTACTCGCTTCGAGTCGATACTATCGTGAATGTGTACACCCGACCGTGATGTCGACTGTGGCGTGAAGAGAAACGTCTCAAAGCCATCGAATACTGAGCGAAATGCATGCAGCTTCCCGCCTTCTTCAAATTGTGGCTTCACGCGATTGAGATAATTTCTTAGTGCTTTCACTTTATCTTCTTAATGTATGTGTGACTTTTATATTATTTACTAACCTAATTCAGCGCGTAGATAATCGAGACCTTCACGCACTAACTTTTGCAATTCTTGCTTTGATACATCAACATATTCCGGTAACGCAAAATCTTCCGGCGCTACTTCATAGATTCCCAATTGCTCCATCTTGTCGATGTCCTTGCTGATGATTGCCTTCAACAGATACTCCGCTAGAATATCCATTGGCAACACCTTGTCATAGTCACCCGATGTAATCATTGCACGGCGTCCGCCTAGAATTCTCGCATCCGGAGTGAATACCTTACTTAAGAAATGTCCGGGGAAGCTACGGCTTGTGCTCATCTTCTTTGATGAAAGCGATGCCCATCCCATAAACTCTGCCACATCATCACCCTCAGGAATTACTGTTACTTGACGATAGGGGAAACGCAAGTACCCCTCGGTTGATACCTTATATCCCGTCAATACATTTCCTGAAATGATGCGTTGATGCGCTCCACTATTCTTCAAGCGTGAAGCAACGATTGCATCAATAGATGCTCCATTGACAGTCTTCACGATTACAGGAACGTCTACTTCCGAACCGGTCAACGCTACAAGCGTTGTCTCATCAAGATTACCTGTTAATACAAGTGTACCTATCTTGGCTAGTGTAACAACATTCAATGTCCACACAACTTCACCCTTGTTTACAGGCGATACATTTGCTATCTGTACACCTACATTTCCTGCAGGGTGGGGACCCGATACACTCACCATCTCAGCTCCCGGTATGTCATTCAATGCTCCCGGACGCGCTGATACATAAACTTGACCTTTGGTTAATGTCTTTAATAGCTTAACTCCGGCAGCCAGCTCCTTCTCCTTACCTGCTACGTATGCCGGTAAATCTAGTGCCAATGGCGCAGAGTCTATCGCTGTTACAAAAATGTCGCGAGGCATTACCTCGGGATTCGGCACAATATCATAAGGACGTTGGCGCATTTCTGCAAATAGACCGGATTTGAGCAACAAGTCAAGCGGCTTCTCTGTTACGTCAAACTTGACCTTGTCGTTCCCTTCCACATCTATAACCACACGCTCGATCTTGCGGCGCTCTCCTCTCACGACAGCCTTCACTGTCCCTGATACCGGAGATACCACTTTGACCGTCTCATGATTTTTGTCACGTACTACCGGCGTGCCAACGAGGACCTTGTCACCCTCTTTTACTTCCATCTTTGGAGTAATACCGGAAAAATCATCTGGCACAATTGCACACGTTGAGGTCTGTATCGTTACTGGCTCTTGGGATTCTAATTCTCCTGCCAATTTCAAGTCCAGACCCTTCTTAAGCGAAATCGTTATACTCATTTTGGGCTTTTCTTAATTTTTTAACTCTACAAAGTTATTTAATCTTTTTGACATAACACAATATATATAACAAAAAACTTTCACAATGATGCATTTTGTAATCTTATACACATTATTTAACGTCATGACAATCCTTTATACCCTCTGCCGGTCAAAACACTTCCTCT
>CAYTFG010000117.1:0-6051 GCA_964436925.1 uncultured Bacteroides sp. | reverse complement strand
TACTTTTATTAAAAGTAGGAGAGCCGCAATCATGTGGTCATCTCCTACTTTTTTTGTGTGACTTAGCATGGGGCTTCGATGACTAGGGAGAAAGCGCAGTTGTTTTGTGGGTATTAGCGTAGATATAAAAGAAAGAGACTCGAAGATTAATCAGCTCCGAGTCTCTTATAACAAATTTATTTCGTAACATTCTTGCGTTTACGGCGCTTAATCCACAGGTAATATCCTGTTATTGGCAATGTCGCGCCAAGTAGCGCTGCGATAAATGTGATAATGCGTGTAATCATGCCACCCCAGCTACCAACGTGGATTGTGTAAATGGTGCGACGCACGCTTCCTGATTTATCTTCGCTCTTGTCTTGTGTAAGCTCAACAAGATGGTGATGGCGATATTTGAACGTATAATTGTCGGTATCTCGCAAACTTATACGGCCTTGGGGCACTACTGTTGCAGTTCCGTCGGCAACACCTATCTGTTGATATCCGGCATTTTGTGCTGCAAGTTGTTCATATACCTCTTGCCATCCTTCAAATGAAGATTGCTCTTCATCGTGATGCCATGGGTTCTCATCTCCGTGATGCCAATTGTGCTCACCATCATGATTTCCATGCTCGCCGTGATTGCCACCATGTTCGCCGGCCCACTCGGGTTTGCCTTCAGGTCTACCGCCATGTTCACCGTGATAACCGCCGTGTTCGCCACGATTGCCATGATTCTCGGCCATGCCTTCAGGTTTGCCACCTTTATCGCCATGATTGCCACCACGGCCACCGTGTTCGCCATGACCTGCCGAAGCCTCAACGCCGCACAAAGAATAGAAACCGTTGCGATACCATTCAAATGACCAAGTCAAGCCTGTGAGAGCACATGCGAGCAAGAAGATTGTAGCATAGATACCACCGGCAACGTGCAAATCATGCCAGAAGCGCGGCCAGCCTTTTGTAAAGGAGATTTTCAAGCTTTTGGTCAATGGCTTATTGCGATTGCATAGCCATATCAAAAGGCCTGTCAAAACGATGATTACAAGCAACAATGTGCTGACGCCGACAATCAATTTACCCCAAGCGATACCGTCACCACTTGGCGAACCGAGCAACCAACGGTGCAATTTAAACATGAAATCAAAGAATGGAAGGCGGTCGCCTTTACCTGTGATTTCACCGGTATATTGATTGACATATAGTGACGCACGGCGTGGCTTGGACAAGTTTACTTGATAAGCACGGCTTGCATCTTCAGAGATTGTAACTCCGGTAACCTCAACACTGTCAGGAAGAGTTGAGCTAACGGTCTCCATAAGCTCATCAAGGGGTAGAGCTGTCTGCCCTACCTCCTTGACAAAATAAGTATCTGAATCAACGCTCTCAGTGATTTCTTTTTCAAATACTAATGATGCGCCCGAAAGGCAAACAATAGTAATGAATATTCCAAATGGGATTGAGAGCCAAAGATGTATCTTTTTAAATACTTTCTTCATTTGATATTATTAAAATGCGTTTAGTTTACCCAATGCTGTTACGGTGTTCACTTCAAGAACGAGGCCGCGAGTTGCTACACCGGTAGTAGTATTGATTTTGTAAATTGCAGGATAGTTATCGCTGCTCATAACTGCGATATAAGTATAACCGTTAGCATTGTAATTTGTTTTGCTGAAGTCGGTAATTGTGCTTGCTTCAGGAAGACCGGTAACGTATGTGAGTGTACCCTTTTCGCCATTGAAAATTGCCAAACGGTTAGCTACTTGTTGATTAGAAGTCAATTTGTCACTATACATGAAAAGGAGGAAGTTATCAGCACCGGCATTGAGACAGCGTTGGAAAGTTTTGCCACCTGACAAATTTTCGATGTTTACGTAGTAGTTGGGGTCAAAATCGGTAGCACCGCTCTTGATACGCACAACACCTGCATCGAGAGTTGTCTGTTGACGGCTGTCGGTCAAAGTTTTAGCAAAGCTTGGTGAGAACACATAAACATCACCGTTGTCAGCCATTCTAATAGTTTGGTAGTATTGAGATTTGTAACGGCCACAAGCATAGCTAATCTTGTTGGTAGTGATAATGCGCTTGTTTTGAAGCTTTTCGTTGTCAAAGATTACGACGTTACATTCGTTAGGATATTGAGTGCCTTGAAGTTCACCCTTAACATAAGCGCTGGAATTGGTACCACCGCTTTCTTGCTTGATAAGGTCTTCGTTACCCGGCAAGATATATTTACCGCCATCAATAGCTGAGCCATAAGGGCTGAGGCCCATAGGGACTACAGCGCTGACAAGCTTATTGTTTACTTCGAGGAATCCGGAAAGTGTTACATATTCACCGTTTCCAAGGAAGTTTTCTGACATGAAAGTATCTTTGTCGCTTGAATCGCTTGAAACGCTAGTTTCATTTTCCACATCAAGGTAGTTGATAAGGAACATCTTTGGCAAATTGCCGTTAGCATCGGCATATTCAGCCAAGCCATTTCCTGTTGATGCAGTCATAATGTATTTGCCATAGATACCGAAAGTGCTGAAACGGCTCACTTTATATTCTGCGCTGCGAGCTTTTGCTTGATTTTTGCTGTCAACGATATATGAGCGAGTTGTACCTGCATTTTGTTGGTTGTAGGTAAGCGCATAGAGGTATTTATTATCGAAGTAAACCCACTCGGTAGCGCCATCATTTACAGTACCGTTGTTGATTGCAGAGATAGAACCTTCGTCAAGGGTTGAAGTTGACAATAGGACATTAGCGGTTTTATCATTATCCACGACCGATGTTGCACACACAAAGTTGTCGGCAGTTGTGTCGGTTGTTGTGTCGTTGCCTGAATTTGGCTCACTGTCGCTACAAGAAGCGAGAGCTACAGTCATCATTGCTGATGCTGAAAGCATACTTAAAAATTTCTTTTCCATTTAAGTGTATATTTTTATCTATTTATTTTATTTACCTCGTCTAAATTATCTATCGCCAAAGTGTACGCGTATTTTAGCGTAAAAAGCTCGACCTGCCTTTTGTAGGCTGAAATTATCATACAATTTTTCGTCAGTGAAGTTTCTACATTCAACCGAGAAGTTATAACGGCCATTCTTTATGCTGTAAGATAGTGACATATTGTGACTAAATTGATTAGGCACCATGTAATCATTTTGGTTAGAGCCGATATTTGATGAGTAATATGTAAAGCTGTGAGTGTATTGGTTATCGTAAGTGAATGTGGCAACATTGCCTTTTCCGCCAAGATTATGCCAGTGGAAATTGATATCTGAATCAGCAAAAATATATGGCAAGTTTGACAATCTTTGCTTGTAAGTGATATTTGTAGCGGTTGAACCAAGTTGAGTCTTCATGTTATCACAGACATCCATCTTGGTGAAATTACCGCCGATGCTCAACCACTTGGAGAATCCATAACGAGCTGAGATGTTGAAGCCCTTGGTGAGCACGCTACCGTAGTTGATATAAGTGGCTGCATACTTGCCACCGCTCATTCCGAAGATATTACGTTGAATGTAATCTTTAGTATCACGGAATATTAATCCACCCTCAACATACAATGAATGCACGCCGAATGTCTTGGCATAGCTGAGGTTGAAATTGACGTTGTTACTGCGCTCGGGCTTTAGGCTCATCTCGCCCACTTCCAAGTCTTCATCACCAAACATTTCTTCAATAGTCGGGAGGCGACAAGCTTTCTCGTAAGATAACTTAGCTTGCAATTCGGGCAAAATGAAGTAGGTTGCAGCAGCGCCATAACCCCATGAATTGATAGAACGAGTCTCTCTTACATAATTTTCAAGCGTTGAAGTCTCAGCAATCGGACCGGCTACCCACAAATCATAGTACTTGCCAAATACTGATAAGTTCCATTTTTCGTTAGGCATATAGCGGTAAGACAATCCTGAAATATTTTTGCGTGTTTGCTTGTCAATCGGTTCGGTGACTTCTTCGGCAGTGAGCAACGATGTGTTTTTGCGACGGAAGTCAGTGAGGACATGGTTGAATGTAAACGTGTGAGCATTGCCCAAACGATAATTCAAAGTTACTGTTCCATTCCAATTGTGATTGACTGCTCGTGAATACAAATAAGATTGCTCACCGGGAGAATTAAGCAAAGCCTTTTCGCCAAGCCAGTTATACTTATATGAGGCAGTATCGACATTGGTAGTCGTATTTTTGTTGTAATTTGCAGTCACAACTGCGCTTAAACCTTTGACAAATAAATCGCGTTTAGAGTACTCAAGCGATGGGATTAAAGTTGACCCTTTGCGGTGCTTTTCGCCATAAACAATTTCCTGACGCACACCGGTTTGAATCTCTTTATACATGTGAGAATAGGTCAATCCAAACATCAAGCGGTCAGCCCAGCTCTTATTAACAACACCCACTTTTGCCACAACGGCCTCGTTGTGATAAGTATCGTTGAATCGCTTAACTTTTATCTTGTTATCGCGGTCAATGCGTCCTGTTTCAAAATCTTCAACAGGAGAATAAATGCTGTAATTGTTGTCAGAATAATTTTGGAAAGCATTGATTTCGTAGGTAAATCCATTGGTCAATGTTTGTCCAAAGTTTATGTATGATTTGTGGGTATTGAACGAGCCATAAGAGTAAGATGCGTCAGCAAACCAATTGTGACGGCGCTTATTGGTAACGATATTGATTACACCGCCGATAGCATCTGTTCCAAAGCCCACAGGCACAACGCCTTTGTAGACTTCAATACGGTCAGCAAAATTCACGGGAATGTTATTGATGCTGAACGATGAGCCCACGCCTTCTTGCGGAACTCCATCAATAAACACCTTGACATGCTTGCCACTGAAACCGTCCATCATGAGTTGCATATCTGAGCCGACACCGCCTGATTCACGCAACTTCATACCGGGAGCTTTTGCCAAAGCATCGCTAAGGTTTTTGGTTGAATTTTGCATCTGTTTTGTGTCAACCGCAATTGTATTAAAGGGCGATTTCTTGACTCTACCCACTCCGGTAGCGACAACAACGACTTCATCAAGAGCCACTTGGGCATCCTTGAGCGTTATATTCATTTTTAGTCGTTCACCTGTTAAGTTGACATCCTTTTCTACTGTCTCATAGCCAACAGCCGACACGACAAGAGTGTACTTTCCGGCGGGAGCATGCAAGAAATACATACCTTGCTCGTTGGAAGTACATCCATACTCTGTATTTTTTAATTTTACTGTAGCAAACTCAACATTTTCCTTATCTTTTGTGATAATTTTGCCTGATAAAATCGGGCTTGAAGATTGGGCCTCAACATTGAATACGCTAACTAAAATAAAACAAATAATAGCGATTACTTTTCCTAATTTCACACTGAATAAATTTAAATTTTACCAATGCAAAGTTAGTAATCAAAAGCCCGTTTTGAAATACTCAAAAATAGTGATTTTTGGGATTGAAAATCGAGATTATATCACTACTTTTAATTAGTTTTGATTAGTTGAGCCTATTCCAAGTCCAATCCGAGAGACTGATGATGTACCCCTATTCCAAACAAAGCATAATCATAACGAATGGGGTCTTCGGCATCAAATGTGCGCAGTTTTTGCGTAAGTTCTATCACTGAGCGACGATCATTGGCCTTACGTTCCAGCAATCCCAGCTGACGTGAAATGTTACCGACGTGCACGTCTAGCGGGATAAACAGTTGTGACGGCTTAATCACATCCCACACACCCATATCGACAATTCCATCGTTACGCACAAGCCAGCGCAATGCCATGTTTATGCGCTTCAATGCTGTATTGTCCAAGTTTTGAGGTAAACAACGGCTGTCGGCTTCACCGCCATTTGCATCGCAAAGTTCTCGATTAATCGCCTCGACCAATCGCCATGAAGGATATTCACTATCGGCGATGTGTTCAGTGCGTGCAAATTCTTGAAGTGTGTTGTAACGTTGATAGATGCGATGCAATCCTCGCAGGTAATATCTGAAATTTTTGTTGAAAAAAGTGCGGTGTATGTTCCCGTCGGGCAAATCTTCATACCCACTATCCATGACATAATCAAACGGGCGATAATCCATCAGCGAAAGCATTTTCTCAC
>CAYTFG010000116.1:0-6193 GCA_964436925.1 uncultured Bacteroides sp. | reverse complement strand
CCGTCGTTGGCTTTTCCCGAATAGCCTTTTACAACCATGTGGGAGGAGTTGATTCAGTTGATTGCTTTTAAGACAAATGTAAATGTCATGGTGGCAAGCGCGTGCCGGGTGCTACCCCATCACAGCTTCGCAAAGAATAATCTAATTTTATTTGGCACTGTCAAGATAATTATGTAATTTTACAAAATAGAAACCACCGTTTCGGAAACCACGGTTTCTATTCTAAATAAATTACACATGAAATTCTACGATAGAACAGAGGAGATTGCAACTCTTCATAAAATAAGCGAGAACGCAAAAGAGAATGCCCAATTCACCGTTGTCACGGGACGCCGTCGAATTGGGAAAACATCACTGGTGCTTACAGCCTACAAGGATATTCCAATTCTCTATTTCTTTGTTGGTCGTAAAGCTGAAAATCTGCTGTGTGAGGAGTTTCGACATGAGGTAGAAACTAAACTTGAGATAAAGATGGGCGGTATGCCTGCAAACTTTGCAGAAATATTTGACTTTCTGATGTCGCTCTCTAAAGAACGTAGTTTTACATTGTTCATTGATGAGTTTCAGAACTTCTCAAGAGTAAATGCTTCGGTGTTCAGCGATATGCAAAAAATCTGGGACTTGAACCATGCGTCGTCTAAAATCAATCTCATAGTATGTGGCTCAGTATACTCTATGATGACCAAGATTTTCAGGGATAAGAAAGAACCACTCTATAATCGACAGAACCGATTTATGCATATAAAGGCTTTTAAACCTTCAGTGTTGAAAGAAATAATGCATGATTACTACCCTAATTACAGCAAGGATGACTTACTTGCGCTCTATTCATTTACGGGCGGTGTGGCGAAATATGTTCAACTCCTTGTCGAAGATCATGCGTTCACCGTTGATGCAATGATTGACAGTATTATAAGTTCAGATTCAGTCTTTATCAACGAGGGACGCTCCATTCTTGTAGAAGAATTCGGAAAGGATTACGATACATATTTTTCAATTCTATCGGCTATAGCATCCGGACATACGAGAAGGTCTGAAATCGAATCGCTGATTGGGAAGGAAATCGGAGGTTATTTGACTCGATTGGAATATGACTATGGAATAATCAAAAAGGAGATTCCGCTCGGAGCCAAATCATTGACAAAGAATGCTATATATACGATTTGTGACAATTTATTCACCTTCTGGTTTCGGTTTATTTTCAAGTATGGACATATGCTGGAAATTGGTGCGTACGAACAGCTGCGTACCATCATTCGACGTGACTACGCAACGTTTTCGGGGAAGATGCTCGAGCGCTATTTCTATGCCAAAGCTGCCGAAAGTGGCAAATATACAATCTTGGGGAGATGGTGGGACCGCAAGGGCGAAAATGAGATTGACTTGATAGCAGCCAACGAAATTGATAAGACTGCCGAAATTTATGAAATCAAACGCCAAAGGAGGAACATAAATATCGCTAATCTTGACGAAAAAGTCAAGAAGATGCTTCCTCAGGTTGAGTCATTAAATGGTTGTCATGTTGAGATGCGAGGTCTCGACATGGAAAATATGTAGAGTACACGTTGATGCGGGGCAATGCCATCCAGATACGCGCCGTCGTTGGCTTTTCCCGAATAGCCTTTTACAACCATGTTGGGGAGTTTTTGGGGGGAGAAAAATGGTATTTGTAGGGTTTTTATTCTAATTTTTAAATATTTTTGCTATATTTGCATCGAAAAGTGCTAATACGGGTTATTCACAACATAAATCTATAAAGACAACACGCGAGATTACTAATTATTACACTTTTTACCTGACATAAATAGAAATCTAAATATCTCTAACTTAATCATTAATTTATGAAGTATTCTAACACTTTGAGAGCACTGTCAATAATGATAGCTCTCACATTGGGATTCTTTACGGCTCGGGGCGCAACAGTACCGATAGATACGGCTGCACTCGACTCGGTGAAGTACAGTGAGCTGACTGATGCACAAATCAGTACGATAAAGGCATCGGTGAGGAAATCGCCACAGAAGGTAGCGGCATCGACTTTTACAGGAAAAAGTTATGCTCAATGGGACTACACTTCAAGTAAGGGCAAGTGTTTTTCAGCGATGAATGAATTTACGAGTAGAAATGACTCGTTGTTTATTTCTAATTTCTACAACTACGGTGTTGAAGTCTATTGTACGTATGATGAAACGACATCAACGATATCGATTCCGGCACAGTGTGTGTACACATTGGCACCGTATGGGGATTTTTATCTGTGTTACTTAGATATTGAGCAGCTTAAATTCTCTGACAAGATTCCGTTGCAATTCAAGGTAAACGATGATGGCACTATGGAGTCAACAAGCGGTTGGGCAATATTGGTAACAGCAGATGGAAATTATAAAGGTTCGGCGTTGGCAACGGGATACAGCACAAAGATGTATCAAGCGAATGCTAAGATGGTGGGTAATCAACGAGACATCAGCGCAAAGACGTTTTATGCATCGGAATATCCGCTCTACGTTTACCAAGAGGATTACCAATTGGTAGCAGCGAACTTTAGTTCTCAAGGCACCGAGATAAAAATTTATCTTAATGCAGATTCAACAGTTACTGTTGAACCTCAAGCGGTGACCTATTCATCTTATACTGGAGCGACTTGTGTTTACCCGGCAACATGGGGCAGTACATCTAAGGGTACAAATGAGAACTTGAAGGGAACGGGCACAGAGACGCAAATCACGTTTGGCCCGTGGGGTGTATTCCGTGCGAGTGCATTGACTACATGCACATTCGGAATGGAATATTCAACACTCATCCTCAACGATGGCATTAAAATCAAATACCCTACAAAATCAGACATATCGTTCACAGGTGAAGGTACAGAAGCATCACCTTATTTAATTTCGACAGATAAAGATTTAGTGAATCTTGCATCGGCAGTGAATGCGGGTAATACCTATAAAGGGAAATACTTTAAGCAGACTGCAACTATTGATTGTACTGACATCAATAATTCATTCAGGCCAATAGGTCTAACGACCACAGAGTGTTTTGATGGAACGTATGATGGAAATGGTTATCAGATAAAGGATATATATCTTGAACGCGGAACGTCGCAATATACAGGACTTTTTGGATATGCAGGAGACAACTCAGTCATTAAGAATGTGTATATCTATAATGGCTATTTGAAGTCTTATGGCAAATATAGCGGAGTCTTGGTGGGCTGTTCACGAGGCAAGATATTGAATGACTCGGTAGTCGCAAGCGTATATCAATATGCAGATTATGGAGGCGGTGTATCGGGCTCGGCAAGTACCATTGACAAGAGTTATTTCCTCGGAACAATTACAACTAGCAATGCTAATATTGGAGGTGTAACCGGAGAAATTTACCGTGGCAAGATAAGCAATTCCAGCGCACAAGCGATAATAACAAGTTCGGTTTCCAGCTCAAGTATTACTCACGCAGTGGGTGGCGTAATAGGAAATGTAGTGGGAACAAAGGATGAACCGGGAACAGCCGAAGACTGTTACTTCATGGGCACCATATATGATACCAGTGGTTATGCTCACCTGGGAGGTGTAATCGGAACAGTAAGTACCTATTGTGTAGCCAGCCGTTGTGTTGGACTAGGCATGATGTCAACAAAGGTAGGAAGTAGCACAACCGGTTCATGTGGCGGTGTTATAGGCACTATATCATGGGGCGGAGCCGACAACTGTTATGCAGCCAACAATATAATTAGCGCAAATGATTGTAGCAAGGTTGGCGGTATTATCGGTTCATTGTTATATAGCTCATCCATAGGTCAAGATACTCATTTATCAAACAGCTTGTTTACGGGACAAGTATTTGCCGCAGGTCTAATCAAGCCGGAATGCAGTATTTACGGAAAAACCGACTCAAAGTCAGTTGTAAAAAACAACTACAATGATGCACAGATGATAGGTGGTGACATAAGCGAGACATCCTTGTCAACCGCTGACTTGACATCAGGCAAAGCAATTTCAGGATTATCGACTGAATATTGGGAATACAAGGCAGGACGCTACCCAATCATAAAAGGTCTTCCTGAAAATATTGCAGAATATGCAACTTCAACATTCTTCTTAAATGAAGGTCAATCGGCCTCAAGTGTTAGAACGAATTTCACAATCAGTGAACCTGAAAACACGACATGGTCAATCTATAGCGACAGCAAATATGTAACCGAAACAAATGCGCTGAAGATAAATGGTAACACTGTTGAAGTAAAGAAGATTCTATCAATTCAATATTTAGCAGCGACTACAACAACGAGCGGAGGTAAATTCACTCGTCTATATCAATTGAGCATAGCACCTTCACAATATGAAGGTTCGGGAACAGCTGAAGACCCATACTTAATCAAGACAGTTGATGACCTCAAACTCATCAATGAAGGTATTACAAGCTTCAACTTGACATATAAGGGTGAATACTTTGTACTTGCTAATGATATCGACCTTTCAGGAGTTAAAGATTTCTGGGGTATCAGCGACAACAGCGTAGAAACACAGGTATTCAACGGTATATTTGATGGTAAGAACCATTACATCAATAATTGGGTTGCCGACGGCCTCACACTTGATGATGATGGTAAATTTGTGGCCAAGTCTTCTCGATATACAATTGCATTGTTTGGATTTATCGGTCCTAACGGTATCGTCAAGAATCTAAATATCGGCTCGTCATGTGACCTCAGAGGTGTCTCAGGTATTGCAGCAATTTGCGCAATGAATGAAGGTACAATTGAGAATTGTCGCAACTATGGAAACGTATCTTGCGGACAATATTACGCAGCCGGAATCGTTGCACGCAATAAAGAAGGTGGTGTAGTTCGCAATTGCTACAATGCAGGAACAATCACAGCCGGAGCAACGTATGCAGGAGGTATTGTAGGTCAAATTAATGGAGCATCAACAGTAGAAGGATGCCAAAATGATGGATTGGTACACACAGCACAAGTAACAAGCTCATACGCAGCAGAAGGCACATCAGTAGCCGGCGGTATCGTTGGTATAACAGCTGAAGGTGCCAAAATCATCAATTGCGTGAACAATGGTAACGTTGAGACACCGAAAGTTGGTGGCGGTATAGTAGCCGGTTTGGCATCAGGAGCAAGCGTCAGTGGCTGTCTAAACACAGGTATCATTATTGTTGATGACCTAAGCGACAACCTCGGAGCAATCATCGGTGAAAATCGTGCAACCGATGCATATACTCAAAACTACTATGATAAGCAAATCATCTCATTCGGTGGTTGTGATAACTTTGACGTGGAAGGTATCAGCGGTTTAACAACTGCTGAGCTCATCTCAGGCAAGGTATTGGCAGGACTTCCCGACAGCCTGTATGACTATAAGGCAGGTACCTACCCTACCCTCAAAGCATTCAAAGATGAAGTGGCGACAGCTATTTACCGTAACATGAGTATTACATTTGCTGAAAATGAAGCTGCCAATAACTTCCTAACAACAGCGACATTAAATTCAGCCGAAGGTTTGACTTGGAAAGTTGAGACAAATAGTGAGCACTTCACAATTGAGGGCAACATCCTCAAGTTTGCAAATGTTGTATCGGTAGAATATGCAAATATCCGCGCTACCAATCAAGGATATACTCGTCTGTTCACAGTAATGGCGATGTATAACCCGTTTGAAGGCGACGGAACCGAAGCAAATCCATTCAAGATTAAGACTGTAGAGGACATGAAGACATTGTCAACCTACACAAACAACTATAATGTTCGTTATGAGGGTAAATACTTCATTGTCACATCAGATCTTGACTTTGCCGAAGAGAAGAACTTCACTCCTATTTCTTGGACTGAAGGAAATAAATTCCAAGGAGACTTCAATGGTGACAATCACAAGATTTCAAATATCACCATTTCATGGGATGATAAGGAAGCTGAGCTTTACAGATATGTAGGTATATTCAGCACCCTCGGTGAACTTGGTTCAATACGCAACTTAACTATCGAAAGTGGCACAATCAGCTGTTACACATATGCAGGTGGTCTCGTAGGAAGCTGCTACGGAACAATTGACAATTGTGTCAACAAAGCAACAATCAAGACAACAGGTACAACAAATGCCGCCGGTCTAGTTGCATATCTTTCAGAAGGTAAGGTTACCAACTCGGTTAACGAAGGAAACATTTCAACAGCAACAACCCACGCCGG
>CAYTFG010000115.1:0-6239 GCA_964436925.1 uncultured Bacteroides sp. | reverse complement strand
ATTACAAAATATATATTCCTCGTTTTTAATCTATTCATAATTAGCAGGTTAAAGCTTGCGAATAATTGTTAGACCGTCGCGCAGTGGCAATATTACTTTTTCAACACGGCTATCTTGCGCAACCAAGTCATTGAAATCAAGAATCCCAACAGTCTGTTTGTCGCGATGTATCTCACCGTCAGCCACTTTGTCGTCCCACAAAGTATTATCGGCAAAGATATAACCGCCGGGGCTCACCAACGGCAAAATCATGTTGTAATAGTCAACATAATTGCGCTTGTTGGCATCAATGAACACCAAGTCCCACCCGTCGCCTAGCGTTGGAACAACCTCGAGTGCGTCACCAATGTGCAGATGTATGCGGTCAGCTGCCGGAGACTGTGAAAATCTCTCAAGCAACCAATCTTCGCTCTCGTCATCAATTTCGATGGTGTGAAGCTCGGCATCCTCAGGCATCCCCTCGGCAAAGCAAAGTGCTGAATATCCGGTAAATGCGCCCAATTCTAATATTCTCTTGGGTTTAATCATTGTGGTGAGCATCTTGAGTATGCGTCCCTGCAAATGGCCTGAACACATGCGCGGATAGAGGTGATAAAGATTTGTATCGCGATAGAGCTTATTGAGCATTGGCGGCTCTGCGTCTATGTGCTTGAGAATGTAATCTTCTATTTGGTCATTCATTTGACTATCTGACTATTTGATTTATTCGTTCTTATTACAAATTTACTAAATTATTTACATTTTCACGCGCTTGCCTAGCCTAAAAACACATCATCAAAGCTTTCCGATACCGCGTCAGCACGATACTGAGCTACTTGTCTACGAATCTCATCAATTGACAACTTGCTTTCGTCGCTCTCGATAAATAAGCGATTTGCTGGAATTATTGCCGCAGCTTCGGGATTAAATTTCTCACCGATAGAGAGGTCAAGTCCTTCGTTCAACAACGACATGGCTTGCTGTGGCTTCCCTCTAAATCCGTGAATTATCCACCGTTGCGTCGGTTTAAAGCGACGGTGCAACGCAATAATGCGGTCATAAGCCTTAACAGCGTGAATGATAAGCGGTTTCTTGAGTGCTTCACTCAATTCTATATGTCGGATAAAGATACGTTCTTGCGTGTCAATATCAGCGCCTCTCAACTTGTCCAGCCCCGCCTCACCTATGGCGACAACATCAGTGTTTGATGCCTGTTGCTCAAGCATTTGCAGCATCTCATCGGTAACTTCGTGAGTGTGCCACGGATGAATACCTATCGAATAAACATTGCCCGGCGTCATCTCGTCCCCGGGATAAATATTGACAATCGCATGGGGCGCACGTGAAGCGTCGTGGGTGTGTATATCGCTGATACTCATGGCACGGGGTCATATCCGCTCCCACCCCACGGATGACAGCGCAAAATTCTTTTTATAGCCAACCAAGTTCCCTTAAACGGGCCATATTTGGTGATTGCTTCCAGCGCATACTGGCTGCAAGTGGGCGTATAGCGACACACCGGCGGAAACAGCGGTGATATGCAGTAGCGATAAAAATGTATGGGTAATTTGAGTGTCCACGCCAAGGCGCGACTCATATATTTCAAAAGTTTCATTGAGGAGTAGAATCATTTTGAGGCGCGTCAGCACTCGCATTTTCTTCAGTGGCAGAAGTGTCGGCAGCAGGAACATATTGCGCTGAAATCGCACTTAAAATGCGTTTCATGGCCTTTTCTACTGACTTGTAGGGCTGCAATTCTGATGCCACATACACAAATGCCACGTCCAAGCGTATTCCCTCGGGCAGAGCATAGTTGTGATGCAACAAGCGATAGGCTTCTCTCACTCGTCGACGCATCTGCACGCGGTCAACAGCGTGACGCAATCTTTTCTTGGGTATTGAAATGAGGAATTGTATGGGAGCATCACTGTGTCGCTGAGGATTCTCGCGCCACACTGCTCTCAAAGGGAATGCCAAAGTGGCATAAGATGTTTCACCGCGGCTAAAGAGCATATCTATAGCCACGGTGGAACAAAGTTTTTCTTTCTTATATAAACGGAGCCCGGTCATTTATTAATTTTCGGAACTTTCGTCTTTGAAATACAAGTCAATAGCTGCTGTCATTGACGGAGCTTTGGGTGAAGGAGCCTCGATGTCGAGTCGCAATCCGGCGTTTCTCACTGCCTCGGCTGTGTTGGCGCCAAATGTGCCTATCTTTACATCGCCTTGCTCAAAGTTGGGGAAATTCTTGAGCAATGACTCGATACCTTGCGGACTGAAGAAGACAATCATGTCATAGTCAAATGGTTCGCCCGGCTCAAAATCGTTACTTACGGTGCGATACATCACAGCCTTTGTGTAATCGATGTTGTTCTTGTCGAGGATGTTAGTATCTTCGCGGTGAACATTTGATATTGCATAAAGATATTTGTCATTCTTGTGCTTCAGCAATGAAGGGAGCAAATCATCAAGTTTTCCTGTCTTACCATGAAAAATCTTGCGTTTGCGATATACGATATACTTCTGAAGATATAAGGCTATAGCCTCTGTAGTACAGAAGTATTTCATTGTGTCAGGAATAGTTATGCGCATCTCCTCACACAAGCGGAAGAAGTGATCTATCGCTGTACGAGCAGTGAAGATTACAGCCGTATAATCGAGAATCGAAACTTTTGATTGACGGAATTCCTTAGCGCTAAGGCCTTCTACCTTGATGAAAGGTCTAAACACTAAATCAAGCCCGTATTTATTGGCAATCTCAAAGTATGGAGATTTTTCGGATGTCGGCTTCGGTTGAGAAATAAGAATTTTTTTTACTTTCACACTGATAAATCGTTATAAGTTACGTTTTATTTTCATTGCGCTGCTAAATTTAGCAAAAACTTCGCAGCCGCATAAACGATAATTGTTGGTATAATTTCCAATGTGCAAAGGTACAAAATAAAATAAAGCAAAGAGCCGATATTACTGTAAAAAATTCTAAAACCTTTTGAAATAAATATCAATCTTGCAACAATATAGAGTCCCGCAGCCAAGTACAACATGGGCATCGAAGCATCGGGATAGAAGATTATTACAAGCGTCGGAACGGCCGAAGCTAGGGCCAACAATGACTGCGACGCATTAAATCCTTGTATCCAGTGTTTGCGCCCCAGATTGTCGGAAAAGGTGAAGCCCACAAGGTTGTAAGCCACAAGCTGAAAAACATAATAGGCCACCATTATTCCGGTCACAATGGCCAGGTCGGGGACCTGCCGCTCGGGAGGCAACGGCGATTGTATATTCAACCACGAGTACAGCAAGATAGCGCTAAACATGCACAGTTGCAGGATGAGCAGCACGAGCACACGTGTTTCATTGGCGGTGTGCTCGTCAAACACGTTTGCACGATTGCGCACACTCCAGAGTTCTTGTATGTAGTTATTAAACAGACGGCGGAAGTGCTTGAAGCTGAACGCCAGCAACAGGAACATTCCCATCAACGCAGTGATAATCGCACTGTTATTACCTGCCATCTTGGCTCGCGCAACGCCTTCCAGCCCAACGGTATACGGTTCGGGCTCGGGTTCTGCAACCTCGGCAATAGTGTCGGGGATGGCATCAAGCGCCTTGATTATGGGCATTGAGTCCAGCGGCATGGAGTCGGCACTAAGCTTAATCCATTGCTCGGTAATGATTTGCGGCCCTGCGGTTGTATCGGTCTGTTCGTCGGTTTTTGCCTTGGAAACGCTCTTAACTGCAGAATGTGTCGTCGCTGTGGCAACGGTTTGGGCTGTCACTGCGGGAACTGTATGTGTAGCTATATTTAGCGAATCGACTGGCATTATTATCTCTTAGAATTTGAGTGAAAAATCGCGATGTTGAACGGGACGAAGTGCCAGTTCAATGGCCTCTTCGGGTGTCGTTGCCACATGATATAGCTCTCGATGATCGGGCTTCATGAAGCGACGGTCTATTGCCGTTTCAAACATTGCAATCAAGTTATCGTAATAGCCTTGCAGATTGAGAATCACGACATTACCGTCCCACAATCCCAATTGGCGCCATGTGATAATCTCCAATAGTTCCTCAAATGTGCCACAGCCTCCGGGCAACGCTATAACGCCCATCGCCAATTTGGCCATGAGTTCTTTGCGCTGATGCATATCTGCCACCACCTCAAGACGTGTCAAGCCGGTGTGATGCCAGCCACGCTCTACCATGAATTGCGGTATTACGCCGATGGTTTCGCCTCCGGCCTCTATTGCACCGGAATTTACTGAACCCATCAACCCCATTTTACCGGCTCCGGTAACAAGGGCATGACCGCTACGACCTATCAATTGGCCTAGTTTCTTAGCGGCTTCATTGTATGACTTGTCAATCAGCGTGCTTGATGCACAGTAGACTGTAATTGCTTCATTTGATTTCATGACTGCAAAGTTAGAAATTAATTGGGAAAGTTGAACAATCAGCGCGCCAATATCACGAATATTTAAAAGAAAAAGTCCCGAAGCTTCATTTCCTCGGGACTTTTTTCAACTTAGTATGTGAAAATGACTTTATCTTACTGCTATGCGCAACGGGCTTGAATGTTGGGCTGTTGTGATGAAGTAAACGCCTAGTGGCAAGTCTACTGCATCGCCATCGTTGACAACGTTGAAGCTTTCGACAACACGACCTGAGATGTCATAGATGCGACATTCGGTCTGTTGCTCGCTCATCACAAATCTGAATCCGCCATCGTATGGGTGAATTGCAAGTGGTGAATCTTCAACCACACCGGTGATACCCGAGCGGCGCACATAAATCACATTTGAAGGCTCTGAGTAGTAGCCAAGTCGCACTGATTGAACAGTGTAGCTTTCGCTATCGCTTGAGTTGAAACCTTCTATCTTCAAATAGTTTTCTTCTGCAACAATTTGAGTTGTTGTTGCCGAACCGTTGACATATTGTGTACGGTTAACAACATAGTAATCAACAACTTCATCAGGCGCAATCCAGTTTGCGGTATATGCGTCGGTGTCATCGTCAAATGTTGCATCGGTAGCAACAAGTGTGCTGAGTGTCGGAACAGGGTAGCAAGCACCTTGAAGTGTCACCACGCGCGAACCGGTGATACCGCCTTGAGAGAATGCGATTTTAGCCGTATGTTCGCCCACTTCAGTTGGGGTGTAAGTTACTGTCAACCAGTAGCCGTCATCAGCATTTGCAAGCGATGCAGCCACCGAAGTGGTTGATAGTGTGAACATTGAGCTGTTTGTGCCATATTTGGTCAACACCAAATTACTTGACAAGTTTTCGCCCTTGATAAAGAGCTTGGATGTTGTGGATTTACCTATCGCACAGTCTGAGAAGTCGAGCGAAATGTTATTTGTCGGTGCTATCAAGCTGGCATCGCCACCTGTTGTAACATCACCGGGCTTGAATGCAGTACCGGTGCGGATACCCCACAGATACTCAGCAAGTTCGGGATAGTCAATAAACGGATTACGGTTGTTTTGGATAGCATAAACAGCTTCGTTTCGGTTGGTTTCTTTCTCGCTGACAGGGTCTTCACGGTGCCACTTCAACAACAATTGGATTGCCCAATTGTTGAGCGTTGGATATGTGTTTTGTGAGAACATATACTTGTAAGTCCATGTAAGGTCTTGATAGCAAGTCACAAAGTAAAAGTAGGTACGCGCAAAGTCGCCTTTATATTCATCGTCGGGCTCAAACACAAATTTTGCGCTACCGCCTTGACCACTCTTAGGATATCCCACCTTGGTCACACCGTTATCAAATTCCAAATTATAGTTGGTATCTACCTCACCAAGAGGATAGTTGCTCTTTGCAACATTCGCTTTGGCTTCTCCGGGATATAGGTGGAAAAGGTCTACATAGGCAGGAGTGTCGGTTAAACCGCCCCACCAACTTTTGGGCACTGAGTGCTCACGGTTCATGTATGTACCAAATTGAATGCTGGTTGATATCGACAAATCACTGTACATATCCCACCAATAATCTGTGCCGGGACGCACATCGGTTTTGCGGAAGTAGCTCGGCAAATTATTATAGGAAGATACTTGTGTATGGTTCTTTATCAGCGTATTCAACGCATTTTTTAAATCCCCGTCACTCTTACCGTTTATCGAGTTGTAATAGCCTGACGGTATATCGGCTGAAACATTTACCGCAATAACCGCTGCAAATACAACAGTGAAAATTGAGCGTAATATCTTAGTCATAGGCTTGTTATAGTGTATTGATGTTTAATTTACAAAGTTACGCATTTTTCC
>CAYTFG010000114.1:0-6539 GCA_964436925.1 uncultured Bacteroides sp. | reverse complement strand
CCATACAGTACTTCAATCAAGCAATTAATGCCAAGCCATATTTGGCGCAGCCTTATTTTTATAGGGCAATAGCAAAGCTTAACCTTGAGGATTACCTTGGCGCTGAAGAAGATGCGTCAAAAGCTATAGAACTAAATCCGTTTATTACCGATGCTTATGAAGTGAGAGGTGTTGCACGTCAAAATCTCGGAAACGACCGTGACGCAATTACCGACTACGCTCATGCGCTCAAGTTGCTCCCCAATAACCGCTCGTTGATGTTTAACATGGCGCTTGCTCAAGAAAATATTGAGGATTATGCAGCTGCCGATTCAACATATGAGCGCATTTTGGCAGCATATCCCAACTATGACAATGCTTATTTGGGCAGAGCCAGAATTCAACTTATCAATGGCGATACCATTCATGCCTCAGAAGGAATAGCTCGCGCACTTGAAATTAACAAAAACAATGTCAACGGCTATGTGATGCGTGCCGACATTGCCATTAAGCAATCAAAGGACTATAAGCAAGCTCTTGCTGACATGAATGAGGCGATAAAATTGCAACCGCGTCATGTGGGATTCTATATCAATCGAGCTTACTTGCGTTACACTGAAAATGATTTCTTTGGCGCGATGGCCGACTATGATTATGCTGTACAACTGGACCCGGTGAATTCAGTGGCGCTGTTTAACCGAGGGCTGTTGAATGCTGAGGTTAACGCCAATGACCAAGCCCTTAGTGACTTCAGTAAGGTCCTCGAAATGGACCCGAATGATTACCGTGCGCTATACAATCGTGCGGTTATATATCGCAACAAGCGTCAGTATAGAGACGCTATTTCAGATATTAGTAAGGTTATCAAGGCATTCCCCGAATTGTCGAGCGCATACTATATGCGCTATGAGTTATATCGTCAATTAAACGACTTGCGCAATGCCGAGCGTGACTATGACAAGGCTATGGCGCTGAACAAGGCTCCAATAAAGAAATCTAAAACGCAACAGGGCGGAGAAAACACTCAGACTACATCGCCTGAAGAAACTCCCGATGATATTTCACGCCGTTTTGCATCGTTGCTCACCATCGAGAATGACCCCGAAGTCCAGCAAGAATATAATTCAAAAGGGATTAGAGGTAAAGTGCAAGACCGAAATGTTACTATTGAGGTTGAGCCTATCATGGAACTTGGTTACTACACGTCAATGGACGAGTTGAAACGTGATACCTATTACGTCAAGGAGGTTGATGACTTGAACGCCACCCGCATTTTGAGATTTGTTGTTGTTGTGACCAACAAGCCGCCAAAATTGACCGATGCCGAGGATATGCAACGTCATTTTAGCTCGATTGAATATTACAACTCCTATATTTCAACCCACTCACCACGTGCGGTTGATTACATTGGCCGTGCATTGGATTTCTTGACGCTCCACAATTATGCGTCAGCGATTGAGGACTTGGACCGTGTCATAGATTTGACTCCCGACAACGCAATTGCATATATGCTGCGTTCTCAAGCTCGTTATCACAATCTTGAGGCGGAAAGTCAAGAAGAGCCCACGGTCAAGGATGCCACCTTAGCACGCCAACTCAAGCGCAAGGCCTATGATGATATCATGTCGGACCTCGACATGGCCATTAAGTTGTCGCCACGCTCGGCTGTGGTTTATTACAACAAAGGAAATGTTTATGTAGATATGCAAGATTATACGTCAGCATTATCGGCTTATGGCAAGGCGATAGAGCTGAAATCAGATATGGGTGAAGCTTATTACAACCGTGGTTATGTTTACCTGAAATTGGGAAATAAAGAGGCTGCGGTTGCCGACTTGAGTAAAGCCGGAGAAATGGGCGTTATCCCTGCGTATAACTTGTTGAAACGAATCTCTAAATAAAAAGCAATTTTTAATTAATCTTATACATCAAAAAGAAATTACTATGTTAACCAATGCTGACAACGCAACACTAAGCCATAAAGGCATTACAGTTGAGCAATTGCAAGCACAACTAGACCGCTTTGCGACAGGTTTCCCATACTTGCGCATTGCATCATCAGCCCAAGTGGGCAAAGGTATAACCGCTCTCAACAAGGAGCAAGAAGAACAAGCTATCGCTCGATGGAAAAAATTCTTGAGTGATGGTGGCCATGTAACCAAATTCGTGCCTGCATCAGGTGCTGCTTCTCGTATGTTCAAAGCATTATTCTCATACGTTGAAAGTAACGAAGCTGTTCCAGCTGAAGGCTCACCTGTAGAAAAACTCATTGCACAAATCGAAAAAGTTCCTTTCTATGCCGAACTAGATGCTACGTTGCAGCGCATTCATGAAAAGACACTCAAGGAGATGCTTAATGAGCAACGTTATCATGATATTATTGATGCAATAATATCATCAAACGGTATGAACTACGGTAATTTGCCGAAGGGATTGTTGACATTCCACCGTTATGACAAAGCTACTCGCACTCCGCTCGAAGAACAACTAGTGGAAGGTGCACAATCAGCTGCTTCAAATGGTGTTGTTCGTCTTCACTTCACCGTTTCAACTGACCACCGCAAGCTCTTTGAAAAGAAACTTGCCGAGGTTGTTCCCGCTTTGGAAAAAGAACTTGGCGTGAAGTATGAAGTGTCACTTTCTGAACAAAAACCGTCAACCGATACTGTTGCTGTTAACATGGACAACACTCCATTCCGCGAAAACGGACAATTGGTGTTCCGTCCCGGTGGCCACGGTGCTCTCATCAGCAACCTTGGTGACATTGATAGCGACGTTGTATTTATCAAGAATATTGACAATGTCGTTCCTGATAGCCGTAGAGACGCTACAATCTATTATAAAACCGTTTTGGCAGGATACCTCATCGAAGTGCATGATTCAATCGAGAAGTACCTCAAAATGCTTAATTCGGGCAGATATACCATTGATGACCTCCGTGAGATGATTGCTTTCATGCATGATGTCCTCAATATACGTCACGATGGCATGAAGAAACTTGAAGATGCTGAATTGGCTTTGTACATCAAGGCTAAATTAGACCGTCCGGTGAGAGTTTGCGGTATGGTACGCAACGAAGGCGAACCCGGTGGTGGCCCGTTCATTGCATACAATCCTGACGGCTCAACTTCTCCACAAATCTTGGAAAGCCATCAAATTGACCCCAATAACGCAGAATATGCAGCAATGTTGGCTTCAGCAACTCACTTTAATCCGGTTGACTTGGTTTGCTACATTCGTGATATCAACGGTAAACCTTATGATTTACCAAAATATGTTGACCCTGCAACAGGTTTCATTTCACAAAAGTCTTTGCATGGTAAAGACCTTCGCGCACTCGAATTGCCGGGCTTGTGGAACGGTGCAATGAGTGATTGGAATACAATCTTTATCGAAGTTCCGGCTGAGACATTCAACCCGGTTAAGACTGTAAATGACCTCTTGCGTCCTGCTCACCAACAAGCATAATCGCAAGATTAAAATACTAAAATAAAAACAGAGGCATCGGAGATTCGCTCTTCGATGCCTCTGAAATTTAAAAACTAAAGTTGTTCAGGAATGTTGCTATATCTTTAGCGTCGTCGACTGTTGTGCAACGCGTTATCGGGAGTGAGAGGCAAGTTGAGGCTATTTCCTCGGTTATTGGGAGATTTAGCTTCCGCTCACTGTTCAACGTTGTTGAATAACAAGGCTGTAAATGTGGTGGAGTGGGGTAGAGAATATCGGTTTCTACACCATTCTCAAGCAAATATTTGCGTAGTGCATCGCGATGAGGTGTGCGAATGACATATTGATGCCAAACCGATTGACGGCTGCGGTCCCACAGTGGCTTCAGTATCAGCTCGTTGGTGATTAGACTGTCATAGATTGAGGCCAAGTGACGGCGGTAGTCGTTTTCAGCGTCCATTGACGGTAATTTTACTCGAATGATAGCCGCTTGAAGTGGGTCTAAACGGCAATTCCAACCGGCGTAAAGGTTGTGGTAACGACGGTCGGACCCGTAGTTGCGAAGTGCTCTAATTGCATCGGCCAATTTATCATCGTGGGTCAAGACAGCGCCGGCATCACCTAATGCGCCAATGTTTTTTGTTGGATAAAAGCTGAATGCGGCAGCATCGCCAAGCGTTCCACTGCGTTGCGAGTTGTGAAACCCTTGAATGGGCGATACAGCACCGATGGCCTGAGCATTGTCCTCAATAATTTTGAGATTGTGTCGTTTTGCAACGTCCATGAGAGTGTTGTCCCAGACGATACGTCCATAGAGATGAACAACGAGAATGGCGCGCGTGCGAGGCGTAATGTGTTGCTCAATCAGTGCCGTGTCGAGGTTCATCGTGTCGCGTCTCGGCTCCACTAGAATGGGCGTGAGATTATTGTCGGTGATTGCCAATATTGAGGCAATGTAAGTGTTTGCCGGTACGATAACTTCGTCACCATCGTTGAGAACGCCCAGCTCCTTGTATGCGCGGAAGATGAGCCTCAGCGCATCCAGCCCGTTGCTGACGCCAATAACTTGTGCATTCGGCGCTTCGCAGGCTTGAGCCAGATTTTTCTCAAAAGCTTCAACTTCAGGCCCGCCGATGTAGTAGCCGCTGTTGACGACACGTAGCGTGGCGCGCTCGATTGCTTGCATGAATGGGGCGTTGATGGTTGACAGTTGAAGAAATGTGTATCGGCTCATTTTATTTTATCTTTAGTGAGGTCTAAGAACGTTGAATAGTCACGCACATAATCAGCCTCGGAGTATTCCTCGGAAGTCAGTACCAAGCAAACAGAGCTCCCTGAAAAATTTTCAAGCGTACGCCATATTCCTGCCGGAATGTACAGCGCTCGGTAGGGGCGGTTGAGGGTAAATGTCTTGCGCGTTTTGCCGTCGTCGAGTGTTACGTCAAAGCTACCGCCGGCAGCAATGATGAGCTCTTGAGCGCGGTGATGGCTGTGCCCTCCGCGTTTAGTGTCAGCGGGAACGTCATAGAGATAGAACACTCGCTTGACGTTAAAGGGATATTGGTCAGAGTTTTCCACGACCGAGAGCGAGCCATTTTCATGGCGATGTCGCGCAAGGTCAATGACGTGACATTGTTCAATAGATGATACTTTATGTGACTGATTGTCAGTGCTCATATTTTTTTGTTTGCTTTCGCTTCCTTGAATTGAGAATAGTCGTAGATGTACTCATCAGCATCGTATAACCGTGATGATAGTACCATCGCAACTGAATTGGATGAAAAATTGTCAATAACACGCCAAGTGAGTGCCGGCAGGTATATGCTTTGATAGGAGCGGCACAGATGCACTCGTTGTTGCTCAATGCCATTGTCAAAGACGACGTCAAAAGAGCCTGACAGTGCTACAATCAGTTCGGCAGTGTTGAGCAATGCTCGTCCATTGCGACATTTACCGCCGGGGACATCATAAATCCAATAGACGCGCTTGATTTCAAAAGGGCAAGCGCTACCTTTCTGGACAAACGACAGATTTCCGCGAGGGTCGGTTACACGAGGTAAATCAATAACTTGAGCTATATCAAGAGATGAGTCCATCGGCAAGACGATTGAGATATTGTCCATAGTCATTGGACAACATTTTTTGAGCTATATTTTTGAGTTGAGCTGCGTCAATGTAGCCACGGCGGAATGCAACCTCTTCGAGCGCTGCAATTTTAAGGCCTTGGCGTTTCTGGATGGCGTCGACAAAGTTGGCTGCTTCGAGTAGCGAGTCGGTTGTGCCGGTATCAAGCCAAGCAAAACCTCTACCGAAACATTTGACCATTAGTCGGCCTTGTTTCATGTATGTCTCATTGACGGTTGTAATCTCCAATTCACCGCGAGCTGACGGCTTGATGGTTGAGGCAACTTTTACCACATCGTTGGGGTAGAAGTACAAGCCAACAACCGCTTTGTCGCTCTCCGGTTCTTTGGGCTTTTCAACGATGTTGATGGCGCGACCTGAATCGTCAAGTGTTACCACTCCATAGCGTTGAGGGTCTTTGACCGAGTAGGCAAAGACAGTGGCGTCACCGCGAGAAGCATTTTTGACTGCATCATGCATCATTCCCGAGAATCCTTGGCCGTAGAAAATGTTGTCACCCAAAACCAGACATACATCGTCATCGCCGATAAAATCTTTACCGAGGATAAATGCTTGAGCGAGGCCGTCGGGTGAAGGCTGTTCAACATAGCTGAATTTTACTCCTATTTCGGCTCCGTCGCCAAGCAATCGCTTGAATAGGGGCAAGTCATAGGGGGTAGATATGATGAGAATCTCAGTGATGCCTGCAAGCATGAGCACCGAGATGGGGTAATAAATCATGGGTTTGTCGCAGATGGGTATCAATTGCTTTGATATCCCTCGCGTGATGGGGTACAAGCGAGTGCCTGAACCGCCGGCTAACACTATACCTTTCATAGAGATTTAACGGTTACTATACATTTGTTCGTAATATTTTTCGTACTCACCTGATGTGCATGAGTCAATCCATTGTTGATTGTCGAGATACCACTTGACGGTCATGCGTATGCCTTGAGTGAAAGCTATCGCCGGGCTCCAGTGAAGCTCGC
>CAYTFG010000113.1:0-6615 GCA_964436925.1 uncultured Bacteroides sp. | reverse complement strand
CTACTACTTCGATGTCATCGCGTTTGGTTGAGGCACGGAAAACGAAACGTCCGATACGGCCAAAACCGTTAATACCTATTTTTGTCATGATTAATAAAATTAATTATTGGGTTATGAATAATTAGATTCTTTTTTACCTATGTTTTTAATTTTCACTGCGATAGGCCTTGAATGATTCTTTTCTGCCGAAATAGATAGAGTCTAGCCTTTCGCGTCACAAAATTAATAATAATTTTTCAATAATCGCACAAATATTGAGAATGATTTAGTGCCGAAACGGTAAAATAGATAAAAATTTCGTTAATTAGGCAAATCTCAATGAGTATCAATTATTTATTTTGTATTTACAATTTTTTTCGTATTTTTGCGGAATATATAATATAACATCTATTTTAAACTTCAAATCTTCAATTAGTCTGAAAATGAAAAAGTTTTTGCAAGAATTTAAAGAGTTTGCCATGCGTGGCAACGTAATTGACATGGCTGTCGGTGTTGTAATCGGCGGTGCATTTGGTAAAATTGTTACTTCTTTGGTAAGTGATATTATCATGCCGGCTGTTGGTGCTTTAACAGGTGGTGTTAATTTCACTGACTACAAATGGGTGATTACTGAAGCTGTCGGCGACGCTGAAGAAGTTGCTGTTAATTGGGGCGTTTTCGTTCAGTCTATTGTTGATTTCTTGATTGTTGCTTTCTGTATTTTCTTGGCTATTAAGGCTATGAATAAGCTTAACCGCAAGAAAGAAGAAGCTCCTGCTGAGCCCGAAGCTCCCGCTGAACCTTCAGCTGAAGAAAAGTTGCTCACTGAAATTCGTGACCTCTTGAAAAATAAATAGTTTTCATATAAGTATTAGTTTAGTCGCGGGCTATAGGAATATAGACTTCTTGTAGCCCGTTTTTTTAATTCTTTCTTATGATTCCAAATCGTAGCCGTCACCATCAACCGATTTTTTTAATTGGATATATGGGCAGCGGTAAATCTACCCTCGGTCGCGCTGTGGGGAAAGTTGCCGAGATTGATTTTATTGACCTTGATAATTATATTGAAGGCCGATATCACAAGTCAATTAAACAAATCTTTGCCGAATATGGCGAAGAAGGGTTCAGACGCATCGAGCGTGCAATGTTACATGAGGTTAGTGATTTTGAGGATGTCCTTGTGGCGTGTGGAGGCGGCACACCTTGTTTCTTTGACAACATGGAATACATGAATGCCCACGGCACCACTGTGTTTCTCAATGCATCGATTGATTGTCTCCATGACCGCCTCATCAAAGGTCGAAGCAAGCGTCCGCTCATCATGAATATGACTGATGACGAGCTTCGCCAATTTATCATTAAAGCTCTTGATGCCCGCATGCCTCATTACAGCAAAGCTCGCTACACCTTTGATTCGGAAAAATTAGAAAGCCGTCGCCAAATTGGTGACACTGTAAATAGATTCATAACCATGTTTGACCTCACTCCCGTTAAGGATGAGAATCAGCAATAATAGATAATACCATTATGGAATGTCCCACACCGCTTGAAGAATTAGCTGACATCGCTACTCAGCAACACACTTTTACCATCGGTTTGCCCACCTGTGACAGCCCCGGCGAGCATCGTTTCCCGCTTACTCCCGAAGCTGTTGAAATGCTCATTGACCGTGGTTTTATCGTGAAAATGCAACATGGCGCCGCCGCATCCATCAATTACGGCGATTACAAGTACATCAATGCAGGCGCAAAGATTGTTGACCGTCGCGAAGCTTTTAACTGCGACATTGTCCTCCACTTGGCGCCAATAAGCCACATTGATGCCGGATGCATGCGTCGAGGGGCTATGCTCCTCACTCTCCTTCAAGCTGCCCGTCAGGATGCTGAAGCTGTGCTCACGCTTCTTGAACGCGGGATTATTTCCATAGCCTTAGACCTCATTACCGACGGTCAAGGTAACTTACCGTTTAACGATATTCTCGCCGAAATTGATGGCCGTGCAGCCATTGCTATGGCGTCGTCATTGCTCGCTGACCCTGCCTTTGGTAAAGGTATCCTCCTCGGCGGAATCGCGGGCATTGTGCCGTGTGAAGTCACTATTATCGGCTCGGGCATCGCTGCTTGTGCTGCAGCGCGTTCTGCTGTCGGTTTGGGCGCAATCGTGAGAATGTTTGATGATGACGTCTATCGTCTGCGCGCTGCTATGCGTGAACTCGGAGCCGGCGTTATCGGTTCGGCACTTCAGCCCCATGTGCTTATAAATGCACTCCGTTCGGCCGATGTTGTGGTTACAACCCCGATTACCACTCCTTATGTCATCCATCAAGACGTTGTCAATGACATGAAAGAGGGCGTTGTGGTGTTTGATTTAAGCCAAGAAACGGACACTATATTCCCTTCATTGCCTGTTATCGACCTGGGCTCAACTCCATTGCGCGACAGCACAGCTACCGGTCGTCTCACATATATTCATGCCGGTAATGCCATACCGCGCACCGCTGCGATGGCGCTAAGCAATACATTCCTTACATTCATGACTGACATTATCACCTGCGACGGCATTACCAATGCTCTCAAACTGCTGCCGGGCATTCAGCGCGCCGCATATACTTTCATGGGTAAGATTGTCAACAAAGAATTGGCCGAAAAGCTAAACGTGCGTCACATCGACATCAACTTAATCCTTCGTTGCTCTTAAAAAAAATAGCTCGCCACCCCCAAGTGGGGTAGTAAGCTACAAAAAATATCAAATAAAAAAAGGGCAAGCTTACTACATCGCACCGCTACGACCCGGTACCGTTGCTTCGATCAAGACCTGGCGGGGTTCCCGGGGAGCTGGTCGTGTAGGACTTACCCGGCGACAAAGGTACGACAATTTTTTGAATCTACAAGCATATATCACAAAAAATCTTCGCGACCGCCACTTATTGGCCCTTTATTGGTGCGCAATTCACGCGATATTGCCCAAAAAATAAAGACCTGCCGCGACATTTCGCAACAGGTCTTCAATATTTTTTGTAGGATAAGCTTCTCGATTATTCAGTAGCAGCTTCGAGTTTCTTCATGATTGAGAAGATGAATGCTGCTGAGAGTAAGCATAGGCCGATGAGGATAGTCCAGAGGAGTGCAACATCGATTTTGTCCCAGAGAAGAGCCGGGATTGCAGTGAGGAAGTTACCGATGGCAGTTGCGCCAAACCAGCATCCCATCATTGCGCCCTTGTACTTGGGAGGAGCTACTTTACTTACAAATGAAATACCCATCGGAGAAAGCAACAATTCAGCAAATGTGAGCACCAAGTAGGTTGTCATCAACCAATTCGGGCTTACGAGTGTTGAGCCTTGACCTTCGCTGGGGGCAATGCCCAATCCTAATGATGCAAGTACCATTACACCGAAACCAAGACCTGCTACAAGCATACCGTAGCCGATTTTGCGTGGTGCGCTGGGCTCTTTGCCTTTCTTGGCAAGCCATGAGAATAGTGCTACCGAGAACGGTGTGAGCGCTACAACATAGAATGGGTTGAATTGTTGATATTTCTGTGGTTGAATACCGTCTACGGGGTCAGGAGTGCTTGAATAGAAGAAGTAAAGACCCACAAGCGCTGCAAGCAGTATTAAGCCTGAAATGATGCGTGAAGTCTTTTCTTTGCTTTGAATGAGATTAAATGTTGCATACACGCCAACACAGATTGTTGCCAATGCCCATACGTTGAAACCGATGCGGGTCCAGCCTGCACATTCGGGGCTTGTAAATGCCTCGGCAAATTTTGTTAAGGTCAATCCGTTTTGGTGGAATACCATCCAGAAGAAAATTACTACGGTAAACACGAGCAAGAGGGCAACGATGCGGCTCTTGGTTTGTTCCTTGGTGAGTTCTACTTCTTGAACTGCTTCAGCGCCGGCTGCATTCTTGTCACCGCCCACTGATGCGTAAGTCTTCTTACCAATCTTGTAGATGAGGAATGAAATTACCATTGAAAGGCAAGCCACGCCAAATGCATAGCTGTAACCTGTTGAGATGGCTGCCATGTAGTTCTTGCACCATGCCAAGAGGTCGGCAGGGTTGCCTGCAAATGCAGTGAGTGTTGCTAGCTTATCGGGGTCAGTGAGGTCGTTTGCAATGAACTTGTTGCAGAGACCGGGGATTGCTTGAGAATATTCAAGACCGTTAGAGTTGAGTGACCATGAGCAGAGAGCTTCGGTAACTGATGGTGCAAACATTGCGCCAATGTTGATGGCCATGTAGAATAGTGAGAATGCCACGTCGCGCTTGTCGCTGTATTTGGGGTTATTGTAAAGGTCACCAACCATTACTTGGAGGTTGCCTTTGAATAAACCTGTACCACAAGAGATGAGCAGTAGCGCTAATAGCATTATGTAGAATGCAGGTGAAGAGAATGCTGAGCCGTCAGGTACAGCTGTTGGGATTGCCATTACCAAGTAACCGAGGAACATCACGATGATACCTAGGGTTACGGTCTTTTGGAAGTTCCACTTGTCGGCGATGATACCGCCAACCATTGGCATGAAATAAACAAGCGCTAGGAATGTCGAATAGATTGACCCTGCGACTGCCGTTGAAAGCGCAAACTTAGCTTGCAAGAATAGCAAGAGGATTGCGAGCATGGTGTAGTAGCCGAAACGCTCGCCGGTGTTGGCGAGTGCCAGTACATACAGACCTTTCGGTTGGTTTTTAAACATAATTATTTGGTTGTATTAAATGATTTTAGGTTGTCAATTAATTAATCGCTAAGTTAATAAATAAATTGGAATTAATCCCCACCGAGAGGGATTAATTCCAAAAAAAATCATGAATTTCTTTTATTGGTATAGATTATATATTTTCTTTGGCCTTGAACGCCAACGCATACATGCGCATTTGTTTCACCATTGCCACGAGACCGTTGCTGCGTGTGGGTGAAAGGTGTTCTGATAGCCCTATCTTGTCGATGAAGTAGAGGTCGCTGTCAAGAATTTCGCTTGGCGTGTGGCCTGAGAGAACTTCGATGAGCAGCGAAATGATGCCTTTAACGATGATAGCATCGCTATCGGCGGTGTAAATGATGTTGCCTTCACTGTCGAGGTCAGCGTTGAGCCACACTCGGCTTTGACAGCCCTCGATGAGGTGTGATGGTGTTTTGTATTCTTCTGAAATGGCGGGTAACGCGTTGCCTAGGTCGATAATGTAGGCGTAGCGGTCCATCCAGTCTTCGATATCACTGAATTCTTCAATGATGAGGTCTTGTTGTTGATTTATTGTCATTCTTCTTGTTCGTTATACACGACATTTAATACTGTTTGTCCCACCGCTTTAAGCGTGTTGCAATCAATAGCTGAAAGGTCGTCTTTCAGTGTATGCCATGTTGGGTTAAAAGAGCCGGTGTCGGGATGCCAGTTCTCTATGATATCGATACAAGGTATTCCGGCCTCGTTGATGAACTCGTGGTCATCAATGATTTGGCTTCCAAGAGTGTTGATGAATACTGAGCCGTATCCCGATTTGCGAGCCATGTCCCACACCTTGTTGACTATTGTTGGTGCAACTTGGTTGCTGAGCAATTCGCGGTGGAATTGAGCATTTTTCCCGCCGACCATATCTAGCAAAATGGCATATTCGGGCCATTCACTCTTGTTTTTATAATGTTTGTTCTTAATCCAATATTGTGTGCCCAAACACCAAGTTTCGTCTGAGTTTCCCCAGCCCTCGGTGCTTCCTGAATCTTCAGCATCGCAGAAGAGAAGGTCAACGCCAATGTTGGGCGCAGTATTACCAAGCTGGCGAGCAATTTCCAAGAGTACTCCCACACCGCTACCACCGTCGTTAGCGCCGGGTACCGGTTTGGTTCGTTCTTCTTTGTTGTCTTCTTGGTCAGCCCATGGACGAGTGTCCCAGTGGGCGAGGAGCATGATGTGTTTCTTGCTCTTGGGGTTGTAGCGCGCAATGAAATTGCGTGCTTTGTAGACCTCTCCTGTGTGTATTTTGAGGTCTGCGTTCTGAACTATGATGGTGTCAGCTCCAAAACGCTCCAAAGAATTCAAAATGTAATCACCACATTGTACGTGGGCTTGTGTGTTAGGCACGCGAGGTCCAAAGGTTACTTGATCGGTAATGTAATGATATGCACTATCAGAATTAAATGAGGCAATTTCAGTAAATGTGTCATCATCGGTATTTTCGGCCGTAGAGGTGCTGCTTCCATGGCAGGCGCCACATAAGATTACGACAAGGGTTGATAATGTTAATGCTTTTGCCTTCATTGCATTTACTTTTTATGTCTACAAAGATACAAAAAAGTCACGAAGTTGTTACAACTAAGTATATAATTAACAAAGATTTATACCATTTTAGCCGTAACGCTTATAATTTTTACCCTTTGCAACCTTTTAAGCTAATAAAGTCTTACAAAATTTGCACTTGTTGATACTGTATTGCCTTTGGATACGCTTTAAAATGAAGAAAAGCACCGAAATTTTTCATTCCGATGCTTTCTGTCTTTGAGCGGAAGACGGGGCTCAAACCCGCGACCCTCAGCTTGGAAGGCTGATGCTCTATCAACTGAGCTACTTCCGCAATTTTTATCGTGGGCGAAGATGGATTCGAACCACCGAAGGTATAAACCAGCAGATTTACAGTC
>CAYTFG010000112.1:0-6706 GCA_964436925.1 uncultured Bacteroides sp. | reverse complement strand
GATTTAGATGAGAAAGTTTTGCGGAATTGAAAAATCATGGGTAACTTTGTATAATAATCGAGGTTACATCCTCTGTGATTTCCTCGATAAGTACAAGTATATCATAATTTTAACAAATATCAACAATGAAAAAGTTATTTGCAGTCATGCTTGGCGTATCAGCAGGTTTATGCGCCTTTGCAGCTGACGATGTAGTAAATCCCGACAGCACAGGATTTACATTCACCGACGTTAAGGTTCTCAAAACCACCTCGGTAAAAGACCAAAACAAATCAGGTACATGCTGGTGTTTTGCCGGAACATCTCACTTTGAAGATGAAAATATGAGAAACGGTGGTGACTCTCTCGATTTAAGCGAAATGTTCACCGTTCGCCACTGCTATATTGATAAAGCTGAGCGTTTTATGCGCATGTATGGTTCAGCTAATTTCGGTGCAGGCGGTTCTATCTTGGACGTTCCTTATGTGTGGAAGCACTATGGCGCTGTTCCTGAAGAAGTTTACAAAGGGCTGGAATATGGCGAAAGCAAACACGTTCACGGCGAACTTGATGCAATCTTAACTGCTTATCTTCAAGCTGTTGTAAAGAATCCTAACAAAAAAATCTCTACCGCATGGCGCAAGGGCTACGAAGGAATCCTTGATGCTTATCTAGGTAAAGTTCCCGAAACTTTCACTTACAAAGGCAAGACTTACACTCCTCAAAGCTTCGCAGCTTCATTGAAGGTTAATCCCGATGATTATGTGGCATTTACGTCATACACTCACCACCCATTCTACGAGCCTTTTGTACTCGAAGTTGCTGACAACTGGTTGTATGGTCAATACCAAAATGTGCCCATCGACGAGTTGAAGGCCATCGTTGATAATGCTATCGAAAACAACTACACTGTTGTTTGGGCGGCTGACGTTAGCGAAGGTGGATTCAAGTGGCGTCAAGGTTACGCCATCCTTCCTAAAGGCAAAACCGAAGGCGACATGAATGGCACTGAACTTTCTCGTTGGGTGAAACTTAGCGACAAAGAACGCGAAAATGCTAAGTATGACATCAAGGGCCCGGTTCCGGAAATGGAAGTAACTCAAGAAGTTCGCCAAGAAATGTTTGACAGCCAAGAGACTACCGATGACCACGGCATGGAAATCGTTGGCTCAGCTGTTGACCAAGAAGGCAACCACTACTACAAGGTCAAGAACTCATGGGACACAAACCAAATTTACGATGGATTCTTCTATGTTTCAGACGCTTACTTCCGCGCTAAGACTTTAAGCATCTTGGTAAACAAAAACGCTGTTCCTAAAGCAATCGCCAAGAAAGTAAATCTCAAATAAAACAAGAACCAAATGAAACGTATCGGCATTCTTTCAGACACACATTCTTGCTGGGACGACCGCTTTGCCAAGCATTTTGCCCATTGCGACGAGATATGGCATGCAGGCGATGTGGGGTGTATCGACGTGATACGCCGCTTGGAAGCTGTTGCTCCTGTGGTAAGAGCCGTGCGTGGGAATATTGACAGTGGAGAAGTTAATCGTCGGTGTCCCGAGATTGAAAGCTTCACTGTAGAGAATGTCAATGTGTGGATGACGCATATAGGTGGCTATCCCGGGCGATATCAGCCCGGGGTTCCCCGAATGCTTCACGATGCACACGCCAACTTAATGATAACAGGTCACAGCCACATTCTCAAAGTCATGTGGGATAAAGAATTAAATGTTCTTCACATCAATCCCGGAGCTGCAGGTTATCATGGATGGCAAAAGGAACGCACACTCGTGCGACTAATCATTGATGGAGACCAAATACGCGATCTCGAAGTTATTGAACTCGGAAAAGTAAAACTAAAATGAAACCTTATCTAATTTCAATTGCATTTTTAGGTTTCCTCGCTCTTGCATCTTGCAAAACCACCGAGGAGAACTATCACCAAGCTTATGAACGCGCCATTGAGCGCAAAAACAATACCGGACTGGACTCCGTAACAAGCGCCATGCTCCAGAAGGAAGCTCTTCCCGAAGTCACCACCGTCAACGGCGAATCAATGCCCATTAAGGCTGAATATGTGACCGAGACTCCCGACGAGAAGAACGGTGAGCAAGCCCACGTCTCAAAAAAATACAACGTCGTAGCCGGAAAATTCAAACAAGTATTCACTGCTCGTTCGCTACAAAAACGACTAATCGAAATAGGCTACACCGATGCAGCAGTTTACAAAAACAAAGAATCGTACTACTACACCGTAGCATCATCGTGGAATACAAACGAAGAAGCATTAGCAGGGCTAAAGAAATTATCTGAAGATAAGAGTATTACACTCAACTCACCATTTCCGTGGGTCCTTCAAAACTTATTTTTATCCCGATAAAAAAGTCTACCGATTTTTAATGATTAAACGAGCATGAAGGAGTATCACCCTATCATGCTCGTTATTTTTTTAAAGCTTTTCTTTTACTTCATCAACACCCTGAATAACAGAGATATTGCTAATAATAGATTGCAACTCGGCAAATGAATGAACAGCAAAATCTATCTCACAGTTCACAATTGCGTCATTGGTTGATGTTGAAAAGCGGTTCATTGTGAGTTTCAACTTGTTGGTAATGCAATCAGCCAAATCTATAAACAAGTGATAGCGGTCAACTGCTCTCACATTGATAGTTACAGGATAAAGTGTGTGATTATCCTCTTGATAATCAACCGAAACGATTGAATCGCCTTGTTGAGATGCCAACCTGATTGCTACTTCACAATCACGCTTGTGGACAGTTATTGAGCCATTACTTTCGACGAAGCCTACGACTTCCTCGCCGGGAATCGGCTTGCAACATGTGCAACGTTTGTACTTGGGTTTCGGGCGTTTTGCATTATAGCTACGCATGAAACGCTTTGCCTTATAAGTGATTACGCTGTCAATCCAATCAGCTTTAGGCTCAACCTCGGGATTTGTAAATATCTCTACCACATCACCTCGATGCAACTCGGTTTTTACCGTTGCCAATTGTCCGTTGATACGAGCATAATGAGCGTGACGGCCCACGTTGCTATGAATTTCAAAGGCAAAATCTAGAGCTGTGGCTCGTTGGGGCAAAACCATCGGTTTACCTTTAGGCGTAAAGCACATAATATCATCGTTATAGAACGACGTGACAACGCTTTCTATAAAGTTACCTTCTCCGGCATGATAAGATATATCACGAAGAATATCGCGGAATTTATCAATCCAGCGTTGTATGTTTTGCTCGGTGCGTTCAGCCACACAACCCAGTTGAGAGTCGCGAACCATTCGTTCGCTACAAATGTGTACTTCCTCCCATTTTCCGTACGGCGAAAGTAACTTAACGTGAAAACTTTGATAACCGTTTTCCTTTGGAGAATCAATATAGTTTGATATTCCGCCCGGTTTCTCTTTAAACGTATCGGTCAGCACTGAATAGATGCTGAGCGCTGTATTCTTCTCTGACAGAGGTTGTTCGTCAGCAAAAATCACATTGATAAATCGACGATACTTGAGATGAGAATAATCGTCGCCAAACTTGCGCATCTTGCGCCACAAGCTATAAGGCTGACGATAACACACTTCGACTTCTACGTGAATATCGCGCTCACTGAGCGTTTTTATTATGGCTTGCTTGAATATTTCAAGTTTAGCGCGACTTGACTCCTCGTCTCGTGAAATCAAGTCAACCAATTGCTTATATTCATGAGGGCAACGATAGCGAAGACTTAGGTTTTCCAACTCGATTTTGATGTTATAAAGTCCCAAGCGATTGGCTAGCGGAGCATAAAAATAATCGGTTTCTCCGGCAATTTTCATCTGCTTATCAGGACGCATCGAGTTGAGTGTGCGCATATTGTGGAGACGGTCAGCAAGCTTAATGAGCAGCACACGAATGTCATAATGGACAGTATCAAGCATCTGCTTGAAATTATCCAATTGCTTAGACATCACATATTTGTCTTTCTTTTCCTTGGTAACTGCGCGCACCAGGAACGCAACATCACCGCCAAATCGTTTTTCAATATCGTCGATGGTATAGGGCGTATCTTCTACTACATCATGGAGGAATGCTGCAATAACAGGATTTGCGCCGAGCATAAGCTCCTCAGCCACAATACGAGCAACCGCTATAGGGTGCATGATGTATGGTTCACCACTTTTGCGTGTTTGCTGAGAATGTGCTTCACGTGCCAATTCAAACGCTTCACGGATACGCTGCATTTCTTTATCGGTAACACGTTCCTTCATTGCAGCATAAACACGCTCAACATTCTCATTAATAGCGTTTAGATATTCTTCCTGCATATTCTTTACCTCCTTTTGAATATTATAGATACATCAACTGTCCTAAAACTATCTGTTTCAAATACAAAATTAATAATTCTCTTCTTACAAGTATATTTTTGTAACAATATTTTTGCAGAAAAGAAAAATGCCATTCAAATAAATTTGCTTTTATGATTGATAATTTGATATCTTTGCAAAACAATTATCAAATTTTTGAATTTATCATGAAACTGTTCAATCTCTTTACAATTCTCCTTTTAATACCATTCTTTGTATCTTGCAGTGACTCTGAAAATAACGAAGAACCGGTGAGCGAATTAAAGCTTGTGAGCGTAACTCCTGCCGACGGTGCAACAGAAGTTAGCCCCGACATCACAGAAATTGTACTCACCTATAGCGAGGACGTATCGGTCAAGCCTATCGGCTTAATGACTATCACACTGAACGACAAAATCATCAAAGATGATATAACATGTAGTGGCAAGCAAGTTATCATTGCGCTATCAAATGTGGCGCAATCGACGACTTACAAACTGTATGTGCCAGCCAATGCCGTCATTAAAGCCGGTAGCTTAGCCTCTAGCACAGGTGCCGCAGCCGTCAACATCACCTTCACCACCGGCAAACGGCGTCTTGACATCACGCCCGATGTCTCCGCTGATAGCAACGGCATGACGAGCGACGCAATTGCTTGGACCCACAAAATTTACGCCGGATGGAATTTAGGCAACTCATTTGAAAGCCTTGGCGCCAACTGGGACGAAAGCACCGGGAGCTGGACAAACACATGGGTAGCCGACCGCAATGATTGGGAAACCGGTTGGGGAAATCCCAAAACCACACAAGAAATGATTCTTGCAGTCAAAAATGCCGGATTTAATGCCATTCGCATCCCAGTGAGATGGTATCCACATATCCTCGACCAATCGACTATGGAGATTGACAGCCACTGGTTGAGTCGCGTAAAAGAAGTTGTTGACTACTGCATAAACAACGGCATGTATGTCATCATTAACACCCACCACGAGCTCTGGATGGAAAATCACCCGTTTGACTCAGAAGCTAGTGAAATCTCTAAAAAAGAGATTCTTCTTTGGAAAAATATCGCTAGCTATTTCCGCGACTATGACGAGCACTTAGCTTTCAGCGGAACTAATGAAGTAAACGTCAATTGGCAAGAACCGTCAACTGAAAATCAACGTGTTCAAAATGGTTTCAATCAAGACTTCATAAAGGCCGTGCGCCAAACAGGTGGCCGCAACTGGTACCGCAACTTAATCGTTCAAACCTATTCGACCAATCCGGAATGGGGAATAAAGTGGTTTGAAACACCAACCGATGTCGTCGACAACCGCTTAATTGTTGAATATCACTATTATGCCCCATACGACTACTGCAGTGGTTCATATTATTACTGGGGTAAAGCATATGAGCAATACGGCACCATCTCTCCCACTTCACAAGAATCATCCATTACACATTTATTTGGCTTACTCTCAGAAAATTGGCACAGCCAAGGTCTTGGAATTATCATGGGCGAATCAGGCGTAACTTACCACGTATCGGGCAACGACCAAGAACACCAAATCGAGAATATGAAATACTATCTCACGACGGTATTCTCGACAGCCAAGTCAATGGGTATAGCACCTTTTGTGTGGGACAACAATGCATTTGGCAATGGTTCAGAGATGTTTGGCATCTTTGACCGCAATGACAACATGAACGTGCGCGTCCCGGCATTTCTTGAAGGCATAATGGATGGCGCCAAAACCGCATACCCCAACTAAAGTGCTGAAATATTGCAAAATAATTCCATAAAATAAGCATCGGAATATTGCGTAATTCAAAAAAAAGATGTAATTTTGTGGGCTAATTTTCCGCACCGGGCTCATTTCAAGCAGACAGCACGAATCGACAGCGGTCTCGCCCGACGGGTTAACTGTATTAAAACCAATAATTTAAATGTACGTTATCGTAGAAATCCAAGGACAACAATTCAAAGCTGAAGAAGGTAAGTTCTTGTATGTTCACTATCTCGGCGAACAAGCTAAAGAAGGAGACGAAGTAGTTTTTGACCGTGTACTCCTCACCTCTGGCGCCGATGGTTCAGTTAAGGTAGGTGCTCCCACCGTAGAAGGAGCAAAAGTTGTTTGCGAGGTAAAACGTTCCCTCGTAAAAGGTGATAAGGTGATTGTCTTCAAGAAGAAACGCCGCAAAGGCTATCGTCGTAAAAACGGACACCGCCAATACTTCACTCAAGTTGTGATTAAAAACGTAGTAGCTTAACCCCTAAATTCTTAACAAAATGGCACATAAAAAAGGTGTAGGTAGTTCTAAGAACGGCCGTGAGTCAGAAAGCAAACGACTGGGCGTGAAGATTTTTGGTGGACAGTCTTGCAAGGCTGGTAACATCATCGTTCG
>CAYTFG010000111.1:0-6858 GCA_964436925.1 uncultured Bacteroides sp. | reverse complement strand
ATTTCGTTCATTGAATGATGTAAAAATGTAAATTATAGTAAAGCAGTAATCTTGTAAATACTGAATAAAGTTAATACTGAATAAAGTTAGTTCTATTTAAACCTAAAACACAGAATCTTTTTGTTTCTATATCTACGATTATATTTTGTAATCTAAGCTCTAATCTTTAATGCAAAGGTACGGCAAAATAATGGAATCAGCAAATGCCGCGAAATCGCAACTATAAAGCATACTATCATTCTAACAATTTACAGTTCAGTAATTTAGGCACCGAAATGCGCCAATTTTCGGCTTATTTGGGCGCTTGTTTTTAGTCTTTATTATGTACTTTAATATTTGGGATGTGCTATTTTAAGTGAAAATAAAACAACAAGTGCGCCACTGCCCACAAGGGTCGTAACGCACTCGCACGATTTATATAGGATTAGAATATCCTTATTATTTTACAGCAACCTTAGTTACCTTTGAGCCTTGACGAACGATGTACAAGCCTGCAGGAAGGTTTTCTACGCTATCAGCGACTTTAACGCCACCGAGAGTGTAAACTTCAACAGCTGCATTTACATCAGAAACCTCAACTGATTCTACACCGGTTGTGATACTTGTTTTGAATTTGCTCCAAGGAGACACGCTGCGCACTGCGGTATCGCTACCATAATTTACATAAAGGCTGGCATTGGTGTAAACTGAGCTATCAAAGATGTTTTCGTTAGCAGCAACGCCGGTAGAAGGTAAATAGTAGATGTTTTCAATTGCTGAACAACTAGCAAATGCTTTTTCGTCAATTGTTGTTACTGAGCTACCAATAGTAAGGTCAGTCAATGAAGAGCAACCATCAAATGCCATGTAATCAATTGTAGTAACAGAATTAGGAATTGTAACCGAAGTTAATGAAGTACATTCACTGAATGCTGAGTTGCCAATTTCGGTAACAGAATTACCAATGGTAACTGAAGTTATACCGGTACACCACTCAAATGCAGCTTTATCAATTTTTACTACTGTTTCAGGAATAACTACTGATGTCAATTTATCACAAAACTGGAAAGCAGTTTCATCAATTTCAGTTAAGATATAATGTGTTCCATCTTCAGCTTCCGGATAAGCTGGAAGATTTAATTCGCCGCTAAGCATATTAGGGTATTGGTGAACATATGTGTCGTTTTCTCCCTGTGTTACAATAGCAACTACTTCGCAAGTTTTTTCTTCTGCATCCAAAACCTTGTATTGCAAACCATCGTACATGAATGTGTCACCTGCATTCAAAGCCATTGCAGGTAAAGCTAGTACTAGTGCTAGCATAAAAAGTAAAGTTTTCTTCATACTAAGATAAATTTTTTATTGAATAATGTTTATACTGTCCTATAACCTCTACTCTATAACGTAATAATAATGTACATGCATAATGCAAGAATGTAACACTACATTCTTTAACCTCTGATATGACGTTGTGTATTTACTATATTACGAATAATTAGAATCGGATGCAAAATTAGGCAATTCCCGGCGATTAACAAATATAAAATCCATAAAAATTGATTTTCAAAGTATAAATTTGTATAATAGAGAGTTACGTAAAAGTTACACATGCGTTACATGCGAGTTACGCGGTGATTTTGCCATGTTTTTGGAACGGATGAATAGGAATCGAGGGAGACGCTCCACGGTATTGCTATTTTTGCATACTTCAAAAAAAGTTCAAAAAAAATTATAAAATTTGGATTTATTCTTCAAAAATAGTATGTTCGCATAAAATTTAGTTCATCTACATAATATCAAAAATATAATGAAACAATCCATCACTCCGGTACTCCTCTTGACAGGTTACCTTGGAAGCGGCAAGACTACTCTCCTTAACAAGATATTGGCTAATCAACGCGGCATACGCTTTGCCGTTATCGTTAACGACATAGGCGAAGTGAATATTGATGAAACTCTTATACGCAAGGAAGGCATCGTTGGCTCAGCTAACTCTGACGACCTTGTAGCACTACAAAACGGCTGTATATGCTGTACACTCAAGACTGACTTAATCAAGCAATTGGCCGACCTCACAGCGTCTCGCATGTTTGACTATATCGTCATTGAAGCCAGCGGTATATGCGAGCCTGCTCCTATCGCTCAAACCATCTGCGCTATGGAGACAATGCAACTCACTAACCTCCCGAAACTTGACTGCATCGTTACCGTTGTTGATGCATTGAGAATGGCCAGCGAATTTGGCTGCGGTGACAACCTCAAGAAGAAAGACCTCGACGAAGATGATATAGAAAACCTTCTCATTGAGCAAATTGAGTTCTGTAACATAATCCTCCTCAACAAGATTTCGGAAGTTACACCCGAAGATGCCAAGCACATCAAAGCTATCATTCGCGCTATCCAACCTAAAGCACAAATCATTGAATGTGACTACGCTGACATCGACTTGTCTAAGCTGGTCAACACCAATATGTTTGACTTTGAAGCAGTTGCCACATCGGCAACATGGGTGCAAGAATTGGAAGGCCCGCTTCACGACGATGATGATGATGATGATGATGATGATGACCATCACCATCACCATCACGAACATGAACATGAACATCACGAGCATGACCACGACGAGCACGAGGAACATGAGCACGAGGAACATGAGCACGGACATCACCACCACCATCATCATGACCACGACCATGAAGAAGGTGAAGCTGAAGAATATGGCATTGGCACATTTGTTTACTTCCGCCGTCAACCGTTTAATTTCAACAAGTTTGACTACTTCTTGGATAAGCAATGGCCAAAGAGCGTAATCCGCACCAAGGGCGTTCTCTACTTTGACCACAACCGCGATATGTCAATACTCTTTGAACAAGCAGGTGTACAGAAGAAAGTAAAAGAAGCAGGTTACTGGTATGCAACAGCTCCTGAAGAAGAACTCGTTCAACTCATGAGAATGGAGCCAAGCCTTCAACGCGATTGGGACCCTGAATATGGCGACCGCATGGTTAAACTCGTGTTTATAGGCCGCAAGATGGACCGTCAAGCCATCACCGAAGCACTGGATGCTTGCCTTGAGCCGAAATAATCGTCTTATATTAAATACATTGAATGAAGGTTGTGTCTTAACGGGCACGACCTTTTTTCTAAGTAGTTTTTCAAGAAAAAAGCACGGGTAAAGCGCTAAAAAGCTGACAATTATTGTGTAAATGCATAATAATTCGCTAACTTTACAGCGTTGTTACACACAAACATTAAATTTTATCGATGTCATTCAGAAAACACATTATATCTATTACTATAATTACCTTGTCGATGGGCTGCAGTTGTAGTCGCGTGCCACAAGCCGACCCCGCTGACATCAATAATGTCTTATATGACGACTATGAGGAACCGACACTTGCTGAAATTGCAGCAGATGACAAAATCGAGGAAACAGCAAAGACTCCAACATTTAATAGCGATGCCGACGTGTTTAAATACATGAACTCGTCGCCCGATTCGTCGCTATACGTTCAAGGCATAATGGCTAAAATTGCCGAAGCTGATTATCGCTACGCCCACAAGCTCATGAACAGCGTCCATAAACGCTTTATAATCGTCGATAAGGGCTCGATGACAGTTAGACTATATGATAGCTATGGACGCGAGCAGAAGAGCTATAAAATGGCTTGTGCGAAGAATTACGGGCATAAGCAATCCAAGGCCGACAGTCGCACGCCTGAGGGCTTTTTCTCGGTCTACAAGACCTACGATTCAACTGAATGGCTGTTTACCGATGATAACGGCGTTACATCAGATGTTAAGGGGCAATTCGGTCCCCGATTTATACGCTTGCTCATTCCGGGCACATCGCAGATTGGCATCCACGGCACTTGCGCTCCGTGGTCACTGGGCGGGCGCCGTAGTCACGGCTGTATAAGAATCAGCAATGACGATATCCTTGAGCTCGTGGAGCTGGTTGACTCCGGAATGCCTGTAATCGTGAATCCCGGGCCTAAAGATGTAATTGTAAATGAAGATGAAGGCCGCGAAATCCCTTATATTGACTTTAAAGGGGACATGGAGAAACGCATACAGCAACATCGCGACGCCATGGCTCAGAAGGCTTATAACGACAGCGTTGCCGCCGATTCAATAAAAAGAGCCAACACCCCGGCGATTACCGTTGATGTTGACTCCGTTATAGTTGAGTGTACTACTATCTAAACTGACTCGCGCGCTGCTGAGTGGCGATATACAACCGAAGCAAATGCCAAGGCGATTGCCGAACAGATGATTAGCGCGCACGCACATGTCACGGGGATGTTGCCCATACCCACGATTGGCGAAACGATACCACCAAAGACAAAACCTACAGCGCCCACAATTGCTGATGCAGCACCGATGTATTGGCGACCTTGGTCCATTGCCATTGATGTTGATGTGGTAAACGCCATGCCGAGGAAGAAGAGCATAAACACTGAGGTGGCTTCATACACGATAAAGTTGTCAAATACCAAAGCTCCGCATAGTTGCAACGCTGCAAAAACGACCATACCAACACAGCCTACAGCCATAGCTTTTTCAAGTTGCTTGAATTTGAGCGCAACGCCTGAGCCTACACCAATGAGCACTGAATTTATACCGAAAACAATGGCAAACCATATTTCATTGAAGTTGAAGTGTTGTTGGATGATAAACGGAGCGGCTGAGATATAAGAGAATAACACGCCACCTGAGAAACCATAGCACAACACGAGCATAACAAATCGACGTATGCGACAAACCTTGGGATATTCCTTGAAGGTTGAGAAGATTGAGCCTTTGAAGCGGTCGGCAGGTTTCAGTGTTTCCTTGAATGCGAAGGTCATTAGCAATAAGATTACGCCAAGGATTGCAAGAATGAGGAACACGCCTATCCAACCGATAGAGTTGCTCACCAAGCCACCTACAACAGGCGCTGTGGCAGGAGCGATACCGTTAACCGCACCGATGATTGCCATCATCTTAGCCAAGTTGCGTCCTGAATAGCAGTCAGTAGCAATGGAACGTGATAGAACGATACCACCGGCACCACCAAGACCTTGGAACAAACGGCATATTAAAAAGAATGTAATCGTTTCAGAGAAAAGACAAGCCACAGCTGCTATGATAAACAGCGCCAACGTGGCGATAAGCACGGGACGACGTCCCCACTTTTGGCTGATGGGACCAAAGAAAATTTGTCCGACAGCAAGACCAATCATACCCATGGTAAGCGAGAATTGGACCATGGCCTCATTGGTGTTGAAATCTTTCATCATTGCCGGTAATGCGGGCAGATACATATCGGTGATAAATGGACCGAATGCCGACAAAAGACCTAGGAAAATAACGAGATAATAGAAATAAGAAGGCTTCATGCCTTCATAGATGTCATTAGACGATTGTTTTGATTGCATCAAAGTGTAAAAGTTTTTCTAAAATTAAGCCCGACTGTGGAGCCATACAGCAATGGGCACATGTAGTTAATCACTAACTCATTGCCCATTTGCATTGCAAAGTTACTCATTTTCTATGACTTATAAGGAAAAACCTCTGAATTTTATAATTTATATGGATAAAAAGCCAAGGATTTAAAAAGTCTTTAGTAAATTTGTAGTCAGATTATATCACCAATTTTTAACCTGATAATTACCACAAAATGAAAACTAAACCCGATTTAGGTTTCTGGCAACTTTGGAATTTAAGCTTCGGTTTTTTCGGAGTGCAAATAGCTTATGCTCTTCAAAGTGCTCAAGTGAGTCGCATCTTCTCCACCATTGGAGCAGACCCTCATGATTTAAGTTACTTCTGGATTTTACCGCCTTTGATGGGATTGATAGTCCAACCGCTCATTGGCTCAGCCAGCGATAGAACATGGAACCGCTTTGGTCGCCGTCTCCCCTACCTCATCGTGGGCGCAGCCATCGCCATCATCGTGATGTGCTTCTTGCCTAACGCCGGCAGTCTTGGGTTCACAGTGTCCCAAGCCATAATCTTTGGCTTGATAATGCTGATGTTCCTTGACACGTCAATAAACATGGCGATGCAGCCGTTCAAGATGCTCGTTGGCGACATGGTTAACGAGAAACAGAAAGGTTTGGCTTATTCAATACAAAGCTTCTTGTGCAACGCAGGCTCGGTTGTGGGCTATGTAGCACCGTTTATTCTTGCTTGGTTCCTTGCCGACACAGCGCCACAAGGTGAAGTCCCGGCAACAGTTACAGGCTCATTCTACATCGGTGCCGCTATCTTGCTGTTGTGTGTCATTTATACCTTTGCAAAGGTCAAAGAAATGCCGCCTCATGAATATGCCGAATATCATGGCATCAGCGAGGAGAAAGAAGAAGCCGGCAAGAAGGAAAATATGTTTAAGTTGCTCGTTAAGGCTCCTAAAGTGTTCTGGACCGTTGGTCTTGTACAATTTTTCTGCTGGGCAGCCTTCCTTTATATGTGGACATATTCAACCGATGCAATTGCAGGACACGCATTTGAAGCACCTGCCATGCAAAAGGTTGTGGGCATAAACATTAATGGCACAAACCACGACGATAAGTATCTCTTTGATGGCGAAAACCCAGTTATTGAAGATGGTAAGCTTGCCATTGCAGGTGTCAGCGCGAATGGTCAAATCATTGAAGCACAAAGCGTTGTTGTTAATGGTGACACACTGGTAAATGATGGCGAAATCGTATATAAAAATGGCGTTGCTGCCATTGCCCCAGACAGCAAATGTGCTGATGCCGGCGAAGAAATAAATATCAACGGTGACATCTATATTCTTGACAGCGAGGCGACAATAGCTTCCCGTTATTCTCAAATTACTCCGGGCAGTGTCCTCACCCTTGCCCACATCGCCGCTAAAGACCACAATACCGG
>CAYTFG010000110.1:0-6916 GCA_964436925.1 uncultured Bacteroides sp. | reverse complement strand
CTGCTCGCGAAGATATTCTGCGAAATTCGATATTTGACATTAATAACTCGGCAAGTTCAAGCTATGGTCAATTCGATATGTCTACAAAGGTCGATAGAGCTGTAGCTGAGGCGCACGGCTGCGTGTGGAAGGTCGTTGTGGATGGCTTTGATGCGCAGGATGAGTTTGAGCAGCTGCCGCCGTTGGGCGTTGGCCGCCACAAATTTGAGGTTTATTTCAATCGCAAGATGAATACTGCTGTTGCTCCCAATATCACCATGGGCGTGCGCGCTCCCTACACACAAACCACCATCGGCGAAGAAGGTACGTGGAACGAAGCCGGCGATGTTTATACCGCTTTCGTCACGCTGCACGGCAAAGCCGATATTGACGGCACAAACCGCATATATGTGTATGGCGCTGAAGACGATGAATACTTCGAAATCCCCGACGAGCAATCTCGCTTCAACGTCATTGTACAAGCCGCAGGTTCAATGTCAACCGGATTTATGGCAGAGGCTGGTCTCGGCAAGGTGTCCCTCACCTGGGAAAGCCCCGAAGACAACTATGATGATATGCTCGGATACAACATGTATCGCTATACAATTGACGCCGACGGTAACGAGAGCGATACAATACGCGTGAATACAAGATTGCTTGATTCTGAGGAGTTTACTGACTATAGTGTCGTGCCGGGCACAACTTATTATTACTACTACAAGGTGATGAGCACAAGCCTTGAAGAAAACTCACCGTCAAAGGTGGTTGCTGCAACACCGCTCACCGCTTCAAAAGGTGATGCCAACGGCTCAATGGATGTTGACGTTGCCGATGTAGTGACTGAGGTCGCTTATATGCTTGGCCAAAATCCTCAACCGTTTATATATGAGGCCGCTGACGTTAATAACGATGATGAAATCGACGTGCTTGATGTTGTTGGTACTGTCAATATTATACAAAAACCTGCAGGCGTTGCCGAAACCGGCTTAAGCGTCGCATCTACGGCAACTTATAGCATTGAAGATGGCATTTTATACATTGATTCTCCGGTAGATTTGGGCGGTGTGCAATTGCGTATATCAACACCTCGTGCAAGTTCTACAATTGAGGCAATGGATGCGCTGACCGGCTTTGAACAGATAGGTAGTTGGCAAGATAACGATAGCCAATATCTGTTCTTGGCATTCTCTTTGTCAGGTAAAACAATTCCTGCAGGAAAAACAGCTTTGATGAAAGTCGGTGATGTTAAAGATCTTGACCGGATAGTTCTCTCTGACGTTCTTGGTAAATATATTCTTGTGGTTAACGCCGGAGTTAGTGGCATCGGTTCAGTTGCTATGATGCAGATGACTTTGCCTTATCCTAATCCGTTTGAAAATGAACTGACAGTTCCATTTATCATTGGACAAGAAGGTAATCACGATGTTGTGATAAAGATTGTTGACATTAACGGACGAGCAGTGAAGAGCTTCAGCACAAAGGTTGGCTATGGTAAATATGGCCACACTTTTGCTACCGAAAGTTTAGCTCCCGGTCTATATTTCTTAAATTTGGTTGTCGACAATAATCTCATGCAGTCAGCAAAAGTTATCAAGAAATGAAGCCTAACTTATTAATGTTCCTTGCTCTAATGTTTATTTCCATTGGAGCAAGGGCTTCAAATACGTTCTCGTTAAGCTCAACTTCGGGACATCCCGGGGATGAAGTGACAGTGACCGCCGATTTAACAGCCTCTGATGCGGTGTCGGCAGTGGATATAACAATACCATTGTCAGGACAAATTGCCTACGTGGCCGGCTCGGCTCAACTCATTGATTCACGCTCAAACAGTCATCAAGTGAGTGCTGCCTACACCGACGGAGCTTTGCGTATATTAGTATACAATTTATCATTAGAACCGCTAAAAGGCAATGGCGATTTGTTGACGTTTAAGTTAAAACTGGGCAAAGAGCCTGCTGACTACACTCTTTCACCAAAAGTAAAACTCAGTGATGCATCCGGCACTTCGCTTGATGTCACTTCAACGGGTTCAATAGTTACATTGTTGTCACCAAAGTTGCGTGTTGATACTTCAACTGTAGATTTTGGTCGCTCTGCAATTCGCGGGACTTATACTCGTACATTGACGCTAAGTAATATTGGTAATGAACCGTTGAATATCAGCGGTTTTAAATGTAGCGCATCCGAGCTGACGATATCTCCGACCTCTGGCACAGTCGCCGCCGGACAGACCGGCTCTTTTACGGTTACTTATAAACCTATTACTCGTGCTACAGGCATTGAGGAGTTTATTAACATCGAGTCAGATGCAATAAACGGCACACAAAAGGCATCTGTGACAGCCATTCCTTATTCAGTGAATGAGTTACACGTCTCAACTGCGGAGGGCGAAAGTGATGGCGAGGTGACCATATCGTTAACAATGAACAATATGGAACCGATTGTCTCGGCGCAATGCTCATTCTCGTTGCCCGATGAGCTAAAATATGTGGAAGGTAGTGTTACGGCCGGTTCTAGAGCAAATGCGCATTCTGTCAGCGCAAGCTATACCAATGACGGCAAATTAAAGCTTTTCTTGATTAGTATGACAAATACGGCGGTAAGTGATAACGACGGTGAATTGATATCGTTTAAATTGAAGTTAGACGGTCGTTCGGGATACTATTACTTAACACCTGAAAATGTTATTCTTAGCAATGTTTCGTCTGAAAATATGACATCTGCTACAAGTAGCGGATACGTGCGTATTAATTCGCCTAAATTATCGTGCGATTCTACGCTGAATCTTGGAGAATGTCCTGTCACGGATGTGGCTGAGTCAACATTTACTATCAGCAATATCGGTAAAGTCGCATTGACGGTTAGCCGGGTGTTATTTGCCGATGATGGATATTCAGTTGTAGAAGAATTACCTTTGTCAGTAGCTGCAGGCTCTTCAGCAACGATGACTGTTAGGTATGCAGGTAAAACTGATGGCGAATTTAGCACGAAGATGAATATTTACACCAACGATCCTGACAATCGTTTGCAAATAGTTGCCGTCAGTGGCAGACTTTATGAGCCTAATGAGTTGACATTCAGTGGAGACCCGTCGGATGATTACACTCAATATGTTTTGCATGCCGATTTAACAAACTATACCGAGATTGTTGCTCTGCAGATGGACATCAATTGGATAGAGGGAATGACTGCTGAAAGTAGTGATTTGGTGTTGACGGACCGTTTTAGTGACCATTCTGCTTCGGTAAGCCAAATTTCGTCGGGCGTTCACCGTGTCGTAATCTTCTCGATGTCAAATAAAGCGATATCAGGCAACAGTGGTAAAATCTTTGATTTAACATTTAAAGGCACTGATTGTCGTGATTCTAAATTTACAATTGATAATATAAAATTGAGCAACGCATCAGGCTTAAATTACACTTCGCCTGACGCATCGGTTGAAGTTGGTGACGTAAATGTAAAAGTGTTGTCAATAAGCTTAGAAAATGAGGCTGATTCAATCATTATTGGCGAAACTAAGCAATTGAAAGCAATTGTCAATCCGTCAAATGCTGCAAATCAAGTGTTAAAGTGGTCAAGTAGCGATGAGTCGGTGGCAACTGTTGATTCAATAGGTCTTGTTACTACAATGAATGTCGGCAAGGTTACAATTACAGTAAGCACCACCGATGGCACCAATCTTTCTGCAACTTGTGATGTGACAGTTTTGCCTAAATTGGTTGAAAGTGTTAAGCTTAGCGAATCAAAAATAACAATTAGGGTAAGAGAACAGCAGCAATTGATAGCAGCTGTTTTGCCTGATGATGCTACAAATAAGTCTGTTATTTGGACTATATCTGATAGCAATGTTGCTAGCGTGGAAGATGGATTGATAAAGGCTAAAGCAATAGGTACAGCTGTTGTTACTGCAACAGCTGTTGATGGCTCAGGTGTTTCAGATACTTGTCAAATAGAGGTTATTGCGCCTTTGGCTACATCAATAGTTTTGTCGCAAACAAGTTTGAGCGCCAAGGTAGGCGATGAAGTGGCTTTAAAAGCGACAGTATTGCCGGAAGAGGCATCAGCTCAAGAATTAGTGTGGACAACGACAAATGCAAACGTAGCCGAAGTATCTCAAACCGGTGTCGTTAGCATTATTTCAGTAGGCGAATGTGAAATCAAAGTAAGCACTACCGATGGTTCTAACCTTACTGCGATATGCAATATCTTGGGCACGTCAGGTGTAGAAGCAATATTCGCATCTGATTGGCAAAGATGCGCAATATATTCGGTGTCAGGTATTTTAATTAATGGTAATGCTACCGCTGAAGATTATCGAAATCTTCCTGCCGGTTATTACATTGTAGTGCTAGATAACAGCGCGATGAAAATATCAATCAAATAGAATTTTAAATATTATAGCAAGTAAAGGTCGGCAGTAAAATGTTGGCCTTTGCTTTTTGGGGGAGTGTATGAAGGAAATGTTGAGGAGCGTTCTTTGAAAAGTTGTTAAAATGTGGAACCTCGGTTGGGTATTATAGTGGAGATATGCGTATCTTTATAGTAAATTAACTAATAAACACTAACATAACATGATAAACTTTTCATTGGAAGGAAAAGTTGCGCTTGTAACCGGCGCAGCTTATGGAATAGGACTCGCAATCGCTCGCGCAATGGCTGAAGCGGGCGCAAAAATTGTGTTTAACTGCTCGCGTCAAGAGACTGTTGACCGCGGACTAAAGGCTTACAAGGAGCTTGGCATTGATGCTAAGGGCTATCTTTGTGACGTGACGGATGAAGAGGCTGTTAAGGCAATGGTTAAGGACATCGAAGCAACCGTTGGCACAATTGATATTCTTGTGAATAACGCCGGAATTATTAAGCGTATTCCTATGCATGAGATGAGTGCCGAGGATTTCCGTAAGGTGGTCGATATTGACCTGATTGGCCCGTATATTTGCTCTAAAGCTGTAATACCCTCTATGATTAAGAAGGGACATGGCAAGATTATCAATATTTGCTCAATGATGAGCGAACTTGGTCGCGAAACTGTCAGCGCTTATGCTGCTGCCAAGGGTGGATTGAAAATGCTAACTCGCAATATAGCATCTGAATACGGCGAATATAACATCCAATGTAACGGCATTGGCCCGGGCTATATCGCCACTGAACAAACTGCTCCGTTGCGTGAATTGCAACCCGACGGCTCGCGCCATCCGTTTGATTCATTTATCATTGCTAAAACTCCGGCTGCTCGTTGGGGCACACCTGAAGATTTGATGGGACCGGCTGTGTTCCTCGCTTCAGATGCTTCAAATTTTGTGAATGGCCACATTCTCTATGTTGACGGCGGAATTTTGGCATACATCGGCAAGCAACCCAAATGAAAGCGCTGATATTTTTACCGATAATTGCAATCTTCCCTTTGCTCTCTGAGGCCAAGGGGAAGACTGTTAATGTGTCGGTAACCAATGAGTTAGCTATTGACCGTGGCGAGGAGGTAATAGAAATTGACGCTCAACGTGTGACTTCGCGCGTGGGCGAGAAGTTTGTTATTACCGATAGCAAGGGCCAAAGGGTTGATTATCAGTTGTCTCATGATGGTAAAGTGCTGATTCCTGTTACGGTAGGTGCAAAATCGACGGCCAAATATCGCATTTCTCAAGGTGAACCTGGCGCGGTGGACACTTTGGCTTTCGGTCAGCATCGTCCTGATTTACAGGATGATTTCGCATGGGAAAATGCATACTCCGGTTATCGCCTTTACGGAAAGTCGTTTAGAGATGGCGGTGGCAAGGTTTATGGCTACGATTTGTGGTGCAAATCAGCCGATAAACCCATTTTGGCGAAGCTTTATCGTGACAACAACAACGGCATCACTTACCACAAAAATCATGGCGAGGGATTTGACGGCTACACTGTCGGTCCGACCCTCGGTGCATGTATGAATGCCTTGATTTTGAATGATTCTATATGCTATCCATGCGCTTATCAGTCATTTGAGCTGATTGAGAATGGCCCGATACGCATGACTGTTAAGTTGACTTGCTACCCCGAAAAGATTGGCAACGATAACGTGGTGGAAACCAGAGTGATAACACTTGATAGATATTCGCGTTTTAATAAAACTACCGTTAGCTATAACGGCCTGAGTCAGTCACTTGATATGGCAATTGGCATTGTGGTTCACGCTGATAATCCTCACGGATACACCATCGACGAGCCGGCGCACGCAATTACTTGCGAGGATTTGACTGATAATCTGCAAGATAACAACGGCTCAATCTATATTGGTGCAGTTACCGGCGGATGTAGTGATATCAAGTATGTTCCTTTTGAAACGGTGACTGCAAATGCTGTGGGCCAGGTAGTTATCTATGACCGCTACACTGTTGGCGAGCCTTATACTTACTATTGGGGCAGCACTTGGTCCAAGCGCAATGAAGTGGATTACCACGAATGGAATCAAATCGTTGAAAATCAAGCATTAATAATGAAGAATCCTCTTAAAGTTTCTATAAAATAAGCACTTATGGAAGAAGTTTTTAAATATATCATCGGTTTGGGCGCAGCAGTGATGATGCCCATTATTTTCACTGTGTTAGGCTTGTGTATAGGCTTGAAATTTGGTAATGCGCTGAAAAGCGGATTGAAAGTGGGTGTCGGATTTGTTGGCTTATCGGTCATTACAGCGTTGCTCACATCCAGTTTGGGCCCGGCATTAAATTCAGTAGTCGGCATCTATGACCTTCAGCTACAAGTATTTGACATGGGTTGGCCTGCCGCAGCTGCTGTGGCTTATAACACAGCTGTGGGGGCATTCATTATCCCCGTGTGCTTGGGCGTTAACATCCTGATGCTCATTACCAAAACCACGCGAACCGTCAATATTGACTTGTGGAATTATTGGCATTTTGCCTTTATTGGTGCGGTGGTTTACTTCGCCAGCGATTCAATC
>CAYTFG010000109.1:0-6986 GCA_964436925.1 uncultured Bacteroides sp. | reverse complement strand
ATTTTTTTTGAGTTTTTTCTATGAAGATTACGCTTAAAAGTATAACTTTGCAAGAGTCTAGAGGACTATTATACAGTCACGCTTTGAAAAACTTGAAAACTCAATCATCTGTAGAACAATCAATCATGAAACATCACTATAAACGCATAGCTGTCAAAGTGGGAAGCAATGTTCTCACTCGCGCTGACGGGACCTTGGATGTTACCCGAATGAGCGCAATTGTTGACCAAATAGCAGAATTATATCGAATGGGTGTAAAAGTTACACTTATTTCTTCGGGCGCTGTAGCTTCGGGCCGTAGCGAGCTCAGAGGTATCAATTCCACGCAGTTAAATGCTGTTGCGTGTCGTCAATTATATAGCGCAGTTGGGCAGGCAAAGCTTATAAATCGTTATTATGAGCTTTTCCGTGAACATGGCATTGCGTGCGGTCAAGTGCTCACAACCAAGGAAAATTTTGCCACACGCCGTCATTATCTCAATCAAAAGAACTGCATGGAGGTAATGCTTGCCAACGATGTGATACCCATAGTCAATGAGAATGACACGGTTTCGGTGACCGAGTTGATGTTTACCGATAATGATGAGCTGTCGGGGTTGATAGCCACGATGATGGATATGGATGCGCTGATTATATTGAGTAATATTGACGGCGTGTTTACCGGTGACCCGTCGCTGGAAACGTCACGACTCATATCGCACATCTCGCGTGACGACGATGCCTCGGGATTCATTCAGGCTTCAAAGTCATCGCTGGGGCGTGGCGGTATGACCACAAAATATCGCATTGCTCGCAAGGTCGCTTCGGAAGGCATCACGGTAATCATTGCGAATGGTCGACGTGAGAATATTCTTCTTGACATACTGAATGGCGCAGAAACAACGCCGTTTACCACCTTTGAACCATCGCAGGTGCGCTCCAACGGAGTGAAAAAGTGGATTGCACATAGTGAGAGCTTTGCCAAGGGAGGCTTGCGCATCAATCGTGGTGCGGTCGAGGCTTTACTGTCGTCCCATGCTGCCAGCGTGTTGCCAATAGGCGTTGTCGATGTCATAGGTGACTTTGAGAAAGACGATATTGTGACCGTTGTTGACATGGACGGCCACATAATAGCGTGGGGAAAAACCACGTGTGACAGTGAGGAGGCGCGTCGGCACATAGGCATTGCGGGCGGCCGTCCCATCATTCATGCCGACTATTTATACATAGACCAATAATATATCACACATAGAATCATGAAAACGATAACAGAAATACTAGAGGGTGCCAAGCGTGCCGCCAAATTTATAGCAACACTCACAGCCGAGCAAATAGATGCATTTCTCAATGAGCTGTCCGATGAAATTTTACAGGAAAAGTCAGCAATATTGGCTGCCAATGCCGAGGATCTTGCGCGCATGGAGCCTAGTGACCCAAAATATGACCGATTAAAGCTTACCGAGTCGCGCCTCAATGACATTGCGAGCGACATGAAGAATGTGGCTTCGTTACCGTCGCCGTTGCACAAGGTGCTTGGCGAGTGGACTCGTCCCAATGGTATGGTAATACGCAAAGTGTCGGTGCCGTTTGGCGTTATTGGCGTGATTTATGAAGCACGACCTAACGTTACCTTTGATGTGTTCTCTTTGTGCCTCAAGGCCGGCAGTGCGTGCGTGCTCAAAGGTGGTAGTGATGCACAGAACACTAATACTGCTGTGGTGGGCATCATCAAGCAATCGCTTGAGCGACATGGCTTGGAGCCGAATGTGGTATCATTGTTGCCATCAGGCCATGAGAGTGCGCTGGAGCTCCTTCATGCGACCAATTATGTTGACTTAATCATCCCACGCGGGAGCCGACGATTGATTGAATTTGTGAGAGAAAATTCACGTGTGCCGATGATAGAAACGGGGGCGGGAGTGTGCCACACCTACATTCATTCTTCGGCTGATATTCACAGCGCCGCCGCTATTGTGTTTAATGCCAAGACCAGGCGTCCGAGTGTGTGCAACACGTTGGATACCATTATTGTAGACCGTGCTATCGTGCACCGTTTGCCCGAAATTTGCAATATGTTGGCATCGCGCAGTGTCTCTATCCATGCCGATAAATGGGCATACAGAGCGCTGGAAGGCCATTATCCGATACTAACACTCGCCACTGATGCTGATTTTGGCGTGGAATGGCTTGATTATAAGCTTTCTATCGCAACGGTTGACGGCCTGCAAGAGGCGTTAGACTTTATTGACCGTTATGGCTCGCACCACAGCGAATGTATTGTGGCGAAGGATGAAAATGCTATCAGTCGGTTCCTTAATGCAGTTGATGCGGCATGTGTTTACGCCAATGCGTCAACCTCGTTTACTGACGGCGCCCAATTTGGATTTGGTGCCGAGATTGGTATCTCCACTCAGAAGTTGCATGCTCGCGGACCTATGGGCCTTCCCGAAATCACCACCTACAAGTATGTTGTCATCGGTACCGGCAACACTCGTTGGTAAGGCAGGCAGGATTGCCGGTCGTTTCTCTTTGCGTACACCGACGGTTATATTGCTGAACGGCAGGTAACTAAGTATGGTAACTAATCCAAGTGTAAGTCCAAATGTGAGGAGAAACAACTGCCACCAGCCGGTGGGGTGAAGAAATGTTACTGATGGGAGAAATATTGTGGAATTGATAACATATTTGAGTATCAGCGTGTAAGCCAGGAACATACCGTAGGCTCGTTTGCCCAGCCATGTGATTACGCGTGAGAGCGCATCGGGAATGTTGTCCCATTGGTCGATAATCATGAACACAAGGATGTTCCACGCCATGCCGTTGATGGTGAGCCAGTCGTGTATCTTGTCGGCAAATCCATAGCGGCACCCTGATACCCAATATCGACAGCTCACAAATACGCCAAAAAACGCCACAACCGACCACATTATAATCTTCCGTTTGGTAGTCTCGTTGCGCAAAGGGAAGCGCTTAAAGTAGTAGCCCACAAGCAAAAAGCCGAAGTTGCCGTAGAAGATGCCGAATGTTGTTTGCCAATGCGGTTGGGCATAGATGTAGAGCTCAGAGTAGTTGCACAATCCGCTACATAGCCATATCCCGATGAGGATGAGGAAATTACGCTGCGTGGCGATTTTGAGCCACGGCGATATAATGATGGCAAGAATGTATAACCCAATCAGCGTGTACACGAAATATCCGGCGCCGAATGTGGGGCCGTAAAACACCCATAGACCGTCATAGAAGAGGTCTAATGGGACCTTTGTTGTATCATACTTGCAAGTGAGCACAAAGTAAATTATCGACCACAAAATCATGGGTGGCATGATTGCTTTCAGTCGATGCTTTAACCAACTTGTGCCGTTGCTTACCGGCATATTAAGTGCGCCTGCGACGATAAAAAATTGCGGCACAAGCGACAGAAATGTGCTGACGAGGCTATAATATTTCCACTTTTCAAGAGCAAATTCGGTTGCGTGAAGAAAAATTGTGTTAGAGATAATAGCTAGAGCTCTGAGAAGATCGTATTTTACAATACGATTATTATGTATCATTTTGTTGTATTTGCGTAGTTTTCAAGAGATGTTTTCAGTGCGGTAATAACTTTAGCTCGAAGCTCGGGGGGGTCAAGCACGGTTACATCGGGACCGCATGAGAGAATCTCTTCCACTAAGTCATCGGTGATGCGAAGTGTGTAGTAAAATATAGAAAATTGGTCGTGAATCATTTCTTGCTGAGATTCATGCAGGGGTAGGGCTCTGAGGTATTTAGCCTTGCGAGGCACCACTTTTAGCGCCACTTTCTTGGGCGCGGCGTGCGAAGCCACGATGCCGAAAGAGTCTCTGAAGTATTCAGCAGGAATGAAGTCATCGGGCATCTTGAACTCAGTGGCCAGAAGCGATGCATTCTTTATGCGGTCGAGAGCGTAGGTTTTCACCATATTCTCCTTGATGTTGCGACCGATGACATACCAGCGATTACGAAATATTTTTAGAAAGTAAGCTTCAAACAGAATGCCCTGCGTGGGGAGTGAACGAGAGTAACTGTAATAGTCAAAACGTATTTGACGATTAAGCTTAACTGCATCAATAAAAATGCCGAGGTATTCGCGCGCCGAGGGCACATTCTCGAGAAATAACCTGTGACTGATGTCGCGTGACGATGACAGCAAGTCATTTGTTGCCACTGAGTCAAGAAGCCAGTGAGTTACACTCTCGTTATAAGTGTCATTTTCTTCAATGTAGTATTCAAAAGTTGCGGGATCACACTCGATATTTATCGAAAACAGTTCTTGCACGGCATTGCGATAGCTGTAGAAAGTGCGGCGGGGAAGCGATTTTTCACCGTCGCTGAAAGAAGATTTGCGCCACAACTCGTTGATTTGCTCGCGTGTAATGCGACCATATCGGCTTATTGTATCTACAAACCAAATGTATTTATTGAATAATTGATCCTTAGCCATTTTGTGACATGAGATTGGATTAAACTAAATTTTTCAAGGTTACTCCAAAGGTACTAAAAAAAGCGACAAGTAGGTCGAGAAGTATTAAGAAAAATCAGTTATAGAAACAAAACAAATATTAAAACGGGCGGTTAGATGACATTTTGAGGGGTGAAACAGTGGGAAATTAAAAAAAATTGTCTAATTTTGTATCGCAAAGCAACAATATGGGGCCGTAGCTCATCTGGTAGAGCGTTTGAATGGCATTCAAAAGGTAGGGAGTTCGAGTCTCCTCGGCTCCACAGAAACAGCTCTAATAAGGGCACGTAAAAGTGGAAATAATTTGATGAATGTGTACCAACTTTTTTGGTGCACTTTTTTCATTTATAAGAGAATGCGCCGACGATTGCCTCGCCGGCGCTGTATTTTAGTAATCAATGACGTTTGGATTCAATAAGAAATCGTAGAGACCGATAGTCAGTATGCCGTCGTTGTTATACCATGGTTGAATATAGTCTTTGACAATAATAATTTTTTTGAAATTATCTTTTATGTAGAGTAACGAAGCACATGGCGTTTAAAATTTTTGTCACATGTGACAGTTTTGCTCAAAGCAAAGTTACAAAACAGTTTTTAATCATGCCAGTATCTGCTTGGCTGATAGTGAAAAGAATCTAAAAATAGCTTGGATTAATTGGCTTATACTGCATTTTAGCGTGCTCTGATTGTTGTTTATTGTAACATAACGTCAAAATATGTTGCGTATGTATATTTTTACTTTCACATTGAAACATTTTGCAATGTTTTCATTATAATGTGTTTGTTTTAAAGAAAATTTATTGTATATTTGCGCTTGATGACTAAATCCAACTAATATCAATAATTTATCTTCAATTATGTTGAAAATAAACCGTAAACAACTACTAGTGTCAGCAGTGATGGCCCTCATGGGAGGCGTTGCAATAAACGCATTGGCCGACGATACCATCACGATTACCAAGCAAGAAGGTGGTGCTGACAGTGTTTTCAGTTTGTCGACAGTAAACCGCATTTCATTCAGCGGTGACAGTGTGGTAGTAGCCACTGCAACCGGTGATACTAAAATCGCGATAGCTGACGTTGACAAAATCAAGTTTGATATTGAGGTTACTGCTGTGGATGATATCACAGCCGGTCTTGGCGACGACATGACTATTATTGTAGCCAATTCTCAAGTGACCATCAATCGTGCTGACGGAGGAGAAATATCCGCTACCGTCTACAATCTCCAAGGACAACCGGTTACCGCCCAAGTTTCGCAAGCAAGCGTAACCATTGACTTGACCTCGCTAAATGCAGGTGTTTATATTATCAAAGCCAACAATAAAGTTATAAAAGTAAAGAAATGAAAAAACATATACTCACATTAGTGGCATGTGCTGCCGTGTTAGCCTCAGGTGTAGCTACCCAAGCTCAAGATAAAAAGATGCAAGTCAAGCTAAAGAATGGAAATTCAGTTGAATATAACTTGACCGATATAGACTATCTAACTTTCACTCAAGACGAAGTCACTCCTCCAGCTGATGAGAAAGTGGCCTATGCAGTGGCTATCCCAACAGATTTTACCTCAAGCAGAGTGATGAAAGTTATGGCTGCAGGAAAGCAAGTGGCCGAGATTGATAACGAATATGTATTGGCAACAACCAGCGTTATGACAGTCGTTTACCCAATGGCAGAGAACGGCCGTGCCGATTTAACAAAGGGTATCAATGTCGCAGATGCCGGTACTGTTGTGTGGAATGCTTCTACTAATAAAGCAACAGTAACAGCCGGAAGTGCAACCGCTGCCCTAACATCAATCTATGTCGTTGACGGTGAGCTGAGTCTGAAACTTGCCGACGGATACAAGAGTGTTGATGCTACAGTAACTCCCGATTTGCTCGTGGATGTGCGTGGCACCGAAACCAATAGCTACAAGATTGTGAAAGTAGGTACTCAATATTGGATGGCCGAAAACCTTAGAGCTACAAAATACGCCGATGGTTCAAGCATCACTTGCTATAAGGGTGACGAAGGCGCAACATGGAACACAGACACCATAGGTGCATACCACATTTGGGCTGACAACAGCGAACTCCTCAGCGTATATGGTTGCTTATACAGCGGATACACACTGACCAATAAAAGCGGCATTGCGCCTGAAGGTTGGGAAATCCCAACAACAGCACAATGGACAGCATTGCGCACAGCCGTTAGCCGTAAACCGGCATATCTCAAGGTGAACGACGAAGTATTCTGGGGCACCGGAAATGCCGGCACCAATGAATCAGGCTTCAGCGCATATCCATGTGGCGTGTACTCTAACTCTACCGGCGATACTTTCGACACAGAAGCGTGGTGGTGGTCATCAACCACTTACTATGACGCATTACCGAAGGCTTACGTTTGGGACTATGCACGTGTTACTGCTACAGGAACCAGCATGGTAATCTCAACAACATTAACCGGCGGTCATGTCCCCCAATTTGGACATTCAATACGCTGCATTCGCAAGTGATCAACCACATAACAACATATATAAGCCCTGCCG
>CAYTFG010000108.1:0-7117 GCA_964436925.1 uncultured Bacteroides sp. | reverse complement strand
TGGAAATTTCTATTGGTCGATGGTTGCGATGCGAGAAATGGCGCCTGTGCGCGGGTCAAAAATGACGTATGCGGGTGCTTTTTTGTCGGTGAACAATGCGGGCTCAATGCCGAATGTCACGCCGAGTTGCGCAATTTCAAATGTTTGGTCGGCGATGTCTTCACCGTCATAATTTATTTTGATTTCGGCTTTTCCGGGGATGTTGTAGGCAAGTCCGCCTTTTGGGAAGGTTTTGGTCAAGCCTTTTTCGTTTTGGGGAAGTTCGCCTTGTTCAACGATTTTGTAGCTGATGTAGATGGGGTCTCCGGCAAGGTTTGACGCATCAATAATGCCGTCGATGGGAGAAACGCGGGCAAAAACTTTGTCGGTAATCTCTTCTTTGTCAGGCGTAAAGGTGATGGTCTTGACGGTTGTGGATTTCTGTGTTGTGCCCACAAACATTGCTGTCAGTGCGTTTTCTTGGGCGGTGAGGTTGTCCAGCGCGAGTTGAAGCGCCTTTCCGTCGGGGAATGATTGGTCAGATTGTCCGCTGATGATTTCGTTGCGAGCCTCGCGGAGCTCGTAAATGCGGGTTGCTGTCAGTTCGGCACGTTTGGCGGTTGACGAACTTTGAATCATTTCTTGGGTAATCGCCTGGCGAGCGGCATCAGTCTCGAGCGCGGTGGGTTGCGCGGGAGTTGCGACCGGGAGGGTGGGGGCGTTTATTGCCAGTGTCTCCTCGGTGTTGACGCTCAATGGCGTATTTTGGTCATTGACAACGATATAGGGCACCGAACCGGCCTTGAATTGCACGAGATATTTCTCCTCGGGGTTGGTAACGCCGCGAGGTGTCAATGTGATTGACTTGACTGTTGAAACACGTGATGCTGAGGTGATTGCGTTGTCGATGTTGAGGTATTTCTTGGCGTAATTGTAGAATTGGCCGGGTTGCTCAACGGTTGTCTCAACTTCGATGGTCACGTCAACGACGGTGTTGGGCAATGAGTAGATAAGCCCGTATTCGTTGAGCTTGGTTGCTGTCAATTTTTGTGTGGTTTGCGCAAAAACTGAACCGCAGGAGAGTGAAAGTATGAGTGCTAATGCTATAGATTTCATTATCTTGAGAGTTTTGTTAGTCCATGATAGATTTTATCGCACGGCCAATGTTTGCGGCAATATCGTCAGCAGCCACGCCATATTCGCCATGCTTGGCTTCGGCGAGTTGTCCGGCAATACCGTGAACATAAACGGCGATGAGTGCTGCAACCTCGGGCTTGAATCCTTGAGCCAGGAATCCGGCGAGAACACCGGTGAGAACGTCACCGCTGCCGGGTGTTGCCATTGCAGGCGTGCCCGATGAGTTGAAGTAAATTTTGCCGTCGGGGCGAACGATGGCAGTGTATCGGCCCTTGAGGATTATGAGGATGCGGTGATGCTTGGCCACCTCGACGGCTCGCTGCAGACGCGCCTCGGCCGATGTCTGTGCGCCAAACAAGCGGTCAAATTCGCCCTCGTGAGGCGTGAGGATTGAGAGAACGGGAATGTAGTTGAGCAACGTTGGGCGTGCGGCAATGCAGTTGAGCGCATCTGCGTCAAGAATTACCGGACGGCTGTTGGCGTTGGCAATTTTGAGGAATCCTTCGAGCGCGTTGATTGTGGTCTCGGAAGTGCCGATGCCCGGGCCGATAGCCACTGAATTGTAGTTGTGGCTAAGGGTGATATCTGAAATGACCATATCGTTGGCGTCGCTGTCAAACAGCGCTGACGGTACGGATGATTGCATGATGTAGTATCCGCATTTCGGGCTGTGGGTGGTGACTTTTCCCACGCCGGCGCGTATGGCTCCGCGTGTGGCGAGAACGGCTGCCCCCATCATGCCGAAACTGCCGGCAAAAATGATTGATGTGCCGTAATCGGCTTTTGAGGAGAACGGGTCGCGATGGTGGAGCAACGGCTTAATCTCGTTGTTTTGCACCAAGAAGAGGTTGGCCTGAGTGCGACGTATTTCGTCGGGACTGAGGTTGATGTCCATGACTTTCCATTCGCCGATGAGTTGAGCGTTGTCCGAGAGGAAGAAGGCGAGGCGAGGAAATTGGACAGCCAGCGTCAAGTTGGCGTTGATGATGTTGCGGTTGATGGCAAGTGAATTCCAGTCGCCAATCATGCCCGAGGGGATGTCGATGGAGACGGTGAATGCGCCTGACTCGTTAATCATGCGCACGAGGATGACGTAACCGCCTTCAAGCGGGCGATTTAGGTCGGTTCCAAACAATCCGTCAATTACCACGTCAGATGCTGATAACTCGGGGCGAGTGAACGTCTTGACGATTTCGGTGAAGTGAACACTGCCAAGTCGCAACAGTTGGTCTCTACAAGTTATGCAGTCGTGGCACAACTTGTCACCGCCAATGTTGAAGAGGTAAATTTCGGGGTAATACCCTTGCTCATAGAGCTTTCGTCCCACGGCAAGAGCATAGGCGCCGTTTGTCCCGGGGCCTGCAAATATGATGATGCGCTGGTTGAGTCGCCAACGTGATGTTATTTCGCAAGAGACTGAATCGGCAACGCGCTCAATGAGTGTGAGCGAACTGATACCTTCTTTTTCAGTTGTGTATCTGTCAATTGCACGTATTTGTTCATTAGTAAAAATCTTCATTGTGGCTTTGTGATTTTAGCAACTACAAATTTACAACAAAAATATTATTTACTTGATAGTTGCCTTGCGATTATTATAAAAAATCAGCGTTTGCGCGAAGAAGTTGTTTTGCGACGCGTTGATGTTGTGCGTGTTGATGTTGAACGCGTGGTCGTTTTGCCGGTGGCGCTTTTGATAACTTCACGGCCCAACGATTTGCCCAGGCTGACGATGATGGGTGTTAAAATGCTGAGCAGTACGCTCCAAAAGCCTTTTGACTTACGGCCGGAAGTCTTTTGCGCTTTTTCGGCAGGTTTCTCGGCGGGCTTCTCTTCTTCAGCTTTTGTGGCAGGAGCCGATGGCTGTTGTGCGGGCTGATTGTCCTTTTGTAGCTTTTCGTAAGCACTTTCTCTATCAACGGCGGTCTCATATTTGCCGTAAAGTTGAGATGACTTAATGATTGCCGAGCGTTGTTCGTCAGAAATTGCTCCAATTTGGCTTAACGGGAAAAGTATCTTTGCGCGTTGAACCATTGCGGGAGTGCCTTTTTCGTCAAGGAACGAGACGAGAGCCTCGCCGGTGCCCAGTTCGGTTATCGCATCAATTGTCTTGAAATCGGGATTGGCGCGGAAAGTCTCTGATGCAGCCTTGACAGCTTTTTGGTCCTTCGGCGTGAATGCACGCAGCGCGTGTTGCACGCGGTTACCGAGCTGGCTGAGGATGGCATCGGGCACGTCGGTTGGATTTTGGGTAACAAAATAGACGCCAACACCTTTACTGCGGATGAGTCGCACAACCATCTCAATCTTGTCGACCAATGCTTTGGCTGTGCCGTCAAACAGCATGTGAGCTTCATCAAAGAAGAACACAAATTTAGGCTTGTCCATGTCGCCCACTTCAGGCAACTTGGCGTATAACTCGCTCAGTAGCCATAACAAGAATGACGAATAAAGCTTGGGGTTGAGCATGAGGCGGTCAGCAGCGAGCACATTGAGCACGCCTTTGCCGTCGATGCATTGCAAGAGGTCGAAAATGTCAAAGTCGGGTTCTCCAAAGAACAGATTTGCACCTTCACTCTCCAATGATAGCAAACCGCGTTGAATAGCGCCGATGCTCTGTGGCGCGATATTGCCGTATGTGGTTGTGTATTGAGCTGCGTTTTTGGAAACATCATCGAGCATTGCTCTCAAGTCCTTGAGGTCGATGAGGTGGTAGCCTTTTTCTTCGGCGATGCGGAAAACAATGATTAAAACGCCTGTTTGAGTCTCGTTTAGTCCGAGGAGACGGCCAATGAGTTGAGCGCCCATGCGCTCGATTGTCGTTCTCATGGGGTGACCTTGCTCGCCGTAAACGTCAAAGAATCTAACGGGGCAACTTCCAAAAGCGGGATTCTCTATGCCAAATTCAGCACAACGTTTTTCGATAAATTTGGTCATTGCGCCCGGTTGGCTGATGCCTGAGAGGTCCCCCTTCATGTCGGCCATGAAGCAAGGAACGCCTGCTTGAGAGAATGTCTCGGCAAGGACTTGGAGAGTCACGGTCTTACCCGTACCGGTGGCTCCGGCAACCAATCCGTGGCGGTTAGCCATGTTTCCGTTGATGACGATAGGCCCGTTTGGACCGTGGGCGATATAAAGCTTGTTATCTGCAGTAATCATTTTCTAGGTATTGTATTAGTTAAGAATTTTTTACAAAGATAATAATAAAAAGCCGAGCTATGCAATTGTTTGGGCTAAAAAATAGTCAATTACATGGCTGTGACGGTATAACCAAGCTGTCGCAACTTGTTCAGCAAGCCTTGCTCACCGGGAAGATGTCCGGCTCCAACAACAATCATGATTGACTTGTTGGGAAGCAACGCTGAAATTTGTTTGGTCCAGTTGTTGTTGCGGTCGGTGATGTATCTCTCTTGGGATGAGAAGTCGCCACCGAGAATGGGGTCGTTCATTATCTCAGCTAAGCCTTCAAGATTGCCGTCGAGGTAGTATTGGTCGAGCTTTTTGATGCTGCTTTCCACGAGGTCGATGTTTCTAATCATCGTAATCAAATCTTTTGCTTGTGCCGAAATTGGTTCGCCGTAAAGCAAATTTAGCTGATATTCCATAGTCTCGAAACCACCAACTTCTTTCCCGCGACTCTTGGCTTGTTGCTGGATGTACAAGTCGATGCCGTTGTCGTTATCTTTGTTATCGAATGACATTTCCGTTTGCAACTCTAACGATATGACAACCGGAATGAATGAGAAAAGGACCTCGGTTGGAGTATTGTTTTTGTCATCAATATATTTTTTCAGCACGGCCGAAATTGAGTCGCATTGAGCCGGCGTGAATAATTTCCTCAGTGTGCTGTCTTGAGGTGCTTTCATGCGTGCGGCTAAGGCAAATGCGGTGGCCATTGACGGCGGAGTGGTTATATCCATTTCGCCGTACACTGCATCAACGTTGTCAAGTGCGTCGTAAAAGCCATTGAGGCTGTCAAGTAACGAAGTTGGCGCAGTGTGGTGTGAACCAAGTATATAGCTTGCTTTTTCAATGCCGTTGCCTGTTATCTTGTAGAAGATTTGGGCGTTGATTGTCGCAACGCAACATAGCAAAAGAATTGATGCCAAAAAATGTTTCATGAGATAATATATTTTAGGTTATCGAATAAAGTGGCACAGCTACAATGCGTTGGGTGATTTTAAAAAGTATAGTTGTAGCTACCTGCCGGCCTATTGAGCCAGCATTATATTTTTCTCCTCGGCCATGCGACGAATGTTGAGGATGGCGTAACGCATACGGCCAAGCGCAGTGTTTAGCCCGGTGCCTGTGATATCGGCAATTTCTTTGAAGCTTAAGCCCTTGTAATAGCGCATGATGAGCACTTCACGTTGAGACTTGGGCAATTCTTTGATGAGTGAGCGGATATCTGAGTAGGTTTGTAGCTCTACCAGAGTGTCTTCGATTGTACCCTCGCTAAGTTCTTTATTGTTGAGCAAATTAATGTCTTCATCGTCGGTAGACATTGAATTTTCTGATTTTTCTTGGCGGTAGTAGTCGATAATAAGGTTATGGGCAATGCGAGTAATCCACGCACTGAACTTACCGTTAGACACATAACGACTCTGACGAATAGTCATAATCGCCTTGACAAATGTTTCTTGGAAAATGTCGTCAGTGATATCTTTATTGTGTACTATATGCAAGATATAACTGAAAACTTTGGATTGATATCTATTTAAAAGGATGTCAAACGCGTTGTTGTTCCCATTTGCATAAGCATTCACCAATTGATCATCGGTGAGCTTGCTGAGTGATTTATACATTACTATACTTTTTAAAATTAGAGTAGCAATGTTTCGATAGGCATATTATTTTTTAAAGTGTTATTGAATATTGTCTGTATAGATTTTAAATAGAGCATAACTTGCTGATATTTTGCGCTATTTGGGTGCAAATATAGTGCGACTAATTTGAATTTGCAACAAAATAAATAAATATTTTGCGAAAATTAACTGTTTAGCGTGTAATAAATGGGTGAATTGTAAGTTATGGCTCATGATTTTACGATTTCGCTCAAAAAAAGAAATAATTTTTTTTGAAGCTATATACAATAAATGTCAGATACTTGCGTTATATAAGTACAAAAGATTAAAAGAATTGCCTATGGATGAAAATTTTACCCTAGAAAAGAAAAACGCCAAAAATTCAGACCGTAAAGAATCTATGCAACCAAAGAAATCTACATTAGAATTTCTAAAACAATTTGCTCGTGTATATCATGCCGAAATGCAATTGGACTCGACTATGCGTGGTATAGTTTTAAACTGATAACAAGGCCGGTTTTTCAAAAATGATTAAGAAAGTAGTGTGACTCGATGGGTTGACACTACTTTTTTTGTTGCAGGCGCGCAGTGCAATTTTAAGCTCTAAATATCATTCAATCAAATAAATATTTGGGGCGGGGCTTGCATAAATCAATTTAAATGACTAACTTTGCAGTCGATTTCACCGAAATCAAATAAAAATTTTTATAAACATTTTATAATCAACAAAATGAACCATTACGAAACCGTTTTCATTTTAACTCCCGTTTTGTCTGATGCTCAGATGAAGGAAGCGGTAGAAAAGTTCACTAAAGTGCTCGAAGATAACGGTGCACAAATCGTGAACAACGAAGCATGGGGTCTCCGCAAGCTCGCTTATCCCATCGACAAAAAGTCAACCGGCTTCTACACCTTAGTAGAATTTGACGCTGAACCAGAATCAGTACGCAAGCTCGAAGTTGCATACCGCCGTGACGAACGTGTACTTCGTTTCTTGACATTCCGTCTAGACAAGTATGCACACGAATATGCAGTAAAGCGTCGTAGCCTCAAAGCCAACAAGGCAGTAACAACCGAAGTTAAAGAAGAAGCAAAGGAGGACTAAATTATGGCACAAACACAATCAGAAATCCGTTTTCTTACTCCCCTGTCGGTGGACGTTAAAAAGAAAAAATATTGCCGTTTCAAAAGAAGTGGCA
>CAYTFG010000107.1:0-7195 GCA_964436925.1 uncultured Bacteroides sp. | reverse complement strand
AGTTTGTCAACAAGACAAAAAAATACCACGCTCATGACGAAAAGAATGAGTGCAGTGTTGGCGATACAGTGAAGCTGATGGAAACTCGTCCATTGAGCAAGACCAAAAGATGGAGATTAGTAGAAATCGTAGAAAAAGTTAAATAATTATGATACAGACTGAATCACGTTTAACCGTAGCTGATAACAGCGGTGCAAAAGAAGCACTCTGCATTCACGTATTGGGTGGTACAGGACGTCGTTACGCGTCAGTAGGTGACATCATTGTAGTTTCTATCAAGAGTGTCATCCCTAGCTCTGACGTTAAGAAGGGTACTGTATCAAAGGCAGTTGTCGTAAGAACAAAGAAGGAAATTCGCCGTGCTGACGGTTCATACATCCGCTTTGACGACAATGCATGTGTATTACTTAACAATGCCGGCGATCTTCGCGGCACACGTATCTTCGGCCCAGTGGCTCGTGAGTTGCGTGCTACCAACATGAAAATCGTTTCACTCGCACCTGAAGTGCTTTAACCATTAAAACGAAGTAAAAGTAATGAGCAAGTTACATATCAAAAAGGGTGACAACGTTATCGTCCTCGCCGGTGAAGACCGTGGGAAGAAGGGCCGCGTTCTAGAAGTGCAAGCTTCTAAAGAACGCGCCATCGTTGAGGGCATCAACATGGTCTCCAAGAGCACAAAGCCAAGTGCTAAACACCCCCAAGGTGGTATCATCAAGATGGAAGCACCTATCCATCTATCAAACCTTGCCCTAATTGACCCAAAGAGCGACAAGGCTACTCGCGTGGGATTCCGCAAGGACGAGAACGGCAAGACTGTACGTTATTCTAAAAAATCAGGAGAGGAGATTAAATAATGAGCACAACTTTGCAAAAAGATTACCAAGAGCGCATTGTTCCCGCTCTCATCAAAGAGTTTAACTACTCTACTGTAATGCAAGTACCCAAGTTGAAGAAAATCGTCATCAACCAAGGTCTTGGCGCTGCAACTCAAGACAAGAAGTTAATCGAAACTTCTATCAACGAGTTGACTGCAATTACCGGTCAAAAGGCAGTAGCAACTTTGTCACGCAAAGATATCTCAAACTTCAAGTTGCGTAAAAAGATGCCTGTCGGTGTAATGGTAACATTACGTCGTGATCGCATGTATGAATTCTTGGAACGCCTCATCCGCGTGGCTCTTCCTCGTATCCGCGACTTCAAGGGTATCGAAGGCAAGCTCGATGGTCGTGGCAATTATACACTCGGTATCACTGAGCAAATAATTTTCCCTGAAATCAACATCGATAATATCAACAAGTTGCTTGGTATGAACATCACCTTCGTAACTTCAGCTAACACTGACGAAGAAGGTTATGCAATGTTGAAGCAATTTGGTCTACCTTTTAAAAACGCTAAATAAAAAGGATAAATATGGCTAAAGAATCAATGAAGGCCCGCGAGGTCAAGAGAGCTAAACTCGTTGCAAAATATGCAGCAAAGAAAGCAGCTCTTAAGGAAGCCGGTGACTACGAAGCTTTACAGCTGATTCCTAAGAATGCATCATATATCCGCTTGCACAACCGTTGCTCGCTCACCGGTCGTCCAAAAGGTTATATGCGCCAATTCGGAATCTCTCGTATCCAGTTCCGTGAAATGGCTTCAGCAGGTCTCATCCCGGGAGTAAAAAAAGCAAGTTGGTAATCTCTCGCACCAACTGCTTTTTCTAAATCCAAGAGAAAAATTGAAACGCAGAGAGTATTAAATATTGTTGGGAAATGCCCAATCAATTTAAACAATTTACAAAATGACTGATCCAATAGCAGATTATTTGACAAGATTGAGGAACGCAATCAAAGCTAACCATCGTGTAGTAGAAGTTCCGGCCTCAAACTTGAAAAAAGAAATCACAAAGATTCTTTTTGAACAAGGCTATATTCTTAATTACAAGTTTATAGAGGGTGAAACCCCCGCAGGTACTATCAAGATCGCCTTAAAGTATGACCCAGTAGATCGCGTTAACGCAATCAAAGGCCTCAAGCGTGTATCACGCCCGGGTCTTCGTCAATACACAGGCTACAAAGATATGCCTAGAGTGTTAAATGGTTTAGGTATCGCAATCATTTCAACTTCACAAGGTGTCATGACTAACAAGAAGGCAGCTGAGTTGAAGGTTGGTGGTGAAGTACTATGTTATATTTACTAATCGATAGGAGGAATAAATTATGTCAAGAATAGGTAAAGCTCCCATTGAAATCCCTGCAGGTGTAACTGTAAAGGTAGACAATAACGTAGTAACAGTGAAGGGCCCTAAGGGAGAACTTCAACAAGCGGTAAATCCTGACTTAACAATCAGCGTTGAAGAAGGACATGTTTCAATCTCTCGTCCGAGCGATGATCGTGAACACCGTGCACAACACGGATTGTACCGCGCATTAATCCACAACATGGTAGTTGGCGTATCAGTTGGCTATCGCAAAGAAATGGAATTGGTAGGTGTCGGTTACCGTGCTAACGCAACCGGTCAAATTCTCGAATTAGCACTCGGTTATTCTCACGCAATTTATATCAAGCTTCCTGCAGAAGTGAAGGTTGAGACAAAGAGCGAACGTAACAAGAATCCTTTAATCATTCTTGAAAGCGACGACAAGCAATTGCTCGGTCAAGTGTGTGCAAAGATCCGCTCATTGCGTAAGCCTGAGCCATATAAGGGTAAAGGTATTAAGTTTGTAGGCGAAGAAATTCGTCGTAAATCCGGTAAATCGGCAGGTGCCAAATAAGTAAAATAGACGCATTATGATATCGAAGATACAAAGAAGAAATAAAATCAAGACCCGTATCCGCGGTAAGGTGTCAGGTACCGCTGCCCGTCCACGCATGTCGGTCTTCCGTAGCAATAAGCAGATTTATGTTCAACTCATCGATGACCTCGCAGGTGTAACCTTGGCTTCGGCTTCATCTCGTGGCATTGAAGAAGGAACAAAAAGTGAAATAGCTGCTAAAGTAGGTGAAGCAATTGCTCAAAAAGCAATCGCTGCCGGAATTAATGAAGTAGTATTTGACCGTAATGGTTATTTGTTCCACGGTCGTGTTAAATCACTTGCCGACGCTGCACGCAACGGCGGTCTTAAATTCTAAAAAGTATTATGGCAAAACGTAATAATAGAGTAAAGTCAACTAATGACCTCGAGCTCAAAGATCGTCTTGTAGCAATCAACCGTGTAACTAAAGTTACCAAGGGTGGTCGCACATTTACCTTTGCAGCTATCGTGGTAGTAGGAAATGAAAATGGAGTAGTAGGCTGGGGACTCGGCAAAGCGAATGAAGTTACCGCTGCAATCGCTAAGGGAGTTGAATCAGCAAAGAAGAACTTGATTCGCATTCCCCTTCACAAGGGTACAATTCCTCACGAACAAATTGCTAAGTTCGGCGGCTCAAGAATCATCTTGAAACCTGCAAGCCACGGTACCGGTGTTAAGGCCGGTGGTGCAATGCGTGCAGTCCTTGAAAGTGTTGGTATCACTGACGTTCTTGCAAAGTCAAAAGGCTCATCAAATCCTCACAACCTAGTGAAAGCTACTATCGCTGCACTAGACGAATTGAGAAGCCCGGCAACTGTAGCACAGAATCGTGGTATCTCTGTAGAACAAGTGTTTAAAGGCTAAAACAATTAACTACAATGGCACAAATCGTAATCAAACAAATAAAGAGCCGCATCAACTGCCCTAAAGTGCAAAAACAAACTTTGGACGCTCTCGGCTTGAAGAAAATGAATCACTCAGTAGTAAAAGAAAATACTGCTTCAGTGATGGGAATGGTTAACAAAGTTCGTCATTTGGTAGAAGTGACCAACGCTTAAAAAATAAATGATATTATGGATTTAAGTAATTTACAACCCGCCGTAGGATCAGTACAAAGCAAGACTCGCATTGGTCGCGGTCCCGGCTCCGGTAAGGGTGGAACTTCTACCCGTGGCCACAAGGGCGCAAAATCACGCTCTGGCTATAGCCGCAAGATTGGTTTTGAAGGTGGTCAAATGCCTCTTCAACGCCGTCTTCCTAAGTTTGGCTTCAAGAACATTAACCGTGTTGAATACAAAGCTATCAACCTCGAGTTAATCGATGCATTGGCTGAGTCAAAGAACCTTTCAAAGGTTGGTCTCGAAGATCTTCGTGCTGCAGGTTATATCAACCGTAATCAACTTGTTAAAGTTCTAGCAAACGGTGCGGTAAATCGCGCATTAGCCGTTGAAGCTAATGCATTCTCTGCCGCTGCTCAAAAAGCTATTGAAGCAGCTGGTGGCTCCATCACTAAAGTCTAAAAAAGTCTAAAATATAATGAGATTTATAGAAACCTTAAAGAATATTTGGACTATCGAAGAGCTTAGAAAAAGACTCATCGTGACATTCCTATTGGTACTCGTGTACCGATTGGGATGTTACGTTGTTCTTCCAGGTATTTCGGTATCTCAAATTCAAGCATTGGCAAGTTTCACTAACAAGTCAGGCTTGATGCAGCTCTTGGATATGTTCTCAGGCGGCGCATTCTCTCAAGTATCAATATTTGCGCTGGGTATCATGCCTTATATCACCGCATCTATCGTTATTCAATTGCTAGGAATGGTATTACCATCATTCCAAAAAATGCAACGTGAGGGCGAGAGCGGCCGTCAAAAACTGAACCAATACACACGTCTTCTTACAGTGGTTATCCTTCTTCTGCAAGCTCCGGCTTACCTAGTAAACATCCAAGTGCAAGCAGGAGGAAACTTTAGTTTTGGATTTTGGACAATCGCCTATTTGACAATTATTCTCTGCGCAGGGTCTATGTTTATCATGTGGCTTGGCGAACGCATCACTGACCGCGGTATCGGCAATGGTATCTCATTCATCATCTTGGTGGGTATCATCGCACGTCTCCCGGGAGCGTTGTTCTATGAGTTCACCAGCCGTCTTCCGGGTTCAAACGGAAGCGAAGGTGGTCTTGTAATGTTCGTCGTAGAGATAATCATCCTATTTGCAGTTATCATCGGTGCAGTATTGCTCGTGCAAGGTACTCGCAAGGTGCCCGTACAATATGCAAAACGTATTGTTGGTAACCGTCAATATGGTGGTGCTCGTCAATATCTTCCTTTGAAGGTTAACGCCGCAGGTGTTATGCCTATCATCTTTGCTCAAGCACTTATGTTTATACCTATAACCCTTGCCGGTTTCGGCTCAAACAATGGTAGCGGATTCTTAGCAGCATTCTCTAACATTAACGGTTTCTGGTATAACGCAGTATACTTCCTCATGATTGTTGCATTTACTTACTTCTACACAGCTATCACAGTGCGCCCCACTGATATGGCTGATAATTTGAAGCGCAACAATGGATTTATACCAGGTGTTAAACCCGGCAAGAAAACAGCTGAGTATCTTGACTTGATTATGTCAAGAATTACTCTCCCCGGCTCAATCTTCTTAGGTATCGTCGCTATTCTTCCCGCCTTTGCGCGTTTCTTTGGCATCAGCCAAAACTTCGCACAATTCTTTGGCGGTACATCACTCCTCATCTTGGTGGGTGTAGTACTTGATACACTTCAACAAGTGGAATCTCACTTGATGATGCACCACTATGATGGCTTGATGAAGGATGGTAAAATCAAGGGCCGTACCACAGGTAGTGCCTATTGATTTAGTAAGTGACATCTCAACAGTAAAATTGATTAATTAAGCAATAAGCTAGATTAAGAATATTAAATGATTTATCTAAAGACACCGGAACAAATCGAACAGATGCGAGCTTCAAGCGAGCTCGTAAGTCGCACTCTTGGCGAAATGGCCAAGTGGGTGGCACCCGGCGTTACAACTCGTAAGCTCGACACCATTGCACGTGAATTTATTCTCGACAATGGTGGTCGACCTGCGTGTTTGGGCTACGGGGGATTTCCCGGTACAATATGCGCTGAGGTAAATGAAGTTGTGGTACACGGATTTCCGTCAACCTACACTTTGCGTGAAGGGGATATTATAGGAACTGATTGTGTTGTCGAAAAAGACGGTTTCATGGGCGATTCTTGCTATACATTTGCAGTAGGGGAGATTGACCCCAAAGTGATGGCCCTCTTGAAGACAACTAAAGAATCACTCTATGTGGGTATCGAAGCTTGTCATCCCGGCAAGCGCATCGGTGACATCGCCAATGCCATTCAGACCTATGTAGAAAAGCGCGGATATACAGTGGTGCGCGAAATGTGTGGACACGGCATCGGTCGTGACATGCACGAAGACCCCGAAGTTCCCAACTATGGACGCCGCGGAACCGGCCCCATCATCAAGAACGGAATGTGTATCTGCATCGAACCTATGATTAATCTCGGTAGCCGTAACATCGTTATCGAGCAAGATGGATGGACTTGCCGCACAAAAGACCGCAAACAGAGTGCTCACTATGAACACACCATTGCGATTCTCAACGAGCAAGTAGAAGTGTTGACAACCTTTGATTATGTCAAAGAAGCGTTAGGAGATAGATTTATTTAAAAATTATAATATGGCAAAGCAATCAGCAATTGAACAAGACGGAGTCATCGTCGAAGCACTTTCAAATGCAATGTTTCGCGTAGAACTGGAGAACGGACACGAAATAACCGCTCACATCTCAGGAAAAATGCGAATGCACTACATAAAAATCCTTCCCGGTGATAAAGTGAGAGTAGAAATGTCACCATATGACCTCTCAAAAGGTCGTATAGCATTCAGATACAAATAATTATAAGATAAAAAGCTAAAAGAAAATGAAAGTTAGAGCCTCAATTAAAAAGCGCACCGCCGACTGCAAAATAGTACGTCGCAAGGGGCGTCTCTATGTGATTAATAAGAAAAATCCTAAATTTAAACAACGTCAAGGATAATTTTTTGTACCTTTGCAAAAAATTAGAACAATAAAGTCAATAAAATATGGCAGTAAGAATCGTGGGAGTTGACCTCCCCCAAAATAAAAGAGGTGAAATCGCCTTGACTTACATCTTTGGCATCGGTCGTAGCGCAGCCAAGTCAATTCTTGAAAAAGCAGGTGTTGACGTTAACATCCAAGTTAAAGATTGGACCGACGATCAAGCAGCTAAGGTGCGTGAAGTCATTGGTGCTGAATACAAAGTAGAAGGTGACCTCCGCAGTGAAATTCAATTGAATATCAAGCGTCTCATGGATATCGGTTGCTACCGTGGTATCCG
>CAYTFG010000106.1:0-7258 GCA_964436925.1 uncultured Bacteroides sp. | reverse complement strand
CTGGGAAGACGACCTGAATGAGCGCAACAAAATTCACTGCAATTTGGTCATGGGGCTAGGCTATCTTGGTTTGGGAGAAAAGGACGAGGCTCGGAAATTTCTGGGAGAAGTGTACTCGCTGGACTTGAATCACCAGGTGGCAAAAACTCATCTGACAATGTGTGAGTAAATTAGACAAACAACGACCTTCACTTCAATATGACTGGGCAGACAGAGGTCCAAATTAGGGCTATCTGACTGCCCTTAATTTTTGGAAAAATGGGGCGAAAATGAGAAATGTTGATTGTTAGGAAGTTATGATTTGGCGTTAGGAAAATGAAGGAAAAAATGAAGTTGGGTTAACAGAAATTTGGCAAAAAGCTTGCAATCGGCTTTTTGATGTATTATCTTTGCAGTTCCAAATTCAATGAAAAGTATAATCAAGCCATAGAATACTGACAATTTGCCATGATAGGGGGTGAACATAGACTTAATAACCAATAGAAATTTACCTTCAGCATCAGACTAATTATTTGTATTACAAGCAATAGGACAAATTATTTCAAATTTAAATTATTAATACCACAACTTATGTTCAAAAAATTAGGTACATTAGTTGCATTAGCGATTTTGGCAGTGGCAATAGCTACCGGTACTGTTCCTATGACCAGTAGGATAGCATCGATGCTGGAACCGGTGTTGCCTACATCGTCACCGGCGACAGAAACTGTTGAGGCGACCGAGGCAACAGTGCAGGAGGTATCTCCTGTTCAGGCTCAAGCAGTTGACCAAGAAGCGCTTAATGCAGAGGCCTTGAAAACACTTGTTGACGCATATTCACGTCAGGAAGCAAAGGCAATCAATGAGTATGTTGGTGAAGCAGAAAGTGTGCTCGGAGAACCCGGGGAACGCTTGGAGCAAGCAGATGCCAGCGTAATCGCAAAACAAGCCAAGAAAACGCCGGTTAGAGCGCCGAAAAAGGGTGCGACAGTGAAGACCGGTGCAATGGTTGAAATTGACCACTCTACCGGTGGCTCAAATTATGGCAACGCAGTGGAATTGTCGAAGTCAGCCGATGGTTACACGTTGTCAAATTTTTACAATATGGGCGACACCGTGATGTTGAATTTGACAATTGATGCAGAAGCGGGCACAGTGTCAGTACCCAAGCAAGTGGCGTTTAAGAACAGCACATATGGCGAGGTTTCATTTGTTGGAACATTCGTTGCTGAAGATGGCAAGCGCTATTTGACCACTGACCCGGTAAGCGGAACAATTGATTCAGAAGGCAATATCTCACTAGGTCCATGGACTTTGGTGGTAACTGATTCAGAATCGAAGTATTATTTGAGGTCATTTATCGTTACAACCGGAAGTGAATGGAAAGTTCCCAATGCACAAGCAAAGGGTACCAACATGAAAAGCGGCGAGGTTGAAGAATATGCAATGTATATTTCCCAAGACGGGGATAATGCCATTTCGTTGTATGGCTTCTTCACAGAGGTAAGCGTGGAATTGAATGCGCGTCTAACTTCAGCCAAGACAATCGTAATGCCCTCACAGCTAATCTACAACAATACATATTACGGAGCCTTCAATATTTACGGGGCATCATGGCAATATGATTCAGCGGCAGGTTCATGGAAGGGTTCAATTGATACCAGCAACCCGATGGTATTTACCAGCACAAGTGACAACACATTGAAAGTGGCAGGTTGGGTAATATCAGCAGTCTCAGCGCCAACACAATATGTGGGATATGCATATCGTGATTTCACAATCACCACCGAATCAGGGGCAATTGCGTGGCCGGAAGCAGCAAAAATCAATTTTGCCGGAAGCGGAACAGCTAGTGACCCATATTTGATTAAGACAGCCAATGACATGAAGACCATGTCACAATTGGTGTCAGAAGGCAATAGCTTTGCCGGACAATATTTGGCGATGGCCAACGATATTGATATGTCATCAGTGTCATCGAGCAATTATGTAGCAGTGGGTGAATCCAGTGCACCGTTTGAAGGGACCTTTGACGGTAAAGGCTATACACTCAAGAATTTGACCGTTAACGGAGGTGCATTTGCTTGCACCGGTGTATTTGGCTATATCGGCACCAAAGGAACAGTAAAGAACTTAAATATCAATACACTAAAGGCTTATAGCTCAGGAGAATGTTTAGGTGGTGTTACAGCCTACAACTATGGAACAATCGAGAACTGTCACGTAACCAATTCAGTGCTTGATAATGATGGCGAATGTGGCGGTGGTATCGCAGGTATTTCATGTGGTCCAATCAAAAATTGCTCATTCCAAGGAAATTTGACAGCAACAGGTTCAGGCGCAGGAATCGCCGGTCAAGCATCATGCAGCATTGAGGATTGTTATGTCAAGGGTATCATCAAAACCGACGGATATGTAAGCCTGTGTTATGATTGTGCCGGTATCGCCGGAGTTTTGAAAAAAGGTTCAATCAAGAACTGCTGGACAACCGGTATGATTAATGAACAATATGGACGCTCATCGGCCGGCGGTCTCGTTGGACGTTGCATCTTGTCAACCATAGAAAATTCATTTACATCAGCAGCAGTTTACTCAACACGTACATATACCGATTCAAACGGTGGAGGTGATAACTACACCGGAGGTCTCGTGGGTTATATCAATGAGTCAACAATGAATAATTGCTATAGCTCATCAACAATCGTGAAGAGCGGCACCAGCGAATTTTGTGGCGGTTTAGTTGGCTATATTTCAGTAACGTACGGTATTACAACCGGTTCGACTGAAGGATACCAAATCCACGGAAACAGCAAGGTAACAAATTGCTACTATTCAGGATTTATCAATTCGTCATCCTCATCATCAAAGAAGGGAATGTTTGGTTCAACCTTCTATTTTGATAGCTGGACAGGTGAAGATCCCGATATCTATTGTTTTGAGAATTGCTACTATGATAAGCAAGTAAATGTGTGTGGAGAAGACTATTACGGTCGTAACACATCATTCTTTACCAACGGCTTACCCGAAGGATTCAGCTCAGATGTGTGGGAAGCACAAGCAGGTTTCTATCCTGTGCTCAAGAACGTTGGAGCCGGCACCCAAGCACAATCGCTATCAAAGTCAACATTGAATCTCAAGGACGGACAAACCGCCAAGAAGGTAAAGGTTGGATTTAGCGTGAAGGCCGGAGATAATGTAACATGGCAAATCTATGGTGCTGAGAATAATGAAACAACAGCACTCAAGCAAGAAGGTGATAATTTCACCGTGAAGAATGTGTATGCCGATGCGCAAGTACAAGCATTGAGCGCAGACGGATATGCAGTCAAGATGTATTTGCTCTCGGTAGTGCCCAAGGTATTTGACGGCGAGGGAACAGAAGAAAGCCCATATCTCATCAAGAGTGTAGCAGACTTGCAAAATCTTGATGCAGCAGTGGGAACACATGGACAATCTCACACAGGAGATTATTTTGCAATGACCAACGATATAGATTGCTCAGAATCCAGCACATTGTTCCAAGGTGTAGGTCGCGGTTCAAGCTATTCATTTGGCGGAACATTTGATGGTAAGGGATATTCGATAAAGAATATGATTATCAATAATGTTGATACAGATGAAAACGGTGCGGTAACATTGAGTACATCAACACCTTACGGTGGTTTGTTTGCAATAACAACATCAGATGCAACTATCAAGAATGTAGTAATTGACAAGAGCTGTCGTTTCAGCTTTGTAAATTTCTCAGGTCCACTTGTGGGTGTAAACTACGGACTTGTAGAAAATTGTAAGAACTATGCAGCAGTAAAGGCAGTATCATCATATATCGGTGGTCTCGTGGGTTATAACTACGGCGGTACCATCAGCGGATGTTACAACGCCGGACGAATCAGCGCCGGAGTATCCAACATAGGCGGTATTACCAGCTTCAACTTAACCGGAGGAAAAATCAGCATGTGCCAAAATGATGGCGATGTCATCGGCGAAAGCAATAACCCCGGAAATGAGAAGTCAACGACCAACACATTCGGCGGTATCTGTTCATACAATTATGGAACAGTTGAATTGTCAGTGAATAATGGAGAGGTAAGTGGTGATAACACAATAGGTGGTCTTGTAGGCCGCAATGCAGGTGGAGATGTAGTGGGCTGTCTAAATAACGGCTTGGCATCAGCAACAGCAAGTACAACCTATCGTGGCGCAATCATCGGTTATCAACAATCGTTGGGAACAGTAGCAAATAACTACTATGATTCATCAATCAATATCAACGGTGCAAGCCAAAATGTGGATATTGACGGAGTAACCGGATTGTCAACAGCAGAACTAGTGGCAGGAAGTTGCCCGAGCGAGTTAAAGGCACTAGGAGCAGAAGAAGTTTATGACTTTGCAGCTAATAGCTATCCTGTATTGAAGAAGTTTGCTAATGAAGAGTCAACCAAGGCGTTGCGCACAATGTACATAGGCTTTACAAAAGGTCAAGTACGTAACAATGTGACGAGCGATGTAGAATTGTCACCAGTGAGCAATGCAGAATGGAGCCTGAAGACAAATAAGGACTTCAAGATAGAAGGGAAGAAACTAGTAGTGACCGTACCAACAGACAATAGTGTTGTTAGCGATACATTGTCAGTAACACTTGGAAATAATGCCAAGACATACGTATTGACATCGGTACCTGTAATCTTCAAGGGTAACGGTACAGCAGAAAGCCCATTCCTCATTGAGACTCCGGCCGACTGGAATAAACTAGCCGACTTCATGGAAGCATCAAAATGGGAATATAACGGACAACATTTTAAGGTAGTCAATGACTTGGATTTTGCCGGCGATTCAATCAGAGTAATTGCAGTTAACGGCGTGAACTTCCAGGGTGAAATGGATGGCGCAGGACACACTATAAAGAATTATGTGTATTCAAACGCTAATACAGTAACGACCAAGTTGGCCGGTCCGAATTTCTATGTAGGACGTTATATCGGTCTATTCGGAACATTAGGAAGTTTTGGTGTAATCAAGGATTTGACAATCAATGGTAATTTCTCAGCTGTAGGATATATTGGTGGTCTCGTGGGTTATTCATACGGAACAATCAGCAATGTAATCCACAAGGGAACTATCAGTAATACATCAGGAACATCAGTTGGCGGTATCGCCTTCCGTGTTTACCAAGGCGGTTCAATAACCGATTGTGCAAACGAAGGTAACGTAACGGCCAAGACTACCAGTGCAGCAGGTATCAGTGTTGAGACCCAAGTGGGCACAACGTTGACACGTTGCTATAACCGAGGCAATGTAACATCAACCACATCAATGGCGAGCGGTATAGCATATAAGGTAGCCGGTGGCTTGATTGATTGTGGTAATGAGAAGACAATAAACGGCACCGGCACATTGAGCGGTATAGCATATTCAATGGATTCAACAGCCTATGCAGTGCGTTGCTACAATATTGCAAAATTGGGTGGAAGCTCAATCTCAACAGTGTGTGGCTTGTTTAACACGTTTACATCACGTTATAACAGCAAGTTGCCTGAACAAGTACCAACCGGTGGTTATGTAGAAGATTGTTATAATACCGGCGAAATCGTAGCGAAAGATTATGGTTATGGTCTTGCCAATAAGGTGAATGCAGGATGGAAAGTAAGCAATAGCTATAACAGCGGAAATGTAACCTCAGCCGGCTTGGCTTGCGGACTCTTCAATGCAGTAACCGGAGGTGCAGCCAGCGAGCCATTTATGGCAATAATAGATCACTGCTACAATACCGGAGATGTAACCGGAGCAAAGGCCACTGTATCAGGTCTTGCATATCAAGGACAAAGCTATAGTAAGTGGCTGTATTGCTACAATACCGGTAAGGTTGTGAATACATTAACAACGGGACTATGTACAGCGGGTCTAATATCACAATTGAATGGATATATGAATCACTGTTTCAATGCCGGTGATGTGGAATCAGGTTGTAATGCAACCGGCGGTCTCGTGGGTTATGTATCATACGGAAAGGCAGATTATCCGGGCCGTATTTACAATTCATTCAATATAGGCAATGTTACATGTAAAGGTTACACCGGAACAGGAACCCAAGGTAATGCAGGCGGTCTTGCCGGATATATGGCAACAGCAAGTGCAAACTATTGGGTAGAAATAGATGGTTGCTATAATGCGGGTACCGTAAAATCGGAAAAACGCGTAGGTGGCCTCGTAGGTGGTACCGGCACATCATACCATGTTGTAAAGAACTGTTATAATTCAGGAAAGGTAATCTCAGAAAAGCAAAGTGATGGTACATATTGGCAATCAGGTGCAGTGTATACCAATTTGGAAACACACGCAATAAGTGGCGATACCGTACCAATGTTGCGCAATATGAGCAATTGCTATTATGATAAGACTGTTTATACCGGTGTTGATAGATATGAAAGTCCGGCGAAGGGATTAACGACAAGTGAGTTGAAGTCGTTGAACATTTCAGATTCGTTTGAAGCATCATCATTTGGAGGATATCCGGTGATTAAGGGCTTTGACGATAATGCAGCAAATGCAGCCGGAGCGATAATGATTTTGGTGGCTGATGAGTCAGAACAAAATCATGATAACATCACTTCATCAGTAAGCTTGGTTGCACCGGAAGGAACAACTTGGGCAGTATATGAGAGCGATGGCGTTACTAAGTCGGATAAGATGACAATAGACGGTAAGACAGCGAAGCCAGTAGCTAAGGGCGAAGTGGTTCTCGTAGCGACGACTAAGGATAATATGAGTCGTCAGTTTATCCTGACATTGGATGCTTCATCGGATGCAGTGAATAGAGTAAATTGTGATAAGGAGGTTGAAAGTGTAATCTATGTTGATGTACAAGGTCGCATAGTGAGCCAACCTATATCAGGAAATGTTTATATTGTACGCACAAATTATACAGATGGTACGTCATCGGTAGTAAAGGTGTTGGCAAGATAAACAAATAAAATAATTTAGTTAGTGGGTCGGCATCCTCAGTAAATGGGGGTGCCGATCTTGTGTTATCCCCACCAAGCGGCGGGGGTGTGGCCATGCGGATACGGTGGCGTGAGACATATGTAAATATGGGTGAATGAGGTGGGCAACCATATACCTGAAGTACCTAAAGGCACTTCTTGTTTATTTCTTGTGTCGGTCCTAGGGTGTCGGGGGCTACGCCGCCCTCACCCTAGGCTATTTTTATAATGCCGCTACACGGCATGCGCCATAGACAGCTACGCCGTCAATGGCTTTCCTTCGGTCGGGCAAGTTATGC
>CAYTFG010000105.1:0-7309 GCA_964436925.1 uncultured Bacteroides sp. | reverse complement strand
GGCAACTCCCGGGTCGATTTCATGGCAATCTAAGGGCAGATTCCGATGCGCTCGTTGAACGGACTTTCGGGGCTATTTTGAGGCCAATTCGGGCGTCTAAAAATAGCGAAGCGCCGATAATCAGGTTATGATCGCCGGCGCTTGTGCAAGTTATGGAAAAATTTTATACAATTGTAGCGTCAATAGGCATTGCGCACAATTTCATGTCGTTCTCGTTGATGAATTTGAGAACTTGGCGACGGATACGACCGTCGGGAAGGTCTTTTTCAATACGCTTAACGGCATTGAAGATAGAAGTTGATGCTTGGTAAACGTGGCGGTAAGCCTTAGCAGCATCATCAATTTCGTCTTCAGAGAATTGACCAACCTTGCTCATAATGATGGCGTTAACGCCGAAGTAAGCAGTTGGATTATGTGCCATAATCACGTATGGAGGAACGTTACCAGAAATGCGGCAACCGCCCTTAATCAAAGTCCAACGGCCAATGCGAGAGTTCTCATGGACAATCACATTGGATGACAGGATAGAGCACTTGTCGATTGACACATGACCTGCCAGAGTCACACCATTGCCGAGAACAACACCGTTGTAAATGTTACAATCGTGTCCTATATGGCTCATAGCCAGGATAAAGTTATTGTTACCAATCTTGGTCCCACCTTCTTCTTTGATACCGCGATTAATGATTACTTGTTCGCGAATGTGGTTGTTATCACCGATATAGCAGTAGGTTTTGTCGCCGACTTTCCAACGAAAGTCTTGAGGTTCAGCACCGACGATGGCACCTTGATACACTTTATTGTTCTTACCCATGCGAGTACCGTTGAGGATGCTGGCATAGGGCAAAATTTCACAGCCGTCACCAATTTCTACATCGCCTTCGATGTAGGCAAATGGATGAACTGTCACGTTTTCACCGAGCTTAGCCGATGGGTCAACGTAGGCTAATGGACTAATCATAGTTGTCTTTGATTTAAGTTTAAGTAATTATATTTTTTATTTCTGAAGGTAAGTTATTATCTACCGCCGCCAAGAGCTTGGTAGAGGTTGATAATAGCTTGATTCTTGGTCAATTCACATGAGATTTGAGACATCTGAGCTGACAAGAGGCTTTGTTGAGCGGTCAAGACTTCAAGATAGGTTGAAGTGCCGTCAAATTGGAGAAGCTCGGTAGTGTAGTCAACCGATTTCACCAAGTTGTCAACTTGTCCAACAAGATAACCTGACTTTTCGTTAGCTTTTTCATACACAGTCATAGCGTCGCTAACTTCAGCAGCAGCACTCATGAGGGTGTATTCAAAGTTGTTCATTGCTTGTTTTTGTTGAGCCTTAGCAGCCTCGAGGCGAGCTATGTTTTGACCTCTTGAGAACAAGGGAATAGTCAACGAACCGGCAAGGTTGTAGAAGAATTCACCGGGGTTCTTAACTATTGAGCCGAGGATATTGGTGAAACCACCGTTGGCGGTGATGTTAAGACCGGGGTAGAATGCAGCGCGAGCCGAGTTGGTAGCATAGTAAGCCACAGCGAGAGATTGCTCGGCAGCGAGAACGTCGGGACGAGCAGCAAGTTCACGCATTGGCACACCGTCACGCAAGATTGCGGGAGCTGAAATCACAGCGTTAGCAGGAATATCCCAGTGTTGAGGCATCACGTTGACGAGCAATGACATGGTGTTGTCGAGCTGGTCAAGAGACACTTCAAGGTCAGTGATAGAAGCGAGAATGCTGTAATAGTTGGCAGCACTTTGAACAACAGCGGCTTCGGTAACACGACCGGCAGTCTTGAAGTTCTTCATAATCTCAACGTTTTGGCGCCAAATTTCGGCAGTTTCACGGCTTAATTGCAATTGACCGCGGATGGCCGACATTGCATAGTAAGTGTTAGCAACAGCCGAGATGATTTGAGAGCGAACGGCTTGAGCATAAGCTTCACTTTGGTAAACTGAGGCTTGAGCTGAACGCTTGGAGTTGAGAAGTTTACCGAAGATGTCAACTTCCCAGCTAACTTGAGCAGGGATAGTGTAGGTCCAGCTCAAAGCAGAACCTGCATAAGAAGCGCCTGCGCCGTTAGGAGCCAAAGCCACAGAGGGGAAATAAGCAAGCTTAGCGCCCTTCAATTGAGAGTGAGCAATGTCAACGTTGAGTTGAGCATTCTTGAGATTGGTGTTGTTGGTCAACGCTTGGTTGATGAGGTCAACGAGCACGGGGTCAGTAAAGACGTCTTCCCAGAGCAAGTTGCCGAAGGTCGTTGAATCCACAGCAGCTTCACGAGCTTCAGCATAAGCGCGGGTGAGAGCGGTGTCTTGTGGAGTCTCATATTTTTTGTAGATGTTGCAGCTACCCAAAGAGAGGGTAGCGGCAACAACTACTACTGAAATGCTTATCTTATTTAGTTTCATTTTCTAGAGTAGTGGGGTTAAGTGAAGAGTATTGCTCGATTTCGCTTTGGATACCACCATTGTCGGTGTCTTTCCACTTGATTGGTGAAACCTTCTCTTGGATAAGTTGGAAGGCGGCAAACAATGCAGGAACGATGAGGACTTGGAGAATCATACCGATTAACATACCACCGATAGCACCGGTACCGAGAGCGCGGTTACCAACAGCACCTGCACCATGAGCAAACATCATAGGGAGCAAACCGATAATCAAAGCCAAAGAGGTCATCAAGATAGGACGTAGACGAGCTGAAGCACCGGCAATCGCAGCGTTGACGACACTCATACCGGTCTTACGACGGTCGAGAGCGAACTCAACGATAAGAATAGCGTTCTTAGCCAAAAGACCAATCAACATAATCAATGCAATCTGCAAGTAGATGTTGTTAGATACGTCAAATATCTTAGCGAAGATGAATGTACCCATCAAACCGAATGGAATTGACAAGATAACGGCGAACGGCAAGATGTAACTTTCGTACTGAGCAGAAAGCAACAAGTAAACGAACAATAGACACAAGCCGAAGATTACCGCAGTTGAGTTGCCTGATGAGTTACCTTCTTCACGAGTCATACCGGCGTATTCGAAGCCGTAACCTTGAGGAAGTGACTCGGCAGCCACACGTTCGATAGCCTTGATAGCGTCACCAGAAGAGTAACCTTGAGCAGGTTGACCGGTAACAGCGATAGATGTAAACATGTTGAAACGGTTCAACAAGTCAGGACCATAAACGCGGGTCAAAGTAATGAAGTTGCTGATAGGAGCCATTTCGTTACCGTTGCGCACCTTGATAGCATTCAAAGTTTCAGGGTTAACACGAGCCTCGGGAGAAGCTTGCATCATTACACGGTAGATTTTACCGAAACGGTTGAAGTTAGAAACATACATACCGCCATAGTAACCTTGCAATGTTGACAAGATAGTTGACATGCTCAAACCGGCTTGTTTAGCCTTAGCGACGTCAACGTCAACCATGTATTGCGGGAATGTTGGGTTGAAGGTGGTGTAAGCCACTTGGATTTCGGGTTGAGCGTTGAGCTGACCGAGGAATCCTTGAACGACTTGATAGAATTGGTTGATATCACCACCGGTCTTATCTTGCATCTTGATTTCGAAACCGTTGGTTACAGAATAACCTGTAATCATAGGCGGAGCGAATGCCACGATACGACCATCCTTGATAGCGGCAGTTTTGCCATAAATTTCTTGGAGGATAACGTCAGAGCTACGTTTAGGACGTTCTTTCCAGTTCTTCAACTTGATAATGAAAGTACCGTAAGTAGCACCTTGACCTGCGAGGAAGCTATAACCGCCAATCATTTCACGAGTTTCGATACCGTCGATAGTACCGAGTACCTTGTCAACTTGCTCGAGGACGTCAATAGTGCGTTCTTGAGAAGTACCGGCAGGCATGTCGACCATTACGAACAATGTACCTGTATCTTCGTTAGGTACCATTGCAGTAGGAGTTGTAGACATCAAGTAAACAAGAGCCACGATAGCAACGATAACTGTACCGAATGAAGTAACTTTGTGTTTTACGAAGAAAGAAGTGAGCTTTTCGTAACGGCCCAAGAGGACGTTATATCCGGCATTGAAACCGGCGTGGAAACGTTGAACGAAGTTTTTCTTGTGGCCTTCTTCATCAGCGTGAGGCTTGAGGAATAAAGCACAAAGTGCAGGAGACAATGTCAATGCGTTGATAGCTGAGAAGAAGATTGAGATTGCCATGGTGAGACCGAACTGTTGATAGAACACACCGGCGGTACCTGACATGAATGATACAGGGATGAACACGAGCATCATTACCAAGGTAATAGAAATCAAAGCACCGGCGATTTCACCCATCGCATCGATAGAGGCACGGCGCGCCGATTTATATCCGGCATCCAGCTTGGCATGGACGGCCTCGACGACCACAATGGCGTCGTCCACCACAATCGCAATCGCCAGAACTAACGCTGACAAAGTAATCAAGTTGATTGAGAATCCAATGAGGTTCATCACGAAGAATGTACCAATCAATGCAACAGGGATTGCAATTGCAGGTACGAGTGTTGAACGCAAGTCTTGGAGGAAGAGGTAAACAACGACAAACACGAGAAGGAATGCTTCAAACAAGGTGTGAACCACATTGTTGATTGATGCATACAAGAAGTCGTTGTTGTTCATAGGAACGACCATTTCAAGGCCGTCGGGAAGATCTTTTTTAAGTTTTTCAACCAAAGTCAAACAGTCTTCGATAACTTGGGTTGCATTAGAGCCCGGGCTTTGGAATACCATTGCCATAGAACTCTTATCGCCGTTACTGCGGTTTTGGAAACCGTAGGTTACACGACCGAGCTCAACATCGGCAACGTCCTTGAGATAAAGGACTTCACCGTTGGCACCGGCACGAACAACGATATTTTCAAATTCATCGGTAGTAACCTTACGACCACGATATTTCATGGTGTATTGGAAAGATTGACCACCTTGTTCGCCGAATGCACCCGGAGCAGCTTCAACGTTCTGTTCAGCAAGGGCGGCAGCGACGTCGCTAGGCATCAAGTTGTATTGAGCCATAACGTCAGGCTTCAACCAGATACGCATTGAGTAGTCAGCACCGAAAGAAGTCACGTCACCCACACCTGATACACGTTGCAATTCAGGCACAACGTTAATCTTCATGTAGTTATCGAGGAACTCGCGAGAATACTTGTTGGCAACGTCCACAAGGGCAACGCCCACAAGCATAGAGGTTTGACGTTTTTGAGTCAAGACACCCACTTGAGTTACTTCAGAAGGCAAGAGGTTAGTAGCCTTTGCAACACGGTTTTGAACGTCAACGGCAGCCATGTCGGGGTCGAAACCTTGACGGAAAGTAACGGTGATGGTTGCGCTACCGGTGTTGGTAGCAGTTGATTCCATGTACATCATACCCTCGGCACCGTTGATAGACTCTTCAAGAGGAGCAATCACAGAGTTCAACACCGCTTGAGCGTTAGCACCGGTATAGGTAGTAGTTACCTGAACGGTTGGAGGTGCGATATCAGGGTACTGGGTAATCGGCAAAGAAACCAAGCCGATGATACCCAAAAGCACAATGAATATTGAGATAACCGTCGATAGAACCGGGCGGTTAATAAAGTTATCTAATTTCATAAATTATTTTATACCTTAATTTTGTCTTAAAAATTTCTCGAATGAGGTGAGATTATTATTTGCTTTGAGAAATTGCGCCACCGCCTATTTCGTAAGCAGTCTTATCAGACTTTTTAGGTGTAATCACAACACCGTCTTTAACTTGAGTACCAACGCCTTCAACAACGACTTGGTCACCGGCGTTAAGGCCTGAAGTTACAACATAAGTGAAGCCATCGTTAATAGGGTCAACAGTGATGGCAACGCTGTGAACTTTAGAAGAATCGCCCACAACATAGACATATTTGCGGTCTTGGAGCTCGTAAGTAGCTTTTTGAGGAACAAGGATAACACCGTCGGTAACGTGAGGGAACACAACAGAACCGGTGCTACCGCTGCGCAACATACCGCTGGGGTTGTCAAACAAAGCGCGAACGCTTGCAGCGCCGGTAGTGTTGTCAATCACACCGGAAACAGTAGCGACTTTACCTTCAAAAGGATACATAGTACCATCGGCGAGTTGCAACTTAACGCTAGGCATTGACTTGATAGCAGTTTCGAGCTTGATAGTGCCATTCTCGGTTAATGAGAGAATGTCTTTTTCGTTTAGAGAGAAATAAGCATAAACTTGAGAGTTATCGCTGACGGTTGTAAGAGCTTGAGCCGAAGATGGAGAAGCTAGAGAACCTTCACGATTGGGGATAGAACCAACGACGCCTGAGCAAGGAGCGGTAACGGTGGTGTAAGCCAAGTTTTTCTTAGCATTGACGAGAGCCGCATTAGCTTGAGCGAGTTGAGATTTAGCTTGAGCCAATTGATTTTCCACAACTTGGTATTCATATTGGCTGATAATGTTTTTTTCGTAGAGATGACGCTTGTTATCAGCAGTCAATTGAGCAGTTGACACAGCAGTTTGTGCAACCTTAACCGAAGCTTCAGCTTGAGCGACAGCAGCTTGGTATTGAACTTGGTCGATGGTGAAGAGGACTTGACCCTTGGTTACGTGATCACCTTCGTCGACATGTACTTTAGTGATAAAACCGGTCACTTGAGGACGAATTTCAATATCGGTTTTACCTTTGATAATTGTAGGATAAGAGCTTGTAAGCTCAGAAGTTGATGGATTGACCACCAAAGTCTCGATTTCGGCCGGTGGCGCTTGTTGTTGACCTTGTTGGTCGCCGCTTGAACACGAGGTTGACATTGCAACAGCCGCAACTGCCAATGTCAATCCGGTAATTTTAATTGCTTTAACTTTCATGACGTTAAATGTAAACTTGCTTTGTCTATAAAATATTCTATACATTATTTTTCCGAGTGCAAAATTACTCATTTTTTCGCAAACAATGTTGGTCTTTTTGTCCTAAATAGTTGTAATATTGCCCCTATGAGCAGTAGTGGGAATATTAATTATTACAAAAATTGGTCATTTTGTCATATAAATAGCCCATAAAAGCAAAAAATGGGCGTAAAAACTTAGAATCCAACAGATAGCCGATAAAAGATAAAGAAAGGAGGTTGACGGTTAAAAAAGCTGTAATATTTTGTTAAAATTTAGCCTAATGCGTGAATTAGTGATAGTTAATTCAAAAAAAATTGGGTAACTTTGCGGTCAGTTCAAAAAAAAGTGCGATATTTGCAGTTGCAAAATTCAAGGCAACCCCTACAGTAGCCTAAAATACTGCAAATCAACGATATTATTAATATATTAACATAAACATTTAATAAAATGACTAAAGCCGACAT
>CAYTFG010000104.1:0-7323 GCA_964436925.1 uncultured Bacteroides sp. | reverse complement strand
ATTTCGGGGATGATGGCAGCTTCAGCGCCGGCGGCAATAGCACCGTTGAGGGCGAGGAAACCTGCGTCACGGCCCATAACTTCGATGAAGAACAAGCGCTCGTGGCTTGTTGCGGTATCGCGAATTTTATCGACACATTCCATGATAGTGTTGAGTGCTGTGTCGTAGCCGATTGTTGTGTCAGTGCCGTAGAGGTCGTTGTCAATTGTACCGGGGAGACCGATGATGGGGAAGTTGAATTCGTTGGCAAATACGCGGGCACCGGTCAATGAACCGTCACCGCCGATAACTACCAATGCATCAATTTCATGACGACGCAATGTGTCATAAGCCAATTGACGGCCTTCGGGAGTTGTGAATTCTTTACAACGTGCAGTTTTAAGAATTGTACCACCAGCTTGGATGATATTTGAAACGTTTTGTGTTTTGAAATCGACGATTTCATCGGTAATCAAACCTTTGTAACCGCGATATATACCTTTGACTTTCAGTCCGCTATAGATAGCTGAACGTGTTACGGCGCGAATAGCCGCATTCATGCCGGGAGCATCACCTCCGGAGGTAAGTATGCCTATACACTTTATTTCTGCCATAGTATTTGGTGAGTTAGAGTTTTCATATATACTTCTGCAAAGTTAACAAATAGAATGATAAAAATTTTAATCTAAAGTGCTAAACTATTGGTATTAATTACAATCTTTAACGTAATTAAGAATCGTTTTTTAATTCTCATCGCAGTTTAAAAATAGGGTAGGGGTGGCGAAATGTCGCGGTATTTAATTAATAGATGTTAATATTATCATTTCTCTAATATTAATCACTAATTTTGCTTGCTAAATCATACGCATAATTATCAATATAATGAAAAAATATAACCTTATCAACAATACTCTCGGTTGGCTGTGCTTTTTCATCGCGGCTGCGACTTATCTGTTGACTATCGAACCGACAGCCAGTTTTTGGGACTGTCCCGAGTTTATTTCTCAAGGCGCGAAGCTGGAAGTGGGTCACCCGCCGGGCAACCCAATCTTCATGTTGACAGCGCGTTTCTTTGTGACACTTTTTGGTGGAAGTGATATTTCTCATGCTGCCGTTGCAGTGAACTCAATGTCAGCGTTGTTGAGTGCCGGCACAATCTTGTTGCTGTTCTGGACAATCACTCACCTCATTCGCAAAATTATCGTTCGCGATGATGCCAATGAAATTTCATGGACTCAAATGCTCCTCATCATGGGTGGAGGCTTGAGCGGTGCTCTCGCTTACACATGGAGTGACACATTCTGGTTCTCGGCCGTTGAAGGTGAAGTTTATGCGTTCTCGTCTTTCTGTACGGCATTGGTGTTCTGGCTCATCCTCAAGTGGGAGAATCGCGCCGATGACCCTCACAGTGACCGATATCTTGTGCTAATTGCCTTTGTGATAGGTGTTTCTATCGCGGTGCACTTGCTTAACTTGCTTTGTATCCCGGCAATCGGCCTTGTGTTCTATTTCCGTAAGTTCAAGAATATCAATACTAAAGGCTCGTTAGTGGCTCTCGTTGTGGCATGTGCCATCGTGGGATTAATCCTTTATGGCTTGGTTCCGGGCTACATGACTGTTGCTCAAAGTTTTGAGTTGTTCTTTGTAAATACCGTTGGCTTGGGCTACAACATGGGTGTGCTCATCTATGCAATTGTGCTCGTTGCCTCTTATATTTGGGCGGTTCACGCTCTGTATCAGCAAAAAAGCGCTACTCAAATCAAGCTTTCTTTCTTTGTGAGCATGTTCCTCTCGGGAATCTTGTTTATCGGTCACAGCACTTTCATTGCTGTTATCCTCACCATCGCATTGCTTGTTTATCTGTTTATGTTCTGCAAGCGAGTGCCTGTGAGAATCTTTAACGTGATAGTACTCAGCGTGTTTGTAATCTTCATTGGCTATTCAAGCTATGCGCTTCTTCTCATTCGCGCATCTGCCAATACTCCGATGAACCAAAACGCTCCCGATAACGTGTTTGCTCTTGCTTCCTACATGAGCCGTGAGCAATATGGCGACCGTCCATTGTTCTATGGACCTACTTGGGCTGAGGAGCTTGAAGAATTTGAATATCCCGAAAACTCAGGCAATTACTATGTTGCCATGGACGAAAACGGGTATCCTTCAACCAAGCCGTTAAGCCCGTATTTGCGCACCGCCGACGGTTCTCCCATCGACAACGGTACCACCGAATACACCAAGGTTGTGAAGAGTTCGCCCGACGAGCCTGACCAATATGTTCAAGCTGTGCGCAAGCCTGATTACAAGACCATGCCTGACTTGAATATGCCGTTTACTCGTATTTACAGCTCAGATGCCTCACACATAAGCGGTTACAAGGGCTGGGGCGAGTATTATAACCCTGATTTCTCTTCAATTCCTGCCGATTCATTGGCGTCATGGCGTCAATATCAATATTTGCCACTCGCTGTTGTAGCTCCTTATCTCAATAATTTGCAGACAGTTACGACTTATGTTGATGACAGCGGAAATACAGTGGCAAGCAAGATGGTTTACAAGCCCTCATTCTGGGATAACGTCAAGTATTTTGTTAACTATCAGCTCAATCACATGTATTGGCGCTACTTCATGTGGAACTTCGTGGGCCGTCAAAATGATATCCAAGGCAACGGTGAACCTCACCTGGGTAACTGGATTTCAGGTATTCCCGTGATAGATAACGCACGACTCGGCGACCAATCACTTCTCCCCGATGAATATGGCAAGGACAATAAGGGCCATAACGTGTTCTACATGTTGCCGTTCCTTCTCGGTGTCATCGGTTTGTTGTGGCAATCACTTGCAAAACACTGGCATCCAACCCGTGGTATTGAGCACTTCTGGGTGGTATTCTTCTTGTTCTTCATGACCGGTATTGCTATCGTGCTGTATCTCAATCAGACACCGGGTCAACCGCGTGAACGTGACTATGCATTTGCCGGTTCGTTCTATGCGTTTGCTATCTGGATTGGTATCGGCGTTCCTGCGTTGGCAGTGATGTTGCGCAAGCTCATCGGCCTGGTTATCAAGCCCAAAGATGTGAAGAACCCCACTCCCGAGCAAGTTGAGGAAGCTACTCCCGCATGGGCCAAGACAGTTCCGGCTGTTGTGGCAGCAGTTATCGGCATCCTCGTGCCGTTGCAAATGGTTTCTCAAACATGGGATGACCACGACCGTTCCGACCGCTACACTACTCGCGATTTTGGTGCCAACTACCTTAACTCGCTGGATAAGAATGCAATAATCTTCACCAATGGTGATAACGATACATTCCCATTGTGGTATGCTCAAGAGGTTGAAGGCGAACGCACCGACGTGCGCGTTGTCAACCTAAGTTACTTAACCACAGAATGGTATGCTAACCAAATGTTGCACCCAACATACGATGCTAAGGCTGTTGATATGTATGCTCGTCCAACCGATTACGGCTACGACAACTTCAGCTGGAGTTTTGTTGTGCCTCGCACCGACGAAAGCACTGAGGCTGAGAAGGCTTTGAAAGAATTCTATGCTTCAGACAAGGATGTTGACAATGATGCACACTTCTTTACCACTCCTAAGGTTTATATTCCTGTGAATAAGAGCATTGCAGCTAAGCGTTATGGCTTGAACATGAATTCACAACCTAGCGATTCATCAGTTGTAACCCTTGCCGATGTGCTTCAGCCTGAGGATATTAAGATTGATTTCTCACAACAAGGTCAAGGCTTGAGCTTGAGCAAGATTCTTGCGTTTGACATGATTACCAATAGCGTCAAGGGCGGATGGAAGCGTCCCGTTTACTTCGCTTCAACAGTTCCAACCAGCTATTACTTAGGCTTGTCACCCTATTTGTCAAGCACCGGTATGGCTTCGGAAGTTACTCCGTTCAAGGACTCAGCGATTTCGCCGAACACGTTCAAGGCTTACGAAAATATCGTTTCCAAGTTCCGTTGGGGCGGTCTTGACAAGATTAAGAGCGCCAAGGATATTTACCTTGACGAGACTGTTCGCCGTATGGTATCTTCAACTCGTTTGGCGATGTATGATGTCGCTGAAAATCTTGTGGCAATGGGCGATGCACCCGCTTCACAATTTGCCGTTGATTACGCCAAGAAGAACGGCCAACCTGCACCTGCAACTTGCTACGATATGGCTCGCGTGATACTCAACCTCATGGTGGACAAGCTTCCCGACTATGCCGCTCCATACGAAGGCATGATGGGAATCTATATGGCACAGTTGTACAAGGTGATAGCAGAGTCAACAGGCAATCCTGATGATATCGACCATGCAGTTGATTTGTTGAAAAAAGACCGTCATCGTTATGCTCAACTCGTGCGTTATGCGACTTCACTCTCACCCTATCAATTGAGCCACCTCGGCACAAGCGATAGTTATGCGCTCCTATATTTGAGCTATGTGATTGGTATTCAGAATAATTTGGACCTCTCTGCCGCATTGGCTAAAATGAAGGATTCAGCTAATCCCGATTACGTTCAGTTTGTTCACGGTCAAATACCTGCCGACGTTGCCACTCAACTTTACCAATGGGTTTATGTTGACTGCTTGACTCAGGATGATTTGCGCAAGAGCTACAACCAATTGTCGGGCCGTGGTCGCGAGATTGCCGAGTATGCAATGCTTTTGTTGCAAATTCACCACGAAACCGGAGTTAAGACCGATGCATTGACCGAGGAAATTGCCAAAGAATACGGCATTGATATGCTGGCATGGCGTAGACTCCTCAAAATGCGTGGCTAACAGGCTTTTAAATTCTAAAGATAATGCTAATTGAGCAACCCCCATTGCTGTATCGCCTCTGTTTCCCCGAGGCGATATGGCGCATAAAAAAGAGGCATCACAAGGTGGTTTATCTCACCTTTGATGATGGACCGATACCCGAGGTGACCCCTTGGGTGTTGGACTTGCTTGATAAAGAGGATATTAAGGCGACATTCTTCATGGTTGGCGACAACGTGAAGAACAATCCCGACTTGCTTGAGCGCATCAAGAGCAGCGGTCACAGTTATGGCAATCACACCATGCACCATGTTCAGGGACTCAAGGTCACTCGCCGCACTTACCTGCGCAACATCACCGAGGCTGATAACTACATTGACAGCCCGCTGTTCAGGCCGCCTCACGGCATTATGCGCACACGCCAGGCGTGGGCGATAAAGTACCGCTACAACATCATCATGTATGACCTCGTGACGCGTGATTACAGCAAGAAACTGACTCCCGAGCAAGTGTTTGAGAACGTCAAGCGCTATACTCGTAACGGGTCGATAATCGTGTTTCATGATTCGCTCAAGGCTGAGCGCAACTTGCGGTCAGCACTTCCCCGCGCAATAAAATGGCTCAAAGAGCAAGGCTATGAGTTCCTCCCGTTGCCAATGTAAGCAAGTGATTAGTCAGTATGCCAAGTCGTTGGGTGTTTTCAAGGTGGGGTTTACCTCTGCCGCCCCGATAGATGCAGCTGATGTGGAGCGTTACAAGGCGTGGATAGAGCAAGGTCAACATGGCGAAATGGGCTATTTGGAGCGCTATGAAGAGGTGAGGTCAAATTTGGCCCTTCTTTTGCCCTCTGCTCGCTCTTTGGTGGTTTGTAGTATATCTTATCATCCGAGGGTAAAAAGTGTCGAGAATGGGCCTCAAATTGCGTCATACGCCCTAGGGAGGGACTATCATGAAGTCGTGCGTGAGGTTTTGGAGAAAATTGCCCTGTTTATTCGAGAAAATTATGGCGGAGAAACCCGAGTGACTGTCGATACCGCACCGGTGAGAGAGCGAGTGCTTGCTCAACGTGCCGGATTAGGCTTTATCGGCACTAACAATTGCCTGATTATTCCCGGATGCGGGTCAAGATTTTTCCTCGGCGAAATACTGACGACCATTGACATCGAGCCCGACGAGCCGTGTACGCTGACTTGCGGCAATTGCGGCGCGTGTGTCCGAGCTTGTCCCGGCGGTGCCATCAACGGTGACGGTACCATTGATGCTCGTCGCTGCCTGTCCTATCTCACCATCGAATATCGCGGTGAGCTTCCCGAGGATATCAACATCGGCAACCATCTCTATGGCTGTGACGAGTGCCAAAATGTGTGTCCACACAATCAAAATTCGCCATTTGTCGAGATTGATGACTTGAAACCGCGCCCGGCGGTTCTTGCTCTTGATGAGGAGGCGATAGAAAACATGACTCAAGAACAATTTTCCAAGATATTCAGCCACTCGGCTGTCAAACGAACAAAATTAACCGGCTTGCAACGCAATCTGCTCGCCATAAAAAAACACCGCAAATGAGAATTCTTGTTACCGGAAGCGAAGGCCAGCTAGGCAACTGTATGCAACGCGCATCGCTCAGTGCTTCAAACGAATATATCTTCAAAGACGTTGATGACCTCGATATTACCGATGCCGAGGCTGTAGCCTTGGACATCAAGGTTAACAACTATGACGTAATTGTTAATTGCGCAGCTTATACCAACGTGGAACGAGCTGAGGAGCAACCCGAAATAGCAGAGCACATAAATGCCGAGGCTGTGGGGTATATCGCCAAGGCCGCTCGCGACAACGGGGTGACGCTCATCCACATCTCTACCGACTATGTTTTCGGCGGAAACACCAACAATACACCCTGTGACGAGACGCAACCCACCAATCCCACAGGCGTTTACGGCCTTACAAAGTTGCATGGCGAACAAGCCATCGCCAACTCAGGTTGTCACTACATCATCATCCGCACGGCATGGCTTTACAGCGAATTTGGCAAGAATTTTGTTAAGACAATGCTCAATCTCACGGCCACAAAAGAGCAGTTGAAAGTGGTTTTTGACCAAGCCGGTACGCCCACCTATGCTCAAGACCTCGCAGATGCCATTGTGGATATCATTGAGAATCATAAGTTTGAGGGGAATGACGGCATCTATCATTTTTCAAACGAGGGCGTGTGCTCATGGTTTGACTTCACCAAGATGATTGCCGAATATGCGGGAAACACCGCTTGTGACATTCAGCCGTGTCATTCCGATGAATTTCCCTCAAAGGTCATCCGCCCGGCTTATTCCGTACTCGATAAAACCAAGATAAAGAGCACTTTCGGCGTAAAAGTCCCCTATTGGACCACATCTTTGCGCCGTTGCCTCGCCTCGATGTAGTTCCTCGGGGCGATTACCAAAGTGGGGGATTTTCGGGCCACTGAAAAACTTTTTGGCTAAAAATTTGGAAATAATGCAAGTAATTGATATATTTGCAATTACCATAAATGCCAATTTGTAGAATTTTAAATCTATACACACTATGAGACAGATTACAAGTATATTG
>CAYTFG010000103.1:0-7375 GCA_964436925.1 uncultured Bacteroides sp. | reverse complement strand
AACTACGCCCTTGGTGGACTTTCACCACAGATATATGACATGCCCGTCATACTAATTAAGCGAGCCCCGCCATTTCGGCAAAGCTCGCTCTTTCTATATTCAAAAACTATTTTTCTACACGTTAAACAGGAAGTGCATGATATCGCCGTCTTGAACGATATACTCTTTTCCTTCTGCCGACAATTTCCCGGCATCACGGCAGCCCTTTTCACCTCCTAGCGCTACATAATCATCATACTTGATTACTTCTGCTCGGATAAAGCCTTTTTCAAAATCTGTGTGAATAATTCCCGCACATTGTGGTGCCTTTGAACCACGCAAGAATGTCCACGCTCTCACCTCATCCGGTCCGGCTGTAAAATATGTTTGCAAATCGAGCAACGAATATGCTGCGCGTATCAAGCGACTTACGCCCGATTCTTGCAAGCCCATTTCATTCAAGAACTCTTGTCTTTCTTCAAATGTATCAAGCTCGGCAATTTCGCTTTCCGTACGGGCTGCAACTATCAACAATTCTGCATTCTCTGCCTTGATTGCTTCGCGAACCTTGTCAACATACGCGTTGCCGTTCACTGCCGATGCATCATCTACGTTACATACATACATTACCGGCTTATTTGTCAACAAAAACAAATCTTTGGCAAACTTTTGTTCATCAATAGTTTCAAATGTCACCGAACGAGCGGGAAGACCTTGTTCCAAAGCTTCTTTATATTGCTTCAAAACCTCATATTGCATCTTTGCTGCCTTATCGCCACCGGTTTGTGCTTGCTTTTGTGTACGAGCTATACGTGAATCTACCGTCTCCAAATCCTTGATTTGTAGCTCATAATCTATAATTTCCTTATCGCGCAATGGGTCTACCGAGCCATCAACGTGGGTTATATTATCATCATCAAAGCAACGCAACACGTGGAGTATTGCATCTGTTTCTCGTATATTTGCCAAAAACTTATTACCCAAACCTTCGCCCTTACTTGCGCCTTTCACCAATCCGGCGATATCCACAATCTCTACGGTTGCGGGCACAATACTGCGTGGTTGGCACATCTCCACAAGTTTGTTCAAGCGTTCATCGGGAACCGTGATTACTCCCACATTCGGTTCGATTGTACAGAATGGGAAGTTTGCCGATTGTGCCTTAGCATTTGACAAACAATTAAATAGGGTTGACTTTCCAACATTGGGAAGTCCTACGATACCGCATTTTAAAGCCATAACAGTAGTATAATTATTTATATATCATTAATTTCTAGTACAAAGATAGCAATTATTTGCGAAACACTCGCCAACTATCTAAAACTTCGCCGTCTCGTCATTTGTAAAAAAGCCACACACTAGCGTCAAATACTCGGGCATCTCGCCTTTGCTGCCCCAAACAAGCGGTATATCAAAGAGTTGCTGTGTGGTCTTCCCTATGTCAAAACCATACGATTCCAACGATGAACGAGCCAACTCAGGATGACGGCACGGTTCGCCGGTTGCCCTGCTACACTGCTCATTCTCAGCGCAATATATGCACGTACCGACGTATGCCAACGATAGCCCGCCATATTCCTTTTCCATTTCCAGCAAACGTCTCTGGAGCCTCACTCTTTCGGGATATATCAGCTTGCGGCTCAGGCTGATAGGCAATCCTTTTTCTTGCGGAATTATCTTCGTTGCAGTCAGTAGAAGCCATTTATATTGCCTCATTCTCGCTTCAGTGTCAATGCTAAACGGCGGACATGTCCACGCCTTGCCATAATTTGGACACTGTGCACACAATGCCTGAAACTTCTCCTTATCGTAATATTCTGAAAGATATTCATCTACGCTGATTACCGTTACATAATCGGTCGCCGTATAACTCAAATTTTCTTCCATTTCTAATCTTTCGGTATAAAACGCGTTATCACATCAGCCGACACTCTCGAGTTGCAGAACAGCTTTTCTATCAACCCGCTCTTTATCATCTCTTTCGATGGCTTATGCACCAACTTATCGCCATCAACAAGTGCAATTGTGTCACACAACGACAACGCTATATCAAGCTCATGCGTCGAAAATATTATGCATTTATTTTGCGTATGCGCCAATTCCGCCAAAACCGTACATAGTTCATACCTATTGGGCATATCCAAAAACGACGTCGGCTCATCAAGCAATATAACAGGCGTATCTTGAGCTAACGCCCTGGCTATCATCACTCTTTGGCACTCCCCATCGCTCATCTTGTCCATCGTGCGATTTGCATAGTCTTGCATTCCCACTAGCGCCAACGAGCGTATAACTATTTCTTGGTCAACATCTTGCATTCGACCTATCCAATTTGTGTATGGAGCGCGGCCAAGCGCCACTACATCTCTACACGTTAGATTGGCAATGCGCACTCGCTCTGTCGTCACAAATGCCACATTTCTAGCCAATTGCGCTGCTCCTATCCCTGCTATATCATTACCATTCAGCATTATAGCGCCACTCATTGCCGTCGACAGTCCCGCCAACGCTCTCAATAGCGTTGACTTCCCTGACCCGTTACGGCCTATCAATGCCGTGAGCTTGCCATCGTCAAACTGCGCCGACGCGCTGTCAATCAGCACCTTTCCGTTATATCCAACCGAAACGTCTCTTAGCTCTATCATACTGAAAATGATTTATTGCGAACAACCACCCATATCACAATCGGGATTCCCAATATTGCCGTTATGGAGTTGACAGGTAGTGTTAATATCTTGGAAATTATATCGCAGAACACCAGCACACACGCCCCTAAAAGTGCGGTGGCCGGCAATAGTACTCGATGGTCTGCATTGCGAAACAATGCTCTTGCCACGTGCGGCACTGCCAGCCCTATAAAGCCGATTGGCCCGCAAAATGCCGTCACCGTGCCCGCCAACAGCGTTGTCGACAAGAACAACATCTGGCGCGAGCGATTCAAATTCAAGCCCATCGAACGGGCATATTCCTCGCCCAGCAACAACAAATTTAATGGCTTTATTGTCAGCACTGACAGCAACAATCCCAGCAAAACCGAAGGTAGCAAGATTCCTAGCTGAGACATTGTCACGTTGCCAAGCGACCCCATGGTCCATATCACAAACGATTTCAGTGACTCTTCTTTACTTAGATATTGCAAAATCTGTACTATCGCGCTAACGCCCGACGAAAACATCATTCCCAATATCAATATCACCATTATATCTTTAATTCGCTGACTCACAGCCGCTATTATCACTAGCACCAGCGCTGCGCCTATCCATGCCGCCCCGGCCACGCCTAGTTGCGTAAAAGCCATGGGCAATCCCAGCAACGGCGCGCCAAGAATAAATATTGCCACGCCCAAACTTGCGCCCGAACTGATACCCAATATATACGGCCCCGCCAGCGGATTCCTAAACAGCGTCTGCATCTGCAAGCCGCTCACCGACAGCGCTGCGCCACACAACAGCGCCACCACTGCCTTGATTAGCCTTATATTTATCACTATTTTCGCCGTCGTCTCGGGACAATCTCCGCCCACCAATGCCGCACATATCTGCGTCAACGGTATCGACGTAGCGCCCACCGATAAGTCTATGATTGACAGCGCAATAAGCAATATCGCCAATGATATGAATAATATCGTAGACTTCGCTCGCATTTATTTCAACTTCTGATAATAAACAAAGTCCGCGCCAAAGTCTACATACGGATGAAATATCTTTGCCAAGTCTTGCAACACCAAGTCAGGATTCACTACGCCCGACTCCCAATAATCATTTCCGCCATATTCATTGGTGCGCAGATTATTGTTATAGATTTCTCCACGCTTAACAACTCGCGTATCGGCAAATTTCGGACACATTTTCAAGAATTCTTCCATCGTGGTAGCGGTGCCCACATTTATCCACACGTATGCCTGACTTGCAAGTCTATATGCCTCTTCCATATCTATCGGTTGAGACGTGTTTGACGTATTCTTTGTGTAGAGATATTCGCCACCCGCGTCCGCAATCAATTGTGCCATATAACTTTGCGTCGATGCCATCAGCCATGAATCACCATAAGGCGCATTTATCATCACCTTCGCCGGCTCATCACCCTGACTTGCTGCATAATTCTTCACTCGATTATATCTCACCGGGATATCCTCATAAACTGTTTCCCCCTTTTCTCGTTGTCCAACAATTTCGGCCAACGCTACAATCCACTCAGCCTTGCCTAGCGGATTTTCCTCCAAATATTCGCCAACATAAGCAAATGGAATGCCAAGCTCCTTGAGTTTGCCCTCCATCGAGCTGGCTCCTGTCACGCCATAAAGTAGCACCAAATCCGGATTTAGCGACACTAGCAACTCATAGTCGATATTGCCCTCATAGCCAACATCGCCTATTTCCTTCTTATGTGCCACAACATATTTATTCGATATATAGTCGATTCCCGAAACACCGACAACGGCCTCAACATCGCCTATTGCGTCAAGCATTGCCACATGCGTCGATGACATACACACTATTCGTTTGGCATCGCCCTTTAGCACCTGGCCGCTAAAACCTTCAGGTATAGGCTCATCATTTCGCTGTATAAACAATTCTGTCCGAGCCGTGCTGTCGCCCTGCCATGATGCCTTAGTCACCAGCAAAACACTCGCTGCATCCTTCGACCCGCGTATCTCAAATCCGCTCGCATATTCGGGCTCATAAATCACTTCACTTAAATCACTTGACACTGATTTATTCCCGCTACATGACACCATCAACATGACCGTCAGTGCTAATAATAATGTCCTACACATCTGTTTCATCTTTATAAAAAATCAACTATAATCGTTTGAATAATATTGGTTTATATTTTTATTGGCAATGCCATCCACGGTGCGATTTTCCGCACCATAGATGGCATATAACTTTATGTCTATCAGCCGCTTACTTTACTTACTCAAATAAGCATCCATTGCAGCTGCTGCATGTCGTCCGTCTCCCATTGCAAGTATTACGGTCGCACCGCCTCTCACAATGTCGCCACCGGCATATATCATTGGTATTGACGATTGCAAATCATCATTAACCACTATCGTGCCGCGTCGGCTCACGTCTATTCCGGGTATCGAGTTGGGTATTAATGGATTAGGTGATACACCCACACTCACTATTACCTCATCTACGGCAACATCCTCCACTGCGCCCTCTACTGGCACCGGTGAACGTCGTCCCGATTCGTCTGGCTCGCCAAGTTCCATGCGCTGAAGCTTCATGCTGATTACATGGCCCTTCTCATCGCCCTCATAACTCAGCGGATTATGCAACGTCTTAAACTCTATACCTTCCTGTTTAGCATGATGCACTTCCTCTGCTCTCGCCGGCATTTCGCTCTCGCTTCGACGATACACTAGCATTACTTCTGCTCCCATTCGTCGTGCCGTGCGCGCCGAGTCCATCGCCGTGTTTCCTCCGCCTATGACCGCAACTCTCTTGCCACGTGCCACCGGGGTGTCCCAGCCATCGCGTCCTGCGCCCATGAGATTCACGCGCGTCAGATACTCATTACTTGACATTACGCCTATCAGATTCTCGCCCGGGATATTCATAAATCGTGGTAACCCCGCGCCTGACGCTACAAAGATACCATTAAATCCCATAGCCTGCAAATCATCATAGCTCAAAGTTTTGCCCACTACGACATCCTTCTCAAAATCTACACCTAGCTCGCGCAAAGACTCTATCTCGACATCTACAACCGAGTTGGGCAAACGAAATTCCGGTATGCCATATTTTAGAACACCGCCTATTTCATGAAGTGCTTCATACACAACGACTTCATAGCCACGCTTAATCATATCGCCCGCAAACGACAATCCGGCAGGGCCTGAGCCCACTACACACACCTTCTTGCCATTCTTCGGCGCTACTTGCGGTTGTGCCTTTACGCCGCTCAATCGCTGACTATCTGCTGCAAAACGCTCCAGATAACCTATCGCTACCGGCTCCTTCTTCATCTTATGATAGATGCATCGGCTCTCACACTGCTTCTCTTGGGGGCACACACGGCCACACACTGCCGGCAGCGCACTAGTCTCCTTCAGCACTACAGCCGCCTGATTAAAATCACCTCGCTGGATATTCTTGATAAATCCCGGTATATTTATTTCCACAGGACAACCCTGAACACACTGCGGATTAGGGCAATCCATACACCGCGTTGCCTCTAGAACAGCCTGCTCCTTATTCAATCCCTGATTAACCTCCTCATTACAGGTAATGCGATACTCAGGGCTCAATTCATTCATCTTTACGCGTGGGATTGCTGTGCGTTCTTTCGCGCTTAAACTATTGCGTAGCTCCTCTCGCCATGCGGCTTCTCGAGGCGCTGATGTCTTCATTTCATTCATCTTCTAGTTCGTGTTTTTTCAGTTAATTATAAGCGCGTAAACGCATCAACATCTCATCAAAGTCAACCTCATGGGCATCAAATTCCGGACCGTCAACACACACAAAACGTGTCTTGCCGCCAACCGTTACTCGGCAGGCGCCACACATTCCCGTGCCATCAACCATTATCGTGTTCAACGAACAGATGGTCGGAACCTCATACTTCTTAGTCAACAACGACACAAACTTCATCATTATCGCCGGACCTATCGTGATTACCTCATTTACCGGCTCGCGATTGATTACCATCTCAACGCCATTTGTAACTAAGCCCTTATTACCATAACTTCCATCATCAGTCATGATTATAAGCTCATCACTCCACTCTCGGCACTGCTCTTCTAGTATTATCAAATCCTTTGTTCGTGCCGCCAACACGGTTACTACTCGGTTGCCCGCCTGCTTCATTGCCTTGATTATTGGCAACAACGGCGCTACACCCACTCCGCCTCCACAGCACACTACCGTACCGACTTTCTCTATCTTCGTCGCACGGCCCAACGGCCCTACAACATCAGTCAGAAAATCGCCCGGATTCAGCGCACAAATCTTTGTCGTGGATGCGCCAACTGCTTGAATTACTAATGTGATTGTCCCTTTTACTGTATCAGAGTCGGCTATTGTCAACGGGATGCGCTCGCCCTTTTCTCCACAGCGCACAATCACAAAATGCCCGGGGCGGCGAGACTTCGCTATTAGTGGAGCCTCTACTACCAGCTTCACTACTTTTTCCGAAAAGTATTCTTTTTCGATTATTCGGTTCATCTAATCAATGGTATTAAAAACTTAAAATAGATTGTTTTACATGACTGCAAATATACACAAAATTCAACAACTCCGCCCCCATTTCCCCACAAAAATCTCCCTTCCATCCAAAAAATCCCATACCCATTACCCCATGCGAGGAAAAAGCAGGTGCCGGCGTTAGCTGTCACCTGCGCATGCCCCTGCGACGCATAACTTGCCCGACCGAAGGAAAGCCATTG
>CAYTFG010000102.1:0-7460 GCA_964436925.1 uncultured Bacteroides sp. | reverse complement strand
ATTGTTAGTCGGTTGATTGATTTAGTAACTCTCGGGCGGTCTCCAAGTCTTTTTCAAAAACTAATAGCCTGATGGGTTGAAGAACTGCACCAGAAAGGCTTGCCGAGCCACCTAGTAGCTCGTTTTGCAACATACAGGGTATATCGTTGTCTCTAAGTACGCCCAGCGCAAGGTTTGCCTCAAAGTCGTTGAGAAATTCAGTGAGTACAACTGTCTTATCTTTTGATGTGTTCATTGTTGTGGTAATTAGAATGATGATATTACAAAATTAATCATTAAAAGCATAAAAAGTCGTGCTCGGTTGAGAAATTCGCCTAAATAAATGAGACTTAAAAGATTAAATATAATTAAAAATTAAAATTTGACATAAAAATATTGCTTTTAGCTTACAAATTTACTATATTCGTGCTTGAATATTGTATTTGGGCAAAATTATATAATACAGTTACTTATCTCTCCAGTTTATGAAATCTATTAAGGACACATTATTCAAAATTTCTATCCCTCATAGCGAGCCATTTGAGGGCGCATTGCTTGTGTCGGAACCATTCCTTGAAGAAAAATACTTCAAACATGCTGTCGTTGCTTTGGTGGAATTTGGTAAGGATAAAGGCGCCATGGGTATTGTAATGAACAATCCTATAGCCTACAATCTCCATGATTTATTGAAAAAAGTAGATGAAAAGACAAATGTGCCTGTTTACTGTGGTGGCCCGTTGTCAACCGATAGATTATATTTCATCCACACACTTGGCTCTTTGTTCCCTGAGGCAAGAGAGTTTGCTCCCGGACTGTTTATTGGTGGCGATTTCGACACGATAATTGACTATGTAAATTCAGGCTATACGACCGAAGGTCAAGTGAGATTTTTTGTCGGATATAGTGGCTGGAGTCCCGGTCAGCTCGAAGAAGAACTAAATGAAAATGTTTGGGCGGTCACAAAGATTACATTGACTCCCGAAGAAATGTTGAAGGGAAAAGAAGACGCTTATTGGCACCGCATTGTCAAGTCTATGGGCGCCGATTTCAAGGGCTGGATGTATCATCCCAGCGACTTGCACAACAATTAATTAAATAACTTTTGGAGTATTATTGCATCGGTGTAGCTATTGCCTGACCTAAGCCATGAACGTAGCCTTCCCGATGTTGTAAAACCTTGTGCTTTAAAGAGCGATAGGCTGGGGGCGTTTTCTACCGAAACTATCGCTGAAAGTTGGTGCATCCCAATGATTTTGTGACTGTATTCTTCAATTAGTGATAATGCTCTGAATGCAAAGCCATTGCGACGATATTGTGCAGCGATGAAAATGCCGATAAAAGCTCGACGATGTTGCGCATCGAAGTCAAAAATATCAACAGTTCCTATTGACACGCCGTTGCAGTCGATGATAAAACGCAATTGCTTGGAATTATAGATGTCTGCATCATAGCTGTTTATGTACTCCCATAACTGTTGACGTGACAGCGGAGCGGTTGTCAAACTGACATTCCATAGCGATGTGTCGTTTTCCCACAGATAAAGCGTGTCGAGGTCAGATGGCTCGACGGCACGCAGGGTTATAGTTCCATCGTTGAGTATCATGGCTTTTAGAGATTGTTGTTGAATGAATCGGTGAATAAAGTGCGATTGAGTAGCGAGCGCCCCAATGTGATTTCGTCAGTGTACTCAATCTCGTTACCAACTGAAACACCACGCGCCAATTGTGTTATCTTGACCGGCAGGGTGCCCAACTTGCGGTATATGTAGAAGTTAGTGGTGTCACCTTCCATTGTGGCACTCAGCGCAAGAATTATTTCATCGACTTCACCATCAGCAACGCGCTTGATGAGTGAATCTATTTCAAGTTTATCAGGGCCAATGCCGTCCATGGGCGAAATTACACCGCCAAGAACGTGATAAACCCCCTTGAATTGCCCTGTGTTTTCAAAGCTCATGACGTCTTTGACGTTTTCAACAACACAAACGGTGCGCTTATCTCGCAACGGTGAGGAGCAAATGGGGCAAACGTCTTCTTCCGAAATATTGTGACAAAGGTGGCAATATTTGATACCTTTGCGCATATTTATGATGGCCTCCCCGAGTGCAATAGCAACTTTTTCATCTTGGCGAAGCAAGTGCAAAGCGTGGCGTAGAGCGGTTTTTCGCCCCACACCCGGAAGGTGAGAAAGCTCGCTGACGGCATTTTCGAGGAGTGTTGATGCAAATTCTTGTTCCATTTTCGGCTAATGATAAATATGATTCAAATGTAGTGATAAAATTTGATATAAGGATTGTTTTTTGAGCAAAATTGTCAATCTCTTGGCTAATCAAGATTTATTACGTAATTTTGCAAGGTGAAAGCTATACACTAACTATAGCGAGTATTTAATAAAAGAAATGGAAATCGTTAGAACAATAGATCAACTTAAGCAAAACATAAGCTTAAAGAAATCTCAAGGACTCACCGTGGGATTGGTTCCCACAATGGGTGCGTTACATGCAGGCCACGTATCATTAATTGAACGCGCGCGTTCTGAAAATGATGTTGTGGTTGTCAGTGTGTTTGTTAATCCCACGCAGTTTAACAACCCGGAGGATTTACGCACATATCCAAGAACCGAAGAAGCTGACTGTGCAAAACTCAGCGCTGCAAATGTAGATTATGCCTTTATTCCCAGCGTTCAGGAAATTTATCCAACTCCTGACAATCGTCAATTTGACCTTGGCCCTGTTGCTGAAGTCATGGAAGGTGCAATGCGCCCCGGCCACTTCAATGGCGTGGCTCAGATTGTCAGCAAGCTATTTGCTATTGTAGAACCTACAAGAGCATATTTTGGAGAAAAAGATTTTCAACAAATCGCTGTTATTCGCCGTATGGTGGAACTTGAAGGCTTTAATTTGGAAATTGTCAGTTGCCCCATCAAGCGTGAAGACGATGGCTTGGCATTAAGTAGCCGCAACGTGCGCCTAACTCCCGAACAACGTCAAGTGGCTCCTGCAATACATAAAGTCTTACTGGAAAGCGTTGTAAAGAAATCTCAATATACTGTTGCCGAACTCAAGCAAAAAGTTGTTGACGAGATAAATGCAGTTCCATTCATGGAAGTTGAATATTACGAAATTGTCGATGGTAAAACTATGCAACCCATCAATAATTGGTCTGATAGTCAAGAACCTGTGGGATGTGTAACTGTTTACTGTGGTGATGTACGACTAATTGATAACATAAAATATTGATAGCCAAAAAGAGATGATGATACAAGTTGTAAAATCAAAGATACATCGAGTAACAGTTACCGAAGCTAACTTGAACTACATCGGTAGTATAACTATTGATGAAGCACTCATGGAAGCTGCAGGTATTATCGAGGGGGAACGAGTGTATATTGTCAACAATAATAATGGGGAACGTTTTGATACTTATGTTATCAAAGGTGAACGCAATAGCGGTGTGATTTGCCTCAATGGCGCTGCTGCACGCAAGGTGCAACCCGGTGACATTGTGATTATCATTGCATATGCTTTGTTGACTCCTGATGAAGCTAAAGACTTCAAACCTCAAATTATTTTCCCCGAAACTGAGACAAATAAACTGATTAATTAATAAAATTATTACACCTACATATAAAATCACATGTTTGAAAATCTAAGCGAGAAACTGGAGCGCAGTTTGAAGGTGCTCAAGGGTGAAGGTAAGATTACCGAGATTAATGTTGCCGAAACTATGAAAGAGGTGCGTCGTGCACTTCTTGATGCCGACGTAAACTACAAGGTTGCTAAGACTTTTACCGATACTGTTAAGCAAAAAGCCATCGGTCAAAATGTTATCAATGCCATCAAGCCTAAGGAATTGATGATTAAAATTGTGCATGATGAGTTGACTACATTGATGGGCTCTGAAGCTGCTCCGATAAATCTTTCGGGAAATCCTTCGGTTATCCTCATGTCGGGTTTACAAGGTTCCGGTAAAACTACTTTTACAGGAAAACTTGCTAAGAAATTAAAAGCAGAAAAAAACAAAAATCCGTTATTGGTCGCTTGTGACGTGTATCGTCCTGCGGCTATTGAGCAATTGAAAGTGCTTGCCGAGCAAGTAGGTGTGCCCGTGTACACAGAGGAAGGTAATCAAAATCCTGTGCAAATTGCTCAAAATGCGATTAAATACGCTAAAGAACATCACCATGACTTGGTGATTGTCGATACTGCCGGTCGTCTTGCTGTTGACGAGCAGATGATGAACGAGATTGAAAACATCAAGAATGCTATCAAGCCTCAAGAAACTCTATTCGTCGTTGACTCAATGACCGGTCAAGATGCAGTAAACACTGCTAAAGAATTTAACGAACGTCTTGACTTTGATGGCGTTGTCCTCACAAAACTTGATGGTGATACTCGTGGTGGTGCCGCTCTTTCTATCCGCACCGTCGTTAACAAGCCTATTAAGTTTGTGGGTACCGGTGAAAAGTTAGATGGCATTGATACATTCCACCCCGCTCGTATGGCTGACCGTATCCTCGGTATGGGTGATATCGTTTCTCTCGTTGAACGTGCTCAACAACAATACGACGAGAAAGAAGCAATGGAATTGCAACGCAAGATTCAAAAAAACCAGTTTAATTTCAACGATTTCTTGAGCCAAATTCAACAAATCAAGAAAATGGGTAACATTAAGGACCTTGCAATGATGATTCCGGGCGTCTCAAAGGCTATCAAAGACGTCGATATTGATGACAATGCATTTAAGGGCATCGAAGCGATAATCTATTCTATGACTGCTCAAGAACGTGAGCATCCCGAAATTATCACTGCAAATCGCCGTCAACGCATTGCCAAAGGCTCCGGTACTACAATTCAAGAGGTGAACCGCCTGCTCAAGCAATTTGAGGAAACTCGCAAAATGATGAAGGCTGCCACCGCATTGAAGAGTAACCCAATGAAAATGATGAAGGCTATGCGCCAAATGCGCTCTCATCGTTAAGAATTCTCCCCTTCAAAAAATTAGCAATCTATAAGACCCTATTTTAAGACATGGAAATAATTGATGGCAAGAAAGTCGCCGATACAGTAAAACAAGAAATTGCTGTAGAGGTTGAGGAAATGGTAAAAGCCGGTCATCGTCGCCCTCACTTGGTAGCAATACTTGTGGGACATGACGGTGGCAGTGAAACTTATGTGGCCAATAAAATTAAAGCTTGCGAGATGTGCGGCTTCCGTTCGTCGCTTATCCGCTTTGAGAGTGATGTGACTCAAGAGCAGCTACTCGAAGAAGTGCATAAGCTCAATGATGATGCTGAAGTTGACGGATTTATTGTACAACTTCCATTGCCTAAACACATCAATGAGCAAGCTGTGATAGAAGCTATTGACTATCACAAAGACGTTGATGGTTTCCATCCTGTAAATGTGGGCCGTATGTCAATAGGGCTACCATGTTTTGTGTCGGCAACACCGGCAGGTATCATGGAGCTCTTGTCAAGATATAAGATTGAAACAAAAGGCCGTCGATGTGTTGTTATCGGCCGTAGCAATATCGTTGGAAAGCCTGTTGCAAATCTCATGATGCAAAAAGGTTATCCCGGCGATGCTACAGTAACCGTGTGCCACAGCGCGACCAAGAACTTAAAAGAAATTACTCGCGAAGCTGATATTATCATTGCGGCTCTCGGTTCTCCGGGCTTTGTAACCGAAGATATGGTAAAAGAGGGTGCTGTGGTGATTGACGTGGGCACAACTCGTGTTCCTGATGCAACTCGCAAGTCAGGTTTCCGCTTGAGTGGCGATGTTGACTATGCAAATGTTGCACCCAAATGCTCGTATATAACACCGGTTCCCGGTGGAGTAGGGCCCATGACCATCTGCTCGCTTATGAAGAATACGTTACTTGCTGCCAAGGGCTTGATTTATTGATACTCATTATCGGTAAAATTAAGTACCTATGAATATTGCAGTACCTATTCTAATATCACTCATAACGTTGCTCTACGGCAAAGGTGAAGTTGACCTTCTCTTTGCCGGTGATGCAATGCAACACCAAGGACAACTTGATGCTGCACGTTGCAGTGACGGTAGTTACAACTATGATGAATGCTTTAGCGAAATTGCCCCCTACATTCAAGCAGCCGACTATGCTGTTGTAAATCTTGAAACACCGCTGGGCGGTAAATCTTATTCCGGATACCCATGCTTTAATTCCCCTGATAGTTATGCCGTGGCATTGAAAGATGCCGGTTTTGACATGATGCTTACCGCCAATAATCACACACTCGATAGATTAGACCGCGGAGCTCATCGCACAATCACGGTGCTTGACTCTCTAGGCGTTGATCATTTGGGCACATATCATGATAGCAAAGCAAGAAGTGAGGCATTGCCGCTTGTGAAGATGATACATGGATTCAATATCGGATTCTTGAATTACACCTATGGCACCAATGGAATTGCTGTTAAAGGAAATCTTGTCGTTGACTACATCAATCGCGATAAGATTAAGACCGATATCGCCAAGCTTAGAGACGCCAAAGCTGAAATTATTGTGACCATGGTGCATTGGGGTGAGGAGTATAAACTCATTCAGAATTCATCGCAAAAATCACTCGCTGATTTCTTGGTTGACCAAGGCGTTGACTTGATAATCGGTTCACATCCCCACGTTATCCAACCGATGGAGGTGAGATACAGCGAAAAATATGATAAAGATGTTTTGATTGTTTACTCGTTGGGCAATTTTATTTCAAACATGAAGACCCGCGATACACGAGGTGGAGCCATCGTCAATGCTAAGTTGGTAAGAGATGAACGTGGTCGTGCCAAATTTTCTACGGCAAAATATCGTTTGGTTTTTACGATTCCCGGAAAAAATCCAAAAAATAATTACCGATTAGTGTTTGCTGACGAATGTGACGATAGTCAATGGCGTGGCGCTTGTAATTTATTCAAAACCAGCGCAGAAAGCATCTTTAAGAAGCATAATGTCAAGGTTGATGCCGATTATGTGGCACAAGAAGAGTGATAAAAATTGCATTTTTCTAGAAAAAAAGTCGCCAAAGCTATTGCCAGTTCAAAAAAAAGTCGTACCTTTGCAATGTCTTTGAGAGACGAACAAATGGTGAGCATAGCTCAGTTGGTTAGAGCGTCGGATTGTGGTTCCGAAGGTCGAGGGTTCGAGACCCTCTGTTCACCCTCAAAACAAATTATGAGTGTCGGTTTTCAATCGACACTCTTTATTTTTTTATCCCATGAAATTATCATTATCTGAAATTAAAGACCTCTTGGACTTTGAGGCAAATCGAATAAACAACCCTGATTTTATCAGCGAAGACCCGGTGCAATTCCCTCGTCGTTTTGAAAAGTTACAAGATATTGAGATTGTAGCGCTATTGTCATCAACAATTGCGTGGGGCAATCGCAAGATGATATGTCGTAACTGTGAGAAAATGCTTTCGCTGATGGATTATCGCCCGTTTGATTATGTCATGGATAG